>NZ_JBFAUH010000028.1:0-129214 GCF_040679095.1 Streptomyces sp. NPDC052496
CACGGCCCGGGGGGCGGGGGTGGGGGGCCCGGCGTAGGGGGCGCGGGGCCGGCCCCGCGCCCCGTACGCCCCCGGTCCGGGCCGGTACGGCCCCCGCCCCGCTCCCCGGACCGAAACCTGACCCCCGGAGGCCAGGCCCCACCCCCCGTCCCCGCCCCGGACCGATCAGGACCGGTCAGCGACCAACCCGGGCGCCGGGTGAGCACCCATCAGCTCGGCGACCTCGGCCCGGATCGTGGTGAGCGCGTCCTCGTCGCCCGCGCCCGCGGCCTCGACGCCCCGGGTGATCCAGTCCGCGACCTGCGGCATGTGCGCGGTGCCCAGGCCGCGCGAGGTCAGCGACGGGGTGCCGATGCGGATGCCGGACGGGTCGAACGGCTTGCGGGGGTCGAAGGGGACGGTGTTGTAGTTCACCACGATCCCGGCCCGGTCCAGGGCCTTGGCGGCGATCTTCCCGGGGACCTCCTTGGGGGTGAGGTCCATCAGGATCAGGTGGTTGTCCGTGCCGCCGGAGACCAGGTCGAAGCCGCGGGCCAACAGCTGTTCGGCGAGGGCCTGGGCGTTGGCGACGACGGCGTGCGCGTAGTCGCGGAAGGACGGCTGCGCGGCCTCGTGCAGGGCGACCGCGACCGCGGCGGTGGTGTGGTTGTGCGGGCCGCCCTGGAGGCCGGGGAAGACGGCCTTGTCCAGGGGCTTCGCGTACTGCTCGCGGGACATCAGCATGGCGCCGCGCGGGCCGCGCAGCGTCTTGTGGGTGGTGGTGGAGATGACGTCGGCGTGCGGTACCGGCGAGGGGTGGGCGCCGCCCGCGACCAGTCCGGCGATGTGCGCGATGTCGGCGACCAGGACGGCGTCGACCTCGCGGGCGATCTCGGCGAAGGCGGCGAAGTCGATGGTGCGCGGTACGGCCGTACCGCCGCAGAAGATCAGCTTGGGGCGCTCCTTGAGGGCCAGGTCGCGCACCTCGTCGAAGTCGATACGGGCGGTGTCGGCCCGTACGCCGTACTGCACGCCGCGGAACCACTTTCCGGTGGCCGAGACGCCCCAGCCGTGCGTCAGGTGGCCGCCCATCGGCAGCGACATGCCCATCACCGTGTCGCCGGGTTCGGCGAAGGCGAGGTAGACGGCGAGGTTGGCGGGCGAGCCGGAGTACGGCTGGACGTTGGCGTGTTCGACGCCGAAGACGGCCTTGGCGCGCTCGATCGCCAGCCGTTCCACACGATCGATGTTCTGCTGGCCTTCGTAGTAGCGCCGGCCGGCGTATCCCTCGCTGTACTTGTTCTGCAGGACGGTGCCGGTGGCTTCGAGCACCGCGGTGGAGACGTAGTTCTCGGAGGGGATCAGGCGCAGTGTCTCGGCCTGGAGGGTTTCCTCGGCACCGACCAGGGCGGCCAGTTCGGGGTCGGCGGCGGCGAGGGCGGGGTGGGACAGGGGACGGCTCATGCCGGGTCCTCCGGGGCGATCGGGTTCGGTTCGGCTTACCGGTCGTGCTCCCGGGGTGCCCAGGCGGGCGGCACCTCGTGGCGGCCGCCTTCCGACGGCCGCGCGCCGCTCCCTCGGGGTCGCTTCCCCGTGCGCCAGTCGCGGTGCGCGAGGCCAGTCTAACGGGGGGTGTGCGGCGCAACCTTTCTTCGCATACCGTCCGCCCAACGGGATTTTCTCGCCCGGGATCGCCCGCATACCGAACGGAGTCAATGGTGACCCCCACGACGTCCACGGAACGCAGCATCGCCGTCGCCGAAGCCCACAGCGCGCACAATTACCACCCGCTGCCCGTCGTCGTGGCCTCCGCCGAGGGGGCCTGGATGACGGACGTGGAGGGCAGGCGCTACCTGGACATGCTCGCCGGGTACTCGGCGCTCAACTTCGGCCACGGCAACCGCCGTCTGATCGAGGCGGCCAAGGCGCAGCTGGAGCGGGTGACGCTGACCTCGCGCGCCTTCCACCACGACCGGTTCGCCGACTTCTGTACGCGGCTCGCGGAGTTCTGCGGCATGGAGATGGTGCTGCCGATGAACACCGGCGCGGAGGCCGTCGAGACGGCGGTCAAGACCGCCCGCAAGTGGGGCTACCGGGTCAAGGGCGTCCCGGACGGCCGGGCGAAGATCGTCGTGGCGGACAACAACTTCCACGGCCGTACGACCACCATCGTCTCCTTCTCCACCGACCCGGAGGCCCGCGCGGACTACGGCCCGTACACACCGGGTTTCGAGATCGTCCCGTACGGCGACCTGGCGGCGCTGGAGGACGCGGTCGACGAGGACACCGTGGCGGTGCTGATCGAGCCGATCCAGGGTGAGGCGGGCGTCCTGCTGCCGCCGCCCGGTTACCTGCCGGGCGTCCGGGAGCTGACCCGCACGCGCGACGTGCTGTTCATCGCGGACGAGATCCAGTCCGGCCTGGGCCGGACCGGGCGGGACTTCGCCTGCCAGCACGAGGACGTGGTGCCGGACATGTACGTGCTCGGCAAGGCGCTGGGCGGCGGCATCGTGCCGGTGTCGGCGGTGGTCTCCTCCCGTGAGGTGCTGGGCGTGTTCCGGCCGGGCGAGCACGGTTCGACGTTCGGCGGGAACCCGCTCGCGTGCGCGGTGGCGCTGGAGGTGCTGGCGATGCTGCGGACGGGCGAGTACCAGCAGCGCGCCAGGGAACTGGGCGAGCACCTGCACCACGAGCTGGGGCTGCTGGTGGGCGGCGGCGCGGTGGACGCGGTGCGCGGTCGCGGGCTGTGGGCCGGGGTCGACATCAGCCCGTCCCTGGGGACGGGCCGGGAGATCTCGGAGCGGCTGATGGAGCTGGGGGTGCTGGTCAAGGACACCCACGGCAGCACGATCCGGCTGGCGCCCCCGCTGGTCATCAGCAAGGAGGACCTGGACTGGGGGCTGGACCAGCTGCGGGCGGTGCTGGGCGGGTGACCGCGGTCCTCGCGGGGCCGTGCGGCGCGGCCCCGCGAGAACGCCTCAGAGGATCACGTGCGGGATGAAGCGGGCGTACTCGTCCGTGACCAGCCCCGCCGACTCGCGGATGCCGAGCCCCGCCGCCTCGTCCTCGACGACCCACGCGCCGAGCACCACCCGGTTGCCGTCGAAGTCGGGCAGCGGGGCCAACTCCTGGTAGCAGCACGGTTCGTCGCGTACGACGGGGGCCGCGCCCGGCTGGTGGACGGTGACGCCGGCGCCCTCGCGGCCGAGGAGCGGCTTGGCCACGTACCCGGGTGCGTCCGGCCCGTCCGCCAGTTCGCGCGGCCCGTCCAGGTAGGCCGGCAGCAGGTTCGGGTGGCCCGGGTACAGCTCCCAGAGGATCGCCAGCAGTGCCTTGTTGGAGAGGAGCATCTTCCAGGCGGGCTCGATCCACAGGGTGGTGCCGGTGCCGCCGCCGTTGTCGAGGGTGTCCAGCACGTGCGGGCCGAACGCGTCGGTGGCCAGCCACTCCCACGGGTAGAGCTTGAAGCAGGCCCGGATGAAGCGCAGCCGCTGGTCGACGAAGCGGCCGGAGAGGTGGTCCCAGCCGATCTCCTCGACGGGGATCGCCACCGTCTCCAGTCCGGCCTGGTGGGCCGTCTCCTCCAGGTAGGCGACGGTCATCAGGTCCTCGCCGAGTTCGTCACCGGCCGAGTGCGCGAAGTGCACGGGCGCGCCCGGCGGCAGCAGTTTCGCCTGCTTGCGCCACGCCTCGACCAGCCGTTCGTGCAGCGAGTTCCACTGGTCGGCGCCGGGGAATCGTTCCTCCATCCAGAACCACTGCGGGCCCGCCGCCTCGACCAGCGAGGTCGGCGTGTCCGCGTTGTACTCCAGCATCTTGGCGGGCCCGGTGCCGTCGTAGCGCAGGTCGAACCGCCCGTAGAGGGTGGGCAGTTCGGCGCGCCGGCGCCAGGACTCGGCGACCAGCTCCGCCAGCCGCGGGTCCGCGATGCCGAGGTCGGCGAAGCGCCGGTGCTCGACGATGTGCGCGGCCGCGGCCAGGCACATGCCGTGCAGCTCCTCGACGACCTCCTCCAGCGCCTCGACCTCGGGCAGCGAGAAGGAGTAGTACGCGCTCTCGTCCCAGTAGGGGCGCAGCGAGTCGTCCGGGTAGCGGGTCAGCGGGTAGATCAGGCCCTGCGCCTCGACGGTCTGCTGCCAGCCGGGGCGCGGCTGGGCGGTGTGCCGCTTCACGTGGCCGTCCCCCGGGCCGGTCCCCTTCGCGTACGCACCGCGGTCACCCGCCGCTGGATCCGGAGCAGCCGAAGCCGCCGCGGTTGACGGCGGTGCTCTTGCTGAAGGTGCCGGAGTCGGCGTAGCGGCCGTTGACGTCGGAGCCGTAGTACCACTGGCCGTCGACCTTCTGGCCGCGCCCGGCGGTGCCCTTGTTCTTGCCGGCGCTCTTGCCGCTCGACGAGCCCGTGCCGCCGGTGCTGCCCGTGCCGCTCGATCCGCTCCCGCTCTTGCAGGACTTGGAGTCGATGACCCGGTAGCCCTTGACCGCGTCGTAGCTGTTCCGGTCGACGCAGCGCTTGTCCGGTTCCGAGCCACAGGACGTGAGCGCTGCCGCCAGCGCGCCCATGCTGCCCAGGACCACCGTGCTCGACCGCAGCCTGCGCCGAGCCTTCGTGTGCTCTGCCATCCCTGCCTTCCCCCGTACATCTGTGGCATCTGTTTTCGGCCAGCCCAGACTAAGGGCCGTGCCCCGGCAGGCCGCAACGGGCCCGTGGCGGGGAGCGCGCCTACAGTCGATGTGTGCTGCTTGGGATGATCTGTGCGCTCGGTTCGGCGGTCTGCTTCGGTACGGCGTCGGTCCTGCAGGCGGTGGCGGCCCGCGCCACCGCGCCCGGGGCCGGCTCGCGGTCGGGTGTGGACCCCAGACTGCTGCTGCGCGTCCTCGGCCAGTGGCGCTACCTGCTCGGTCTCGCCCTGGACGGCTGCGGCTTCCTCCTCGAACTGGTCGCGCTGCGCTCGCTGCCGATCTACGCGGTGGGCGCGGCCCTCGCCGCCGGCCTGGCCGTGACCGCGGTCGTCGCCGTACCGCTGCTGCGCGTACGGCTCAGCCGCGCCGAATGGGCCGCCGTCCTGGTGGTCTGCGGCGGACTGGCCCTGCTCGGGCTGGCCTCGGGTGCGGAGGGGACGGGCACGGGGTCCACCGCGCTGCGCTTCGGGGTGCTGGCCGTCGCGCTGGCGATCCTGGTGTGGGGCGCACTGGCCGGGCGGCTGCCCGACCGGGCGCGGGCGGCGGCGCTGGGGCTGGGTGCCGGGTTCGGCTTCGGCGTCGTGGAGGTCGCCGTACGCCTGATCCCCGACCTGGCGCCGGCGGCGCTGGTGTCCAACCCCGCCGCGTACGCCCTGCTCGTCGGCGGCGGCGCGGCCTTCCTGCTGCTGACCTCGGCCCTCCAGCGCGGTTCGGTGACGGCGGCCACGGCGGGCATGGTGATCGGCGAGACGCTCGGGCCCGCGCTGGTCGGTGTGGTCTGGCTCGGCGACCGTACGCGGGCCGGGCTGGCACCGCTGGGGATCGCCGGGTTCGCGCTGGCGGTGCTGGGCGCGCTCGCGCTGGCGCGCTTCGGGGAGGCGCCGGGAGCGCCGGAGGCACCGGGAGCGCCGGAGATGCCGGGAGCGGCGGAGGCGGCAGCGGCACCGGAGGCGGCAGCGGCACGGGGCACGGCGGAGGCACCGGGGACGGCGGAGGCACCGGGGGCCCCGGACCCGGCCGGCGCGGCAGCCGGGGAGTCGGCCGCGAGCGGTCTACGGCGCGGGCGGAAGCACCCGTAGCAGCGCCTCCAGCGCCCCCGCGAACGCGTGGTCCGGCGGCCTGCCGTACGCCACGACCAGGCCGTCCCGCAGCGCGGCGCCACCTGCCTCCGGGGCCGCCGGGTCCGCGAAGGTGCCCAGCCCCTCCAGAGCCAGGCCCTGCCAGCGGGCCGCCTGGACGACGGACTGCTCGGTGCCCGGCGGCAGTTCGAGTACGGCGTGCAGGCCCGCCGCGATGCCGCTGACCCGGATGTGCGGCGCCTGTCCGGCGAGCGCGGCGACGAGCTGGTCGCGGCGGCGCCGGTAGCGCAGCCGCATACCGCGCACATGCCGGTCGTACGCGCCGGAGGCCAGGAACGCGGCGAGGGTGAGCTGTTCCAGCGCGGCGGTCTGCCACTCCCCCGTGCTCTTGAGGGCGAGCACCGGGTCGACGAGGTGGTCGGGGAGCACCATCCAGGCCAGCCGCAGCGCGGGGGCGAGGCTCTTGCTCGCGGTGCCGAGGTACGCGACACGGTCCGGGTCCAGTCCTTGCAGGGCGCCGACGGGCTGCCGGTCGTACCGGAACTCGCCGTCGTAATCGTCCTCCACCACCAGGCCCCCGGCGGCGCGTGCCCAGTCGATGACGGCGGCGCGGCGGTCCGGGTGCAGCGGTACGCCGGTGGGGAACTGGTGGGCCGGGGTGAGCAGCGCCGCCCGCACGCCGGGCAGGTCCGCCAGCCGTCCGGTGCCCGCGCCGTGCGCGTCGACCGGGAGCGGGGTGGGGCGCAGGCCGGCGCGGGTCAGCACGTCGCGGTGGAAGGGGAGGCCGTACGCCTCGGTGCCGATCCGGCGGACGCCGGAGTCCCGCAGGACGCGGGCGAGCAGGCCGAGGCCCTGCATGAAGCCCGTACAGATGAGTACGTGGTCCGGGTCGGTCCGTACGCCGCGGGCGCGCGCCAGGTAATCGGCGAGCACCGCGCGCAGTTCCGGGCGGCCGAGGGACGGGCCGTACCCGAAGGCGTCGCTGGGCGCGGCGGTGAGGGCGCGGCGGGCGGCGGTGAGCCAGGCGGCGCGGGGGAAGGCGGAGACGTCCGGGGTGCCGGGCCGCAGGTCGTAGCGCGGGCGGTCGGGCAGCGGGGCCCGGGCGGCGCGGCGGGCGGGCGGCGCGGAGCGGGACGGTTCGGCGCGGCGGGCCACCCGGGTGCCGGAGCCCTGCCGGGCGCTGAGCCAGCCTTCGGCGACCAGCTCGGCGTACGCGTCGGCGACGGTGTTGCGGGCGATGCCGAGGTCGGCGGCGAGCGTACGGGAGGACGGCAGCCGGGTGCCGGGCGCGAGGCGGCCCGTACGGACGGCTTCGCGCAGGGCCCGCATCAGGGAGGCGCGCAGACCGCCCGTACCGGCGAGGTCCAGGTGCAGGTCGCGGCCGAAAGTGGCCCAGGAATCGTCCATGTGAATGGACCATACCCGTGTGCCAATGGCGGCATAGTGTCACTGGCATGACGACGACAACGCAGTCCGGACACCAGCACGGAGAGCACCGGCCACGGGTCGGCATCGCCCGTAACGCACCCGAGGTCTACAAGGCGATGGTCGCGCTCGACGCGGCGGCCAAGAAGGGCCTGGACCCGGCGCTGGTCCACCTGGTGAAGATCCGCGCCTCCCAGATCAACCACTGCGCCTTCTGCATCGACATGCACATCAAGGAAGCCCGCAAGGAGGGCGAGACGGAGGAGCGCGTCTACCTCCTCAACGCCTGGGAGGAGGCCGGCGCCCACTACACCGAGAAGGAGCGGGCCGCCCTCGCGCTGACCGAGGCGGTCACCGTCCTCACCGACGGCTTCGTGCCGGACGCCGTGTACGAGCGGGCCGCCGGTCAGTTCGAGGAAGCCGAACTGGCCCAGCTCATCGCTCTGATCACCACCATCAACGCGTGGAACCGCTTCGGCGTGTCCACCCGCATGACTCCCGGACAGGCGTGATGACCATGACCACGAGCACCGCAGGCACCACGACCACCGCAGGCACCACGCCCACCCCCCACTCCCCCCGCCTCAACTTCTACAAGCTCGCCCCGGGCGTCTACCAGCCCCTCCTCAACGCACACCTCGCCGCGAAGAAGGGCCTGGGCGACGACGTCCTCGCCGAGCTGGTCCTGATCCGCGCCTCGCAGATCAACCACTGCGCGTTCTGCCTCGACATGCACATCAAGGACGCGCAGAAGGCCGGCGTGTCCGAGGAGCGCATCCACCTCCTCAACGCCTGGGAAGAGGCCACCGGGCACTACACCGCCAGGGAACAGGCCGCCCTCGCGCTCACCGAGGCCGTCACCGTCCTCACCGACGGCTTCGTGCCGGACGCCGTGTACGAACGGGCCGCCGCCCACTTCGAGGAGCGCGAACTCGCCCACCTCATCGCCCTGATCACCACCATCAACATGTGGAACCGCATCAACGTCGCGGTCCGCCAGCCCATCGGAGCCGGGGCGTGACCGCTGCGGCGCTGCGCGCCCTGCACCACGGCCGGGCGGCGGGCGATCCGCTCGTCCTGCCCGGCCCGTGGGACGCGGAGACCGCGCGGATCTTCGCGGCGGCCGGCTTCCCGGCCCTGGCCACGCCGAGCGCGGGGATCGCGGCCTCGCTGGGGTACGAGGACGGGAGCACGCCGCCGGACGAGATGTTCGCGGCGGTCGCCCGGATCGTACGGGCCGTGGACGTGCCGGTGACGGCGGACCTTGAGGCCGGGTACGGCCTGCCGCCGGAGGAACTGGTGGAGCGCATCGCCACCGCCGGGGCGGTGGGCTGCAACATCGAGGACAGCGACCACCACAGCGGAGCGCTCACGGATGCCGGGCGGCAGGCGGACCGGCTGGCGGAGATCCGGGCCGCGGCCGGGGACGAGCTGGTGATCAACGCTCGGATCGACGTGTTCCTGCCCGGCAGGTCCGATTCCGGCGGTACGGACCTGGCGGCGCAGGTGGAGGAGGCGGTACGGCGCGGGCTGCGGTACGCCGAGGCCGGGGCCGACTGCGTCTACCCGATCCTCGCGCCGCCCCAGGTCCTGCGGGAACTGGCGGACCGGATCGGACTGCCGGCCAATGCTCTCGCCCTGCCGGGCGGCCCGTCCCCGCGTGAACTGGGTGCGGCGGGCGCGTCCAGAGTCACCTTCGGGGGCGGGCTGCACCGGCGGGCGATGGCGGCGGTGCAGGCCATGGCGGAGGAACTGCGTACGGCCTGAGCCACCGGTGGGCCGGGCCGTCACGGCCCGGCCGGGGTCACTTCCCTTCTTCCCTGGCCGCGACGATCGCGGCCAGGGCCGCGGTGATGTCGGCCTCGGACGCCTCCTTGGTGATGCCGAGGCCGTGCAGCACGCCCGTGCCGTCCTCCTGCTCCAGAAGGGCGAGCAGGATGTGCTCGGTGCCGACGTAGTTGTGGCCCAGGCGCAGGGCCTCGCGGAAGGTGAGTTCGAGGGCCTTCTTCGCCTGCGCGTCGAACGGGATCAGCGCGGGCATCTTCGCGGCCGCGGGCGGCAGCGACTCGGTCACGCGCTGCCGGACGGCGTCCAGCGTCACGCCCTGCGCCACGATCGCCCGCGCCGCGAGGCCGTCCGGCTCGGCCAGCAGGCCGAGCACCAGGTGGAGGGTGCCGATCTGGTCGTTGCCCGCGGCGTGCGCCTCGTTCTGCGAGGTCACCACCACGTTCCGGGCGCGTTCCGTGTACCGGCCGAACCCCTGGCCGGGGTCCAGGTCCGACGCCTCGCCGGGCGCCTTGGGCACGAACCGCTTCTGGGCCGCCTGCTTGGTGACGCCCATGCTCTTGCCGATGTCGGTCCAGGAGGCGCCCGAACGGCGGGCCTGGTCCACGAAGTGGCCGATCAGGTGGTCGGCGACATCGCCGAGGTGCTCGGCGGTGAGTACCGCGTCGGAGAGCTGGTCGAGCGCGTCCGTGTGGACCTTCTTGATGGCGTCGATCAGCTCGTCGAGGCGGATCGGAGGGGTGCTGCGGGTGGGTTCCGTCATGCGTCAACCGTAAGTTGACGCCCCTCAATCGTCAACCCCGGGTTGACGATCTCCGGCATGTCCGAGCATTACTAGAGCGCCTGCTCTACTATTAATGCGATGCGTACCGTCAACCCCGAAGAGCACGCCCGCAAGCGGGCCCATATCCTCGACGCCGCGGCCCAGGAGTTCGCCGCGTACGGCGTCGACGGCACCTCCACCGCGCGCATCTGCCGCGCCGCCGGCATCGGTTCGGGCACGCTCTTCCACTACTTCGCCACCAAGCGCGACATCTTCCACGCGCTGTTCGCCGACGACGTGCCGCGCAACGCCGAGGCGTGCGCCCGCGCGATCGCCCAGGACCGCCCGGAAGACGGCATCCGCCTCCTCGTGGACCACCTGCTCACCGACCTCGCCGACCCGCTCGTACCGGGGCTCGCGGCGGCGGTCGTCTTCCAGGTCAACCGGGACGAGGAGTTCGCCCGGCTGATCATGGCCGACACCGCGCAGGTACGGACCGCCCTGGAGACGCTGACGCAGCGGCTCGCCGACGCGGGCCGCCCCCTGCCCTTCCCGCCCGAACGGGTCGCCACCTGGATCCAGGGCCTCGTGGACGCCGCGTACCTCTCCGCGGGAGAACCGGACTTCGACGCCACGACACACGCGGCCGAACTACGACAGATCATCACCTGGCTGACCAGCACCGACACGCCCGGCGCGGCCTCTCCGCCCACTCCCCCGCCCGGCACCTGATCCCGACTCCGCCCCGGCCCGCACCCGACCACAGGGAGAACCACCGATGTCCTCCGAGAACCCGCCCCCCAAAGTCACCACAGCCAAGCCTGCACCGACCACCGTGGGCCCGACCACCGGCGAACGGGCCGTGCTGTGGGCGGGATTCCCCGTCCTGGGAGCGGTGGCGCTGTGGCTGATCAGCCGGGCGGCGGGCTGGGTGGCGTCGCTGCCCTGGGCCCCGCTGCAAGGCCCGTTCAAACTCGTCGCGTCCGCGCCCGAACCACTGGTGTCGATCATCGCCCTGGCCGTCGGCCTCCTCCTCGGCGCGGGCCTCGCCCTCCTCGCCGACCTGGAGTACGTGACCGCCGAGATCGGCCCCGAGCGAGCCGTCCTGACCGTCGACAAGGTCACCCGAACGGCCCCCCGCGCGGCGACCGCCGCCGTCTTCCAGGACGGCAAGAACCTCGTACTGCTCGGCCACGACACTGCCGAACTGGCCCGCGTACACGGTGACTTCGACACCAAGCGATTCGCCGCCGCCTTCGAACAGCACGGCTACCCATGGCACCCCGACGGCGACCCGCACGCCGCCGACTTCCGCCGCTGGGTCACCGGCCAGCCCGACCTGTCCACCACCGAACACACCCTGCTCCAGGCCCGCGCCCGCGCCCTGAAGAAGAACGAAAAAGCAGACGCCGAACAACTCCGGGCCGAACTGGCCACACTGGGCCTCGTCGTCCGCGAGGACAAGCAGAAGGGGCAGCACTGGAGGCGGGTGCGGGCCACCCAGGACAGGCCGGGGGCCCAGCCCGAGTCTCGTTGACGGTCAGTTACCGCACCTGCCGCACGGCTCGGCGCGGACATAGATCTTGTTGCCGTCTCGCGGCCCGTCACACCCCGGAACGGGGCATGGCACGTTCTCTGCTTGCTCGGGCAAGGTCCATCTCCGCGGTCAGAGACTGCCCACACTGCTGGCACGGGGCCCGTGTGACCCGGCAGAGCCTGCCTTTCGGGTCATACTCGAAGACATCGCGCACCACCCCTGAACAGCCATGGGTCCGGCACGGCGCGGACCCGACAGCCTGCCTTCCGGACGGAGCCGGATAGATGGCGTTCTTGTCGCAGTGCAGACAAGGGAAGGGAGTCAGTCCGTCTCCGTTGGCCACGTAGGCGATCCCCTCAGCACCATTGCAGCGTGGGCAGATCCAAGCCATGAGCGCGCCCTCCGGTAGATGGAGGGCGAGTATTCCGCCCCTGTACCGCCAGTTCGGGCATGTCACACCGACAGTCACCGGCACGAGCGACATGCGACCGGCAGCGCGATGACTGATGCCGATGCGCCGCCGGCTCTCATTCCTCCGGCTCCATGGTGGGCGCGGAGAAGATGCTGACGAGTTCTTCCGTGTGCCTGGTGAAGCGTTTGTGGCCGGTCTCCGCGCCGTGGGCGCGGATCCAGGTGTTCGGCCGCAGGGGGTTGTCCCAGCAGGCGGAACGGGCACCGCATGCCTCCCGGCCGACTTCGGTGACGCACTCGGCGAAGTGTTTCCTGATGCCGGTGATCTGAATTTCCAGCCGCGTCGCTACAGGGGGCGTCGTCATGGGCATGCCTTTGGGTCGGGGAAGGCTGAGAGCGGGGTCGCTGTCACCACTGGTGCGTACGTGAAGCACACCGTCGCGCCCGCACAAGTGCATGAGCCGGGTGAGGTGTTCCCGGCCGGGACTGGTCACACGTTCGCTCCTCTCCGTAACGGTTCCACTACCGGAGGGAGTCAGCGTGGCCTAGAGTCGGGGGTTGTTCAACTTGCGCCTATTGAACGACCAGTTAGGTGGTGGCTGTTGAACCGCAAAGAGCTGGAACCCGACCGCTCACCGGCAGCACGCTTCGGCGAACGTCTGCGCACACTGCGGGATGAGCGCGGATGGACACAGGAAGAACTGGCGGAGCGCTTGGGGTACTCCGGTACACACATCTCCGCAGTCGAAAATGGCCGCCGCCCCCCAACTTCCCGCTTCGCGTCATTGGCGGACAAGGTCCTGGGCAGTGGTGGTCGACTCGAACGTCAGGGGCGGTCCGTGCGTCAGCCAGCGCTGCTGGAAGGGCTTCCCGAGTACGTGGCGCATGAGGCGCGAGCAGCAGAAATTCGGCTTTACGACGTAGGTGTCATTCCTGGCCTCCTTCAGACGCCGGAGTACGCAACAGTGATCGCGAAGAGCGCCGTGAAGCGAGGAGCGATCACACCCGAACAGGCAGATGAGCGAGTGGCACTCGTGGCAAAGCGACAAGCGGCGCTGGCTCGAACCCATCCACCGCAGGTCTTCGTGGTGCTGGACGAAAGCTGTATCCGCCGACCTGTCGGTACACCCGACGTCATGGACGCCCAGTGGGATCGCCTAGTCGAGTTTGCTGATATGCCGAACACGGTGCTCCAGATCGCCCCGTTCGACTTGGGCGAGCGCCGCCCGCTCAGCCTGCCGCTCTACGTCCTCACACTGCCGGACCGCAAGCTCATGTCGTACGCAGAGTCCGCCCAACACAGCTATTTGGAGCGGGACATGGTGTCGGTGTTGCCCCTGCTGGCGGCCTACCATCAGCTACAGGCTGAAGCGCTCTCCCAAGCGTCATCCATGGCCTTGATCGAACAGCTACGAAAGGGCACCCCGTGACCACCGAAACACCCCGTTGGTTCAAGTCCTCGTACAGCGAGAACGGTGGAGTTTGCATAGAGGTCGCCACCAACCTCCTCCCCACCCACGGCGTAATCCCCGTCCGCGACTCCAAGAACCCGAACGGCCCGGTCCTGACCCTGCACCCCACCGCATGGGCCGGACTGGTCGAGCTCGCCCGGCAGGCCACCGTCTGACGCGGCCCTCCAACTCGCCCCGCCTCTCCCTGAGTGGCGGGGCTGTCCGCAGCACCGAGGTGCCATATGCCCCGAGCCCCACAGACCCCGGCCGAATACTGGGACACGTACAAACCGGGACGGGGCGGCGGGGCTCAGCCGCGGCCTGACGTCGGTCGGTTCGAGTGGACGCAGTATCCCGGGCACGGGCCCGGTGCCGGGCTGCTGGGCTCGCCGCGCCGGGCTCTGGATCTCGGGGCGGGGGAAGGCAGGGAAGCCGCGTATCTGGCCGGGCGGGGTGTCCGGGTGACCGGTGTGGATTTTTCCGCTGTTCAGGCCGCGCGTGCTCGCGTTTGGTGGGAGGGGGTGCCGGGGCTGGACTTTGTCCACGGGGAGGTGTGTTCGTTCCTGGCTGGGAGCACAGAGACGTACGACGCGATCTACTCGGTGTGGGGAGCGGTCTGGTTCACCGATCCCGACCAGCTTCTTCCGCTGGTCGCCGCCCGCCTGGCCCCCGGTGGCGTGTTCGCGTTCTCTCAGGCCGAGCCGGTGCCGGGCGCGTACGGCCCGCAGGCCATGGGGGGCAAGTGGCTGGAGGGGCGCGAGCGGGAGTTGACCGTGTCGCGCTGGCAGTATCCGTCCGAGGCCTGGGTCGGCCGCCTCAAGCGGGCCGGTTTCGGCCATGTGGACGCACGGGTCCTGCCGGCGCCGGGCGGGGAGGGGCCCGGCACGCTGTTGGCCGTGGCCCGCTGAGGTTCACGCGAACTTGCGGCTGATCCCGTCGAAGACCCGCTTCGCCTCCGCGCCCAGGTGCGGGCCCGCCAGCCAGGTGTGGTTCAGGGAGCCGATGGAACTGTTGGAGACGAGGTACGTGCGGCCGCCGTAGTTCGTGAACCAGCCGCCGCCGGACGTGCCGCCGGTCATCGTGCAGCCGATGCGGTACATCGCCGGGGTGCCCTGGGCCATCGTGAGGCGGCCGGGGCGGGCCGGGCAGTTCATCATGCGGGCGCCGTCGTACGGGGGCGCCGCCGGGTAGCCGAAGGCCTGGAGGCCGCTGACGCGGTCGGCGGAGGGGGCGCCGAACCAGACGGGGAGGGCCGCGCCGACGGTCTCCTGGAGCGACTTGCCGCCGCCCCGTTCCGGCTTGACGTGCAGGACGGCGAAGTCGTACGCGGAGCCCGCGTTGCCGGACTTGGTGCTGCCCATGTCGATCCACTCACCGGAGGTGGTGACCCAGTTCGCCCACCACACTCCGTACGGCGCGACCTCCTGCGCCGGAGCCCGGCCGACCTGCCTCATGGGCAGGCCGTCGTCGTTGTAGGACGGCACGAAGACGATGTTGCGCATCCAGCCGCCGCTCCTGCCGGCGTGCACGCAGTGGCCCGCGGTCCACACCAGGTTGGACTTGCCGGGGTGCGCCGGGTCCTCGACGACGGTGCCGGAGCAGACCATGGGGCCCTGCGGACTGTCGAACATGATCTTGCCTATGGGGGCCATGTGCTGGTGGTAGGGGCGGGCAACCTGCCGGGCCTGGACCGGACGCGGTTCCGGGTCGCTGCCGCCGGACTCGCCGGCGCTCTGCGTGGTGACGTCCGGCGTGTTCCTGGCCTCGGCCATCCGGGACGGGTTCCACAGGTCCTTGATGACCGGGTTGGCGAACTCGGACGCCTTGCGCGCCCACTGGTCCCAGTCCTTCCAGCCGCCCTTCTGCCACTTCTTGACGTCGTCGAGGCTGCTGGGCAGCCCGCCCGGCAGGCCGGCGCCGCCCGCGTCCGAGCCCGCCCCGCCGTCCTTGTGGTCAGTGGCGGCCGAACTGCCCGGCGACGCGGACGCCTTGTCGTCGGCCGGGCCGCAGGCGGTGGCGGTGGCGAGGAGTGCGACCGCCGCGGCGGCGGCCGCGACGGTACGGCGTATGGCAGGCATGGAGCGGTTTCCCCCTGGTACGTCCGGTGAGGCGTCATGTATGGACATGCCCCCGGCCGGGGACGCCTCTACTATGCCTGTGCATCACGCGACGCCTGTGACGAGGGGTTGCGCCCGGGAACAAGTTTTTTGCCGAACGTGACCTGCGGATGGCCCGGATGCGGTGACGGCTATGGCTGCGGATGGGGTTACGGATGCGCCTGTGGCCACGGCTGCGGAGGCCGCTGCGGCCGCAGGGTCAGCCCGCCAGCCCCGCCTGGTGCGCCAGCAGCGCCGCCTGTACCCGGCTCTGGGTGCCGGTCTTGTCGAGGATGCGTCCGACGTGCGTCTTGACCGTGCCCAGGCCGATCTCCAGCCGGCTGCCGATGTCCAGGTTCGACAGGCCCTCGCCGAGCATCGCCAGCACCTCCCGCTCCCGGTCGGTGAGCGCGGCGAGCCGCTCGTCGGCGCCGCCCGCCCCGGCCCGGCCGCCGCCACCGCCCTGGAGCATCCGCTTGACGACGTGCCCGGTGACGCCGGGCGAGAGCACCGCGTCACCGGCCGCCGCGGCCCGTACGGCGCTGATCAGCTCCTGCGGCCCGTCGTCCTTGAGCAGGAAGCCGCTGGCGCCGGCCTGGAGCGCACGGGTGACGTTCTCCTCGTCGCCGAAGGTCGTGAGCATGACGACCTGCGGCTCGGGGTCGAGCCGGATGAGCTGTTCGATGGCGGCGAGGCCGTCGAGGACCGGCATCCGGATGTCGATGAGGGCCACGTCGACCGGGGTACGGGCGGCCAGTTCGACCGCCTCGGCACCGTTGGTGGCCTCCGCGACCACGTCGATGTCCTCGGCGTGCCGCAGGATGAGGCGGACGCCGTGCCTGATCATTTCCTCGTCGTCGGCGAGGAGGACGCGTACGGGCTGTGCGGTACGCGCGCCGGGGAGATCGCTCATGCGCTCAGGCTAACCGGGGCGGCCGGAGGGTCTACTTGTCCACGTCCATGGCCACCCCGAAGCTGAATTCGCCGCCCGGCTCCTCACGGAGTGAGCCGGGGGCTCCGCCGACGCCGGTCAGCAGGGCCTCGGCCATCCTGCGGGTGAGGCCGGCGTCCGGCCGGGGAGCGGGCTTCTCGGCCGGTTCCTCCTCGGTGCGGCCGCCGTTCCAGGCCGTGAAGCGGGGCAGCGTCACCCTGCCGGTGCCCGGCCCCATGAAGGCGGCGGTGTCCGCGGCGACGACGACCCGGGCCCAGGTCCGGCCGCGTTCGGGGTCGTACTCGCTGAAGACGGTCAGCCGTACCAGGCCGTTGCCGTCGTCCATCCCCCACGGCAGGGCCCATTCCAGGGCCCCCGGCACCGGGTCCATCCGGGTTCCGGACCGCCACTCGCTCTCGTGGAGGTCCCGGAGGACTGTCAGCACCGGCTTCAGGTACCGGGTCACGTACGCGTACCAGACTTCCACCGCCATGTGCGAACGGTAACCGGAGCGGGCGCCGGTGGGTACGGGTGAGCAACGACCGGAGGTATGGGGGCAAGGGCCGTATCGGCGGGCCGTGTTCAGGCGCCGACGGGTACCCAGAACTTCTTGATCTCGACCAGTACGTCCTGGCGGAAGCAGTACCGGGTGATCTCGATCCGCCCGGCGACGAAGTCATCGGGATCACCCGGATGCGGATAGACGCATTCCGTGCCGGCCGGGCGGGCCGGCTCGTGGCCCGCGGCGGCGGCGCGGACCACGCGGTCGTCCCAGATGGCCGCAGACTCGACCTTGTCGCGGGTCATGCCGACGTGGATGCTGCTCTCGGTCAGCGGCTCAGGGCCCGGCCGGGCGCTCTGCAGCAGGCTCAGTCCGAACACCAGCATGCCGCCCACCCCGACCAGCCCGAGGACGCCGGTCGCCAGGCCGGGCAGGTGGCGCAGGAAGCCGGGCAGCGCGCCGGACTGCCGGTGTTCCTCGGCGGTCAGGCCGGCGGGCGAGGTGTCCGGGCGGGCGGCGGACGCGGCGGGCGAGGCGGGGTGCGCGGGGACGGTCGCCTCGACGAGGAAGCCGCCCACCCCGGTCGGTCCGGTGCGCAGTTCGCCGCCGAGCAGGCCGACGCGTTCGCGCAGGCCGGTCAGGCCGCGGCCGGTGCCGAGTCCGGTGGTGACCTCCGGGGGCGCCGGGGGCGCGCCGTTGCGTACGGTGACCCGTACCCGGTCGGCGGTGTGCTCCACGGCCAGTTCGACGGCCGCGCCGGCCGCGTACCGGTGGACGTTGGTCAGCGACTCGCGGACGACGCGGTGCACGGCGCGCCGTACCCGCGGCTCCAGTCCGTCCAGGTCGCCGCCCTGCCAGCGGACGGTGACGGTGATGCCCGCGGCCCGCGACTCCTCGGCCAGCGCGTCGATGTCCGCGCGGGTGCCGGTGGCGTCGGTGAGCGCCTCGGTGCCGGTGTCGCGGCCCAGCGGGCCGAGGACGCCGAGGACCGCGCGCAGTTCGTTCATGGCGTCCCGGGTGGCCGCGCGGACCTGCGCGGCCTCCTCCTTCAGCTCGGGTGCCTTGGTGGCCAGGGCCATCTCCAGGCCGCCGCTGTGCAGGGAGATCAGGCTGAGGCGGTGGCCCACCAGGTCGTGCATCTCGGCGGCGATACGGGAGCGCTCCTCGACGCGGGACGCGCTGTCGATGAGCCGGCGGGCCTCCTCCGCGGCGGCTGCGCGTTCCCGCAGGGCCACCAGCAGGCGTTCCTGCTGTCCGCGCGAGCTGCCGACCAGGCCGGGGATCAGGATGCCGACGCCGCCGACCACGGCGCCCTGCGCGAAGCCGTAACGCCAGCTCCCGTACCCGGTCGCGACCGTGCCGACGACTGCGGCGAGCACCGGGACGGCGGTGGCGGTGAGCAGGACGACGGTGCGGCGGCGCGGGCCCTCCACGCGGCGGATCGCGTCGTAGGCGACGAGGGCCGTCAGCATCCCGCAGACCGGCTGGGCGCCGGCGAACGCGGCGAGGAGCAGCAGGACGGTGACGGGGAACCGCCGGCGGACGGGCAGCAGCACCCCCGCCAGGCCGCACAGGGCGAGCTTCGCCTCGGCCGGCAGCAATTCGAAGAAGGCGGGTGAATAGGGCGCCAGGATGCCGAGGTAGAAGAACGCGACCGCCACCTCGAAGAAGATGACCAGACGGCGGCGCTTGCGCCGGCGCGGTGGGTCGGCGTCGTACGGCCGGGCCGGCGGCGGCGAGGAGGGCATGCCCTCGATTATCCGGACGCCGGTGCCGCGAGCGGTGGAACCTGGGGAGGAGACCGGGCCGGGCGGGTCTGCCCGAAGACATACCCGCCCGGCCCGGTGGCGTCCGCCGCGGCTGCTTTCCCGCGGCGGGTGCTGTGATGGGTTTCCCGCGGCGGACGCCGTGACTGGTTTCCTGTGCGTCCGCCGCGATTACCGCACGGCTACTTCTTCGGCAGCCACTTCTTCCACACGTCCGGATGCTGTTCCACCCAGGTCTTGCCCGCCTCGTCGGCGGACATGCCCTTCGCGGCGATCAGCTCGGAGACCTCGTTCTGGTTCTCCTTCGTCCAGTGGAAATTCTTCAGGAATGCCGCGGCGTCCGAGCCGCCCTTGGCGAATTCCGTGTTGAAGAACTTCTGCAGCGGCGTCGTCGGATAGGCGCAGTCGATGGAGTCGGGGTCCTTCGCCCCCTTCTCCGCGCAGGCGTCGGTGTACTCCGGGAGTTTCACCTCCACCATCGGCACCTGGTTGAACAGCCACTGCGGCTCGTACCAGTACGTCAGGAACGGCTTCTGCTGCTTGGCGAACTGCTGGATCTGGGTGATCTGCGCCGCCTCGGAACCGGCGAAGACGACCTCGTAGTCCAGCTTGAGGTTCTTCACCAGCGCCTTGTCGTTGGTGACGTAGGACGGCGAGCCGTCCATCAGCTGGCCCTTGCTGCCGCTCTCGGAGGTACGGAGCTGGTCGGCGTACTTGTTGAGGTTCTTCCAGTCGGTCACGTCCGGGTGCTTGTCGGCCCAGTACTTGGGCACCCACCACCCGATGTGGCCGGTGACGCCGTTGCCGCCGCCCGCCGTGATCGTCTTCTTGTCCTTGACGTACCGCTGCTCCTGCTCCGGGTGGCCCCAGTCCTCCAGGATGGCGTCCACCCGGCCCTGGCTGAGCGCGTCCCACGCCGGGATCTCGTCCACCTGGACGGTGTCGACGTGGTAGTCCAGCTCGTGTTCGAGCAGGTACTTGGCGACCGCGACGTTGGCCTGCGCGCCGACCCAGGTCTGTACGGACAGGGTGACGGAACGCTGGCCGCCCGGCGCCTGGAACGGCGAGCCCTGCTTGGTCATGTCGGCCTTGCCGCAGCCGGAGAGGGCGAGCAGCGTCGCCCCCGCCAGCACGGCGGCCCCGGCCACGCGGGTACGGGTACGGGTCATGATCAGGCTCCCTTCCCCGTCGTACGACGCTGCGTCGGCTGCGTGACGCGGTCGAGCATCAGGCCGAGGCAGACGATGGCGACGCCCGCGACCAGACCGAGCGCCAGGTCGCCCTTGGCGAGGCCGGTGACCACGTCGTAGCCGAGCGCGCCACCGCCCACCAGGCCGCCGATGATGACGACGGCGAGGACGAGGACGACGCCCTGGTTGACGGCCAGCAGCAGTGCGGGCCGGGCCAGCGGGAGCTGTACCTGCCGGAGCATCTGCCAGCGGGTGGCGCCGAGCGAGCGGGCGGACTCCATCGCGGCCGGGTCGACCTGCCGCAGGCCCTGGGTGGTGATGCGGATGACCGCGGGCAGCGCGTACACGACGGCGGCGGCAGCGGCCGGGGCGCGGCCCACGGCGAACAGCGCGACCACCGGGATCAGGTACACGAACTGCGGCATGGTCTGCATGACGTCCAGCACCGGGCGCAGGATCGCCTCCAGGCGCTTGCTGCCCGCCGCGAGGATGCCGACGCCGAAGCCCAGCACCAGGGTCACCGCGAGGGCGGCGAGGACCTGGGAGAGGGTGTTCATGGACGGCTTCCAGACGCCGAGGACGCCGATGGCGGCCAGCGCGAGCGTCGCGGTCAGCGCGGTGCGCCAGGTGCCGATCAGCCAGGCCAGCGTGGCGACGATGAGCAGCGCGCCCCACCAGGGCAGCGCCGTCAGGCCGTCGCGCAGCGGGTCCAGGACCCAGGAGGTGAAGTGCGCGGCCCAGTCGGCGGTGCCGCCGACGACGGGGACTCCGGAGTAGAGGTGGTCGACCATCCACTCCTTGAAGTCGTTGACCGGGCGGGCGATGGCCACCGTCCAGCCCGAGGGCCAGATGGTGGAGCCGGCCAGGCGGCCCGCGACGGTGGCGAGCACGGTCAGGACGGCGACGCCGGCCCAGGCGTACCAGCCGCGCAGCAGCTTGGGGCCGCGGGTGGCCGCGTCGGCGCCCATCCGCTCGCCGGCGGCTGCGGTCGTACGGTCCATGACGATGGCCAGCAGCACGATCGGTACGGCGGCGGCGAGCGCGGCGCCGACGTCCACCGAGGCCAGTGCCTGGTAGACACGGTCACCGAGACCGGCCGCGCCGATCATGGAGGCGATGACGGCCATGGACAGCGCCATCATGATCGTCTGGTTGAGGCCGAGCAGCAGTTCCTTGCGGGCCAGCGGCAGGCGGGCGGTCAGCAGCCGCTGCCGGCCGGTCGCGCCGAGCGAGGTGACGGCCTCCAGGACGCCGGGGTCGGCGCCGCGCAGGCCGAGGGCGGTGAGGCGGGCCATCGGCGGGGCCGCGTACACGACGGTGGCCAGCAGCGCCGCGGGCACGCCGATGCCGAAGATCAGCACGACGGGCAGCAGATACGCGAAGGCGGGCAGTACCTGCATGGTGTCCAGCACCGGCCGCAGGATCTTGAACAGCCGCTCGGAGAGGCCGCCCGCCAGGCCCAGCAGGGCGCCCACCACGACCGAGGCGACGACGGCCACGATCATCAGGGCGAGGGTCTGCATGGTCGGCAGCCACATGTCCAGGACGCCGCTGACGGCGAAGGAGATCAGCGCGGTCGCGGCGATGCGGACGCCCGCGACGCGCCAGGCGACGAGGGTGACGCCCGCGGTGACGCCGGTCCAGCCGAGCAGCAGCAGGAGCTGGTAGACGGCGCGTACGGAGATGACGACGGCGTTGCTGAGGTGGCCGAGGAAGTAGACGAACAGCGGGTGGCTGTCGCGGTTGTCGATGATCCAGTCGCTGGTCCGGCCGAGCGGGCCGGTGAGGTCGACGGTCAGGTCACCGGGCCAGGTGCCGCTGGACCACTTGGCGTGCGCGAGCGGTACGAGGACCGCGGCGGCGACGGCGAGGATGAGGATCTTGCGGAGGCCGCGGCTCTGGAGGGCGGCTTGGAGAGTGCCCTGCTTGTCGGGAGCGGCGGCGGGGGTGCTCGCGGTGGGGGTGGCGGCCGTCATGCGCGCCCCCGCTTCACCGTGCCGGCCGGTATCTGCATCGCCGCGGCGCGCTGGGCCTCGTGCCAGCGGCGCTGTACGGCGGCGCGGAGCCGGTCCGCCAGGGAGTGGGCGGCAGGGACGTGCCGGGTACGGGGCCGGGCCTGGGAACCGACAGGGGTCCGGGTCCGGCTCGGCGGATCGAGCGTCCGTACCTGGGCGGGAGCGACCCGTACGGGCCGCCGCGTCGGAGGCCAGCCGGCCGCCGCGAGGGCGGCGTCGGCGGTGCTGGTGTACGCGGACATCAGGCAGCCACCTCGCCGGCGTCTATGCGGGCGACGACGTTCAGCAGGCAGGTGCTGTCCACGATGCCCAGGCAGCGCTTGCCGTCCATCACGCGGGCCGCGCCGCCGGAGCGGGCGACGGCCTCGATGGCGTCGGCGACCAGCGTGTCGGGCGCCAGCGCGGCCCCGGTGTCCGCCTCGCCGGCCTCGGCCGGGCGCATGGCGCGGCGTACGGTCAGCACCTGCTCGCGCGGTACGTCCTGGACGAAGTCGCGGACGTACTCGTCGGCCGGCGAGCCCACGATCTCCTCGGGCGTGCCGAGCTGAACGATTTTCCCGTCGCGCATCAGGGCGATCCGGTCGCCGATGCGCAGTGCCTCGGCCAGGTCGTGGGTGATGAAGACCATGGTGCGGCCCTCGTCCTCGTGCAACCGCACGACCTCTTCCTGCATGTCGCGCCGGATCAGCGGGTCGAGCGCGCTGAACGGCTCGTCGAACAACAGGACTTCGGGGTCCACGGCGAGCGCGCGGGCGAGCCCGACGCGCTGCTGCTGGCCACCGGACAGCTGTCCGGGGCGGCGGTGCTCCAGCCCCGCGAGGCCGACCTTCTCCACCATCTCGGCGGCGCGCTCGCGGCGTTCGCCGCGCGGCACGCCCTGGATCTCCAGGCCGTACGCGACGTTGTCGATCACCGAGCGGTGCGGCAGCAGGCCGAAGTGCTGGAAGACCATGGCGGCGCGGCGGCGGCGCAGCTCGCGCAGCTTGGTCTTGTCCATGGCGCGGACGTCCTCGCCGTCCATGTCCAGGCCGCCGCTGGTCGGCTCGATGAGCCGGGTCAGACAGCGCACCAGGGTGGACTTGCCGGAGCCCGACAGGCCCATGACGACGAAGACCTCACCCTTGTGGACGTCGAAGCTGACGTCGCGCACGGCGGCCGTGCAGCCGGTCCGCTCGCGCAGTTCCTGCGCGGACAGGCGGGTCAGTTCGGCGTCCTCCGGGACGCGCTCGGCCTTGGGGCCGAAGACCTTCCACAGGTTGCGGACGGAGAAGACGACGTCCCGGGGGTCCTCGGCCGTCAGGTTGTCGGCGGCCTTGCGGGGCTGGGGTATACCGGCTTCGGGGGCGGTGGCGGTCATCGGGCATCACCTCCCCGGGTCGGGGAATCGACGAGCAGTTCGGCGGCCTTCTCCCCCACCATCAGTACGCCGATCATCGGGTTCACGGCGGGCATCGTCGGGAAGACCGACGCGTCGGCGATGCGGATGTTGGACAGGCCGCGGATCTTCAGCTCGGGGTCGACGACCGCCGACTTGTCGTCCTTGGCGCCCATCTTGCAGGTTCCCGCCGGGTGGTAGACGGTGTGCGCCGCCTTGCGGACCAGCTCGCTGATCTCCGCGTCCTCGGTCACCTCGGGGCCGGGGAAGACCTCGCGCTTGAGCCACTTCTTGAACGGCTCGGCCTCGGCGACCTTACGGGCCAGCTTGATGCCGTCCACGAGGGTCCTGCCGTCGTAATCGTCCTCGTCCATGAAGTACTTGAAGTCGAGCGCCGGCTTGACCTCAGGGTCCTTGGACGTGAGGTAGAGGCGGCCGCGCGAGCGGGACTTGGGGATGTTCGGCGTCATCGACACACCGTGCTCGGGGCGTTCGTAGCCCAGTCGCTCCGGGTTGTCGGTGAACGGGATCTGGTAGAAGTGGAACATCAGGTCCGGGCCCTTGTGGTCCGGATCCCGCTTCACGAACAGGCCCGCGTCGGAGTCCATCGCGGAGTTGCCCGGGATGGGCCCGTCGGTCTCCCACACGATCACCGACTCGGGGTGGTCGATCAGGTTCTCGCCGACGCCCGGCAGGTCGAGCTTGCACTCGATGCCCAGCGCTTCCAGGTCCTGCTTCGGGCCGATGCCCGAGTGCATCAGCAGGCGCGGGGTGTCCACCGCGCCGGCGCACACCAGCACCTCGCGCGCGGCCTCGACGTAGACCTCCTCGCCGTCCTTGGTCCGGACGTGGACGCCCTTGGCGGTGGTGCCGTCCAGCTCCAGCTTCGTCGCCCAGGTCTCCAGCATCAGCGTGAGGTTGGGGCGGTCGCCGGCCTCCATGTGCGGGTGCAGGTAGGCGACCGAGGCGGAGGAGCGCTTGTTGTTCTCCGGGTGGTACGACAGGTCGAAGAACCCGACGCCCTCCTCGAACGGCTGGTCGTTGAAGCCGACGACCTCGGGCACGCCCAGCGCGCTCTTGGCGGCCTCGATCCAGTCGGTGGCGATCTGGTTCTGGTCCTTCTTCGCCACCCGCACGATGTTGTTGCGCAGCTTGCCGAAGTAGGGGTCCATGTCCTTGGCGCCCCAGCCGGTGGCGCCCGCCGCCTCCCACTCGTCCCAGTCGGACGGCAGCGGCTTGAAGGAGATCAGGGTGTTGTGCGACGAGCAGCCGCCCAGCACCTTGGCGCGGCTGTGCAGGATGTGCGAGTTGCCGCGGGGCTGTTCGACGGTGGTGTATTCGTAGTCCAGCTCGCCGCCGAGCAGGCCGAGCCACTTGCGCAGCGTCAGCACGTCCTCGCGGTCGATGTCGGAGGGGCCGCCTTCGATGACGGCGACACTCACGTTCGGGTCTTCGGTGAGCCGGGAGGCGATCACCGAACCGGCGGTGCCACCGCCGACGATCACGTAGTCGTACACGGGCATGAGGTGGTGCTCCTTCTGCAAAGTTCGTGCGTGCGTGGTGCTGTGAACAGACGGGCCCTCAGCCCGCGAACCAGCGCACCGGTTCCGGCCGGAGGTTCTCGTAAACGTGCTTGCTCTCGCGGTACTCGTCCAGCCCCGCGGGGCCCAGTTCCCGGCCGATGCCGGACTTGCCGAAGCCACCCCACTCGGCCTGCGGGAGGTACGGGTGGTAATCGTTGATCCAGATCGTGCCGTGCCGCAGCCGGGCGGCGACCCGGCGCGCACGGGCGGTGTCGGCCGACCAGACGGCGCCGGCCAGGCCGTACTCGGTGTCGTTGGCCAGCGCGACGGCCTCGTCCTCGGTCGTGAACGTCTCCACGGTCAGGATCGGCCCGAAGGTCTCCTCGCGGATCACCTTCATGTCGCGGTGGCAGCCGTCCAGAATGGTCGGGCTGTAGAAGTAGCCGGTGGCCGGGCGGACATCACTGGCCTCCGGGCGGCGTCCGCCGCACCGCAGCTGCGCGCCCTCCTGAAGGGCGGAGGCCACGTACGCCTCGACCTTCTCCAGCTGCTGCTGCGAGACGAGCGGGCCGCACTCGACGCCCTCTTCGGTGCCGCGGCCCAGCTTGATCTTCTCGGCGCGGCGGGCCAGTTCGGCGACGAAACGGTCCCGCACCGACTCCTCGATGATCAGGCGGGCACCGGCCGAGCAGACCTGGCCGCTGTGCGCGAAAGCGGCGTTCAGCGCCTGGTCGACGGCGGTGTCGAAGCCCTCTTCGGTGGCACAGGAGTCGGCGAAGACGACATTCGGATTCTTGCCGCCCAGCTCCAGGGCGATCTTCTTGGCGCCCGCGACCGCCGCCGCACCCGCCTTCGTACCGCTGACCAGCCCGCCGGTGAAGGAGAACAGGTCCACGTCCGGGTGCTCGGCCAGCCGCTGGCCGACCGGCAGGCCCGCGCCGGTGACGATGTTCGCGACACCGGCCGGCAGCCCCGCCTCGACCAGCAGCTTCACCAGGTACACCGTCGAGAGCGGCGTGACCTCGCTGGGCTTGATCACGAAGGTGTTGCCCGCGGCGAGCGCCGGAGCGATCTTCCAGCTGGCCTGGAGCAGCGGGTAGTTCCAGGGCGTGATCATCGCGCAGACGCCGACCGGCTCGTGCACCACGACGCTGTGCACGTCCGGGCTGCCCGCGTCCACGACCCGCCCGCCGCTCTCGTTGATCACCAGATCGGCGAAGTACCGGAAGGCGTTGGTGACGTCGTCCACGTCCACCCGGCCCTCTTCGAGGGTCTTGCCGGTGTCCCGGCTCTCTATGAGGGCGATCTCCTCGCGGTCCCGCTGGAGCAGATCCGCGACCCGCCGCAGCAGCGCGGCCCGCTCCGCGACGGGCGTACGGGGCCACGCCCCGGCCCCGCCGTCGAAGGCCCGGCGAGCGGCCTCGACCGCCGCGTCGGCATCCTCGACGCCGCCCTCGGCGACGACTTCGAGCGTCTTCGCATCGGCGGGGTCCAGGATCTCCCGAGTGGCGCCGGATACGGCGGAGCGCCACACCCCGTCTACGTGAATCGTCTCGCTTGCCGACACGTCTGTTCTGCCTTTCGACTTCCGGTTTGTTGCCACTGGTTCACACCAGCAACGAGGACCCCTCCCCGGAACCCCTTTACCTATGCCGAAACATCGAAGGAAAGTGACCCGACTCACTCTTCCGGCCCCCGGAATGCATGTTTGACGGGACTGATATGGGTCACTGGTGGGGGCTTGTGGGGGTGTTCCCTGAGGGGCAGGGGCGCCGTACGGCCCGGGCCGATCGTCCGGTCGTACGTCCAGCCGTACGTCCGGCCATACGTCCCCTTACGGGCCGGCCGAGGCCGCCTTCAGGCCGTCGCCTGCGGCTCGGCACCGCCGCCCTGCCGGTGATCCCGGGGGCTGACTCCCCGTACCCGCTTGAACGCGGTGCTCAAGGCGAACGGGCTGCCGTAACCGACCCGGCGGGCGACCGCCCCGAGAGTGGCGTCCGGCTCGCGGAGGAGGTCGGCGGCGAGGGTCAGGCGCAGGGCGGTGAGGTACGTCATCGGGGGTTCGCCCACCAGTTCGGTGAAGCGGCGGCCCAGCGCCGCACGGGAGACGCCGCTCGCTGCCGCCAGGTCCGCCACGGTCCACGGCCGCGCCGGTTCCTCGTGCAGCAGCCTCAGCGCCCGGCCCACCACGGGATCGCCGTACGCGCCGGACCCGCCCGGCGCCGCCGCCTCCGGGCGGGCGAACCACGCCCGCAAGGCGGTGGTCAGCAGCAGATCCAGCAGCCGGTCGAGGACGGCTTCCTGACCCGGCTCGTCCCGGCCGATCTCCGCTTCGAGGAGCGGCACCAGCGAGGAGTTCCAGGCGTCGGCGGACAGCCGTAGCAGTGGCGGCAGCGCGCGCAGCAGCCGCTGGTTGATCTCGCCACGCATCTGGTACGTACCGCTGAGCAGCACCACCGGCCCGTCCGGACCGTCCCCCCAGGTCCGTACGCCCAGGTCCATGGCCTCGCACAGCGCCTCGCCCCGCGGTGTCGCGGAGACCTGGCCGGGATGGATGACGACGCGCGGCGCGGTGGCCGGGTCGTCGGCGACGGTGTACGGGTCGGGGCCACGCAGGACCGCCACGTCGCCGGGCAGCAGCCGCACCGCGCCCGTACCGCCGGCCGCGTCCCCCGGCGCCGCGCCGGGGACCACCCACGCATCGCCCCGCACCACCGACATCAGGGTCAGCGGCGCCTCGTCCTGGACGCGCAGCGACCAGGGCGGGCTGAGGACCGAGCGCATCAGGAAGGCGCCGCGCGCTCGCGGCCCGTCCAGCAGACCGGTCAGGGCGTCCATGGGCGGAGCGTAGCGGGACGGCTGGACGCACGGACATGCGTTTGAGCGGGCCGGCCATGGCCGGGGCGGGACGCGCGGCCCTTGACTGGGCGGAGAGCTCCGCACAGCTGACCCTTCACCCGAGACCAGAGGACCGTCCGCCCATGTACGACACGCTCCGCACCAGCACGCTGTTCGCCGCCACCGTGGCCTCGGGCCTGCTCGCGGGCCTCTTCTTCGCGTTCTCCTGCGCCGTACTGCCGGGGCTGCGCCAAGCCGGCGACGGCGTGTTCGTGGAGACGGTGCAGCGCGTCAACTCCGCCATTCTCAACGGCTGGTTCGCCCTCGTCTTCGTCGGCGCCCCACTCCTCACGGCGGCGGCCGCCGCCCTGCACCTGCGCGCCGACGCCCGTGCCGCCTTCCCCTGGCTCGCGGCCGCCCTCCTCCTGCACGTGGTGGCACTCGCCGTGACCTTCGCCTTCAGCATCCCGCTCAACGACGCCCTGGCGGCGGCCGGCGACCCGCCCCACCTGGGCGCGGCCGGACTCGGTGCGGCACGGGCACGCTTCGAGGTGCCCTGGACCCGCTGGAACCTGGTCCGCACCCTCACCACCGCGGCCGCCCTCGGCTGCCTGGTGCGCGGCCTGGTCCTGCACGGCCGCCTCACGGGAAGCGGCACCTGAGGACCGGCCCGGGCCCGGGCCCCGAGGTCAGGACGGGTCGGGATCGAAGAACTTCAGTGCCGTCTGCTGGATGCGGCTCTGGGCCGGCCAGTCGGCGTCCGGGCCCAGGACCAGGACGGCGAACTGGCGGCCGTCGGGGACGGTGAAGGCGCGGTCGGTGACGCGGGCGCGGACGCCGAGTTTCTCGCTGTCGTAGGCGTAGACCAGTTCGGTGGTGCCCGAGCTGAGGCCGATGTCCTGGGTGGGGCCGAGGCTCATCTCGACGTAGCCGGGCTTGTCGGCGAGGCTGTCGGAGGTGGCTCTCAGGGCTTCGTGCGGAGTGATGTCGGGCTCGGTGATCTCGAAGATCTGGAGGAGGTACCGCTGGTCGGGGGCGGTGTAGAAGACGCCGTCCGAGCGCTGGGTGCGCTGCCAGTCCCGCGGTACGGCGAGGGAGAAGCCGGCGCTGTCCCGCGCCAGGCGGTAGCCGGACGGGACGGCGCCCGAGGGGGAGCCGGACGGACTGCCGGTCTCCGTGTCCGTGGCGGGGCCGGTCGGTTCGCCGGCCGGGGCGGCGGTCGAGCGGTGCGGGTCCGGTGACGAGACCGTCGTACCGGTGCCGGAGCGTACCGAGCCGTCGTCGCCGCCCCACAGCAGCCACCCGCCGCCGAACCCCACGGCGACCACGGCGACCGCCGCGCCGACGACGAGCGGCGTCGGCCAGGAGCGCGGGCGGGCGGCGGACAGCCCGGTGCCGGGCGCTGCCGCCGGGTCGTGGCCCGGCGGGTGGTGCGGCGGGTAGGACGGGAGGCGCGGGCCGTCGGCCGTGGCCTCGGTGAAGAAGTCCGCGCCCTGCGACGGTGCGGGGCCGGGGACGAAGCCGGGCCTGGACGGCGGCGGGCTCGTGTACGGCGCGGGGGCCGGGCCACCGGTGTCCCAGCGCTGCTCCTCGTCGTTCCAGCGCGCCCCGCCCGCGCCGCCCCCCTGCTGCTCGCTCATGCTCAGCCTCCCAGCAGCGCGGCCACGGCCTGCCCCACGGCCGCGCCGGACGCCAGCATTCCGGTGACCGCGCCCGCGTCCGCCAGTGCGGTGCGCAGCCGGTCCAGCCGGCCTGGCGCGGTGCGGCCGGTGGTCTCGATCTCTTCCTGGGCGTCGGTCAGTTCGGCGGTCAGCAGCGTGACCTGCGGCGTCTCGATGACCCTGGCCAGGTCCTCGCGCAACTGCCGTACGGCGGCGAGCAGTTCCTCGTGCGCGGGGTCGGTGCCGGGGCGTTCCGCGGTGTGCTCGTTGTGGGTGACCGTGTTGTGGTCGCCGATGGCGAAGGCGCCGTGCACCTTGCCGATGTGGATGCCGCGGTGGTGTCCGTCAGCCGTTGCCATGTCTGCCTCCCCGTTCGTCCGCTGTGCTGCCGTGCGCGCCGGCCGTGGTGACGATTGTGCCCCGGCCGGGGCGGGACCGTACCGGCCGGTCACCGGTCCTTGTCGGTGTGCGGCCGGTCGTCGGCCTTTGTCGGTGTGCGGGCGGTCACCGGCCCTTGTCGGCGGCCTTCGTGCTCTTCGCGGTCTTCGCGGTCTTCGCGCTCTGGGCGGCCTTGCTGCCGGCCGCGCCGGACGCCGCCGCGCCCGCCGCGCCGCCCAGTCCGCCGTTCTGGGTGATCGTGTTGTGGTCGCCGATGCCGATGGCGCCGTGTGCCGACTCGATGAACACCCCGCCGTCGGTGACGTTGACGATCCGCTGCTCGAACTCGTCGGTCTGCCAGCCCGCTTCGTACAGCGCGCTGCGCACCCCGCTCGCCACCCGGTCCTGGATGCTCTTCAGGTAGCGGGTGACGTCCATCTCCTGGAAGAGCGAGGCGTCCCCGTCGGAGCCCAGTTCGCGCACCGAGACCGCTGGGCCGTCGGGCAGCGCGCCGCCGTGCCCGCCGGTGAGCAGGCTCCAGGCGGACACGAATCCGCGCCACAGGCTGGTCATCGCGCGCCCGGCGGAGCGTGGCGTCTGCGCGAGCGCCCACACCGCCTTGCCGAACGGGTTGTTGTGGCGGTAGCGGTGGGCGATCCGGTCGGCCTCCCGGTACAGCGCGCGCACCGGCCACAGCACGTGCGGCGCGACCTCCAGCATGAGCATGCCGCCCTGCGTGTGGACCCGTACGAAGACCGTCGTGACGATGCCCTCGCCCCAGCCGCCGACCCGTACGCGCAGGAAGTGCCGCCGGGTCTCGCCGCCCTCCTCGACCGCGCGGGCCCGGTGCGCGGCGAAGCCGTCCGGGCCGTACGGGGCGGCGGCCCGGGACGGCAGCCCGGCCACCGGCAGGAAGACGCACTCGTCGATCTCCAGCTCGCGCAGCCGGTCCCGCACCGCGGCGGCGGCCTGCGGCGAGCCGTGTGCGGAAGGCTCACGGAGCGCTTCGACCAGGGGGATGATCCGCTGCAGGACGGCGTCGTTGTCCAGCGGCAGCGGCCCGCCGGCCTCCTCGTCCGGGCCGGGCACCGCGTCCTTGCGGGGCCGCAGTTCCACCGACAGCGACCAGGTCTCGTACGGTGTGCCCGCGCCGCAGAACGGGTCGGCCGCGCGGTACATGACCAGCGGGCCGTGCTGTTCGGTACGGATACGGTGGCGCAGCCGCTGGAAGCGCCCGCCCTCGGCCCGCTCGGCGGGGTCACCCGCGGCGTCCGGGAACCGGTCCCGGGACAGCTCGGTGGTCAGCACCTTGGCCACCTGGCCGTGCTGCGCGCCGACGGCCCACGCCAGGACGACGGGGAGCGCGAGCGCGACCCAGGCGTGCAGCGACTGCGCCGCGCCCATGTTCTGCCCGAACAGGCCGGTGGGCAGGAAGAACGGCAGCGGGCTGTCCGACAGGCCGGAGGAGGAGCTGCCGGAGAAGTCGTACGCCGACCCCGCCGAACTGCTGGAGTCGTCGCTCCCGAAGGCCATCACCAGCAGCGCCACGGCCACGAGCAGCCCGCTCAGCCGCCCGTACCAGCGCAGCAGCCAGCCCGCGAGCCGCCGGTACCAGGGCGGGTGCACGGCGCGGCCCCGTACGAAGGGGGCCAGCGAGAGCAGCGCGACCGGCAGCAGGTACAGCAGGGTCAGCCCGGAGGAGAGCGGGACGGACACGATCCACAGGAGGAGTACGGCACCGGCCCAGGCCAGTTCCATGCGGCGGGCGCGCAGCGCGTGGGCCAGCACGCGGGCCGCGTCGAAGCCCAGCGACGGGGCCGCCAGGCGCTCTTCATGGACGTACAGCTCGTCGATGACCGTGTCGCGGTACGCCGGATCGAGGTAGGTGCCGGCGCACAGCAGCCGGGTGGCCTCACTGGCGCTGGGCGCGGCGGGCGGCAGCGGCGGCACGGAACGCGGGCCGTCGGCCGGGCCGGGCTGCTGCGGCACGTACGTATGAGTCACCAGAAATCCCCCCGGGCACCAACCGCCCATGGTGACGGGCGGGTTGCGTGTCGTGAACGCCGCAGCATAGAGGAGGCCGGGGAGCTGTGTCAGGCGCGCGCCCGGAAGATCACACCAAGGTGTGACACAACGCCGGAGCCCGTACGGATTCCGGGGATTCCGTACGGGCTCCGGGCGTGCGGGGCGCGTCAGCGGGCGCGCGGCAGCGGGCCGCGCGCCCGTCCGGGCGTCAGAGCAGGCCGAGACCGCGCACGGCCTCGCGCTCCTCCGCCAGCTCCTGGACGGAGGCGTCGATGCGCTCGCGCGAGAAGTCGTTGATCTCCAGGCCCTGGACGATCTCGTACTTGCCGTCCTTGGTGGTGACGGGGAAGGAGGAGATCAGGCCCTCCGGGACGCCGTAGGAGCCGTCCGAGGGGATGCCCATGGAGGTCCAGTCGCCGTCCGCGGTGCCGTTGACCCAGGTGTGGACGTGGTCGATGGCGGCGTTGGCGGCGGAGGCGGCCGAGGAGGCGCCCCGGGCCTCGATGATCGCGGCGCCGCGCTTGGCGACGGTCGGGATGAAGGTGTCGGCCAGCCAGGCCTGGTCGCCCACGACCTCGGCGGCGTTCTTGCCGGCGACCTCGGCGTGGAAGATGTCCGGGTACTGGGTCGCGGAGTGGTTGCCCCAGATCGTCAGCTTCTTGATGTCCGAGACCTGCGCGCCGGTCTTCTGCGCGAGCTGCGAGATGGCGCGGTTGTGGTCCAGACGGGTCATCGCGGTGAAGCGCTCGGCCGGTACGTCCGGGGCGGCGGCCTGGGCGATCAGGGCGTTGGTGTTGGCGGGGTTGCCGACGACCAGGACCTTGATGTCGTCCGCGGCGTGGTCGTTGATGGCCTTGCCCTGCGGCTTGAAGATGCCGCCGTTGGCCTCCAGCAGGTCGCCGCGCTCCATGCCCTTGGTACGGGGGCGGGCGCCGACGAGGAGGGCCACGTTGGCGCCCTCGAAGGCCACGTTCGGGTCGTCGGAGATGTCGATGCCGCGCAGCAGCGGGAAGGCGCAGTCGTCGAGCTCCATGGCGGTGCCCTCGGCGGCCTTCAGCCCCTGGGGGATCTCCAGGAGGCGCAGCTTGACCGGCACGTCCGCGCCGAGCAGATGACCGGAGGCGATGCGGAAGAGGAGTGCGTAACCGATCTGGCCGGCCGCGCCGGTGACGGTGACATTGACGGGAGTGCGGGTCATGGCGATCTCCTGCGCGCTGTTTTCTGGGGGCGAGCCCCCGTACCGCGTAGGTGGCGGTGGGAACCCCTGCCCATTTACCGAGATCTCTTGGTGTCGAGAGACCCGGCCGTCAGGCTATCGGACCGCCGCACCGCACGGCCCCCGGGCCGGTGTGGAACGCCTCACCGGCCCGCCCGTGACGCTCCGGCGTACCCGCGCGGGTACGTGGCGGGCGGCCGCCCGCTCAAGGAGGGGGGAGCGCGGACGGCCGCCGGATGGTGCCACACCCGTGGGGGTCATTGATGCCCCTGCCCCGGATCGGCGGGGGCAATCCTGCTGATGTGGGGGGTCTTGTTCTCGGGGGTGGGTCTCGTTCTCGGGGGTGGGTTTCTCCGGGTTGGGTTTCTCCGGGTTGGGGCTCGTTCTCCGAGATGGGTCTCGTTCTCGGGTGCGCCCGGCGGCGGGCGGCAGCCGGCGGCGCCGTACGCCCGCCGGCTCACCTCACCCGGCGTTCCGTCCCGACCCCGCCGGTACCGGCTTCGCGCAGCCCTTCACGCCCGCCGCGGTCGTCCCGCACGCGGTGACCTTCGCCGGATCCCCGGACACCGGCACCATCGCGGTGTACGCGTCGCCGTCCTGCCCGGCGCCCGCCTTCTCGGTGCGGCCACCCGAACTGATCGACGCCTGGTCACCCGGCGCGGCCCCGGTGATCCGGGCCCAGGCGGCACCGCACACCTTGCTGTACCGCACCTCTATCAAGGTGCTTCCGGCGAACCCCCGGGACGGGCTGATGGCGTTCCGGCCGCCGCACCCCATCGCCTCGGGGTCCTTGCCCACACAGTCGGCCCCGGCGCACTTCACCCCCGCCGGCAGCACCGGCTTCTTGCTCGGGGAGGCCGACGGCGCGGGCGCGGCCTGCTGGTCGTCCTTGCCGCCGGTGTCGAGCAGCAGCACCGCGGCGGCGATGACCAGCAGCGCACCGACGACGCCCGCCAGGAACATCGTGACGCGACGGCGGCGGAGCTGCCGGTCGGTGTCGTCCGGGCCCGTGGGCAGTACGGGCTGCTCCGGGTGGCGCGCGGCGCCGGGGCCCGCCGTACGGTCACCGGAGGCCTGCCGGGGCACGTCGTACGCCGGCGCCTCGTGCCGCGGCGGCGGGGCCGCGGGCACGGCGTCCGGGTAGCCCGCCAGGCGGGGCCAGGACACCTTGCCCGGCCGGTCGGCGTCGCCGTCCCGGCCGGCGTCGCCGTCTTGGCCACCGTGGGCGGGCTTCCGTGGTGTGGTGTCCGGCGCGGTGTGCGGGGACGGGTACGGCATCGGGCCCGGCGCGGTGCCCGGCGTCCCGTCCGAGTGCGCGGGTGGTGGCGCGGGCGGTGCGGAGGGGGACGCCGCGGACGGCGCGGCAAGGCCGGGGAAGTCCGCGGAGGACGGCAGGTCGTCACCGCGCCACGGCGCCGCGGGCGCGGGCACGGCGGCGTCCGGCTCTCCGGCCCGGTTCTTCCGGGCTCCCCGGCCGTCCCGCCCTCCGGCCTTGCCGTCAGGCTTCTCCCCGGCCCGCTCCTTGCCCCTGTCCTTGCCCTGTTCCCTGCCCCGATCGCTGCCCTGATCCCTGCCCTGATCCTTGGTCTTCTCCTTGGTACGGGACTTCGTCCTGCCCGGCGCCGGGCCGAACTCCCCGAGCGCGGCCCGCGCCTGGGCCACCCGGATCGCCTCCATGGTGACGTCGTGCCGCATCTCCGAGCGGCTCCAGGCGCGTTCGGCCAGCTCCCACATCGTGGTGAGGTGTCCGGTGTGCGTACCGGTCGCCTCGGCCAGCGCGATCACGGCGCGCTGCGGCGGCAGCAGCCGCCCGTTGAGGTAGCGCTCCCACGAGGTCTTGCTGTAACCGGTCCGGTCCGCGACGGCGGCCACGCTCAGACCGCTGCGTTCCACGAGTCTGCGCAGCTGACTGACGAACTCCTTGACCTGCGGGTCGAGTTCTTCCGGTAGCGCCCTCCAGCGAGGCATTGCCTCCCCCTAACCGCCCATATGCGCCTGGTTGCGCGTTCGCGTGCTCCTGCGCTCCGCTCCTTCGCCGGGGCGCGACCCCCGCAGACTGTCCCGGTGGTTACCCAAAGAGATGCTCAGAGCCAGGATGCCAGTTCCCATCTCCGGGGCGCACGGGAGCGTTCGGGCGACGGACACGCGGACGTGCACGCCCGTACACTTCTGTTCCGTCGTGCGGCGCCGATCGCGGGACATCTTCGGGACGTTGCCGTCCGTCAGGCGCCGGCCAGCTTCTTCTGCAGCCCGATGTCGAGCGCGTCGAGGAACTCCTCGGTGGTCAGGTACGGCTGGCTCTTCGAGATCAGCTGCGCCAGGTCCTTGGTCATCCGGCCGTCCTCGACCGTCTCCACGCAGACCCGCTCCAGCGTCCGGGCGAACCGGGTGACGTCGGGGGTGCCGTCCAGGTCGCCGCGGTGGACCAGGCCGCGGGTCCAGGCGAAGACGGAGGCCACCGGGTTGCTGGAGGTGGGCTTTCCCTGCTGGTGGCGGCGGTAGTGCCGGGTCATGGTGCCGTGCGCGGCCTCGGCCAGGAGGGTGCGGCCGTCGGCGGACATCAGGACCGAGGTCATCAGACCGGGCGAGCCGAAGCCCTGCGCCACGACGCCGGACTGCACGTCCCCGTCGTAGTTCTTGCAGGCCCAGACGTATCCGCCCGGCCGTTTGAGCGCCGCGCCGGCCATGTCGTCGATCAGCCGGTGCTCGTAGGTCAGGCCGCGGGCGTCGAAGCCGGCCTTGAACTCGGTGTCGTAGACCTCCTGGAAGAGGTCCTTGAACCGGCCGTCGTACTTCTTGAGGACCGTGTTCTTGGTGGACAGGTACACCGGGTACGAGCGGGCCAGGCCGTAGCGGAAACAAGCGCGCGCGAAGTCGCGGACCGACGCGTCGTGGTTGTACATCGCGAGTGCGACGCCGGGGCCGGGGAAGTCGTGGACCTCCAGCTCGACCGGGTCGCCGCCGTCCTGGGGCGTGTAGGTCAGGGTGAGGGTGCCGGGCCCCGGGATCCTGAGGTCGGTGGCGCGGTACTGGTCGCCGAAGGCGTGCCGCCCGATGACGACCGGCTCGGTCCAGCCGGGGACCGGGCGCGGCACGTTCGCCATGATGACCGGCTCGTGGAAGAGCACGCCACCGAGGAGGTCGCGGAGGGTGGCGTCGGGCGAGCGGTACATCGCCTTGAGGCCGAACTCCTCGACCCGCGCCTCGTCGGGGGCGATGGTGGCGCACTTGACGCCGACGCCGTGCTCCCTGATCGCGTGCGCCGCCTCGACGGTGACCTGGTCGCCGGTGGCGTCGCGGTGCTCGATGCCCAGGTCGAAGTGGTGCAGCTCGATGTCGAGGTGGGGCAGGATCAGCCGGTCCCTGACGGAGGACCAGATGATGTGGGCCATCTCGTCGCCGTCGAGCTCGACGACGGGCCGGCAAACCTTGATCTTGGCCATGGGGCGCCAAGCTACTCGGCGGCGGATCGCCCCGGCCGTCCCTGCGGGCGGCGCGCGGGCGGACGTCACGCGAATGGCGTGGGAGGGCCGCGGGGTGCGGGCGGACAGCAGGGCGCGGGAGGGCCGCAGGGCACAGGCCGCAGGGTGCGGGAGGCCGTAGGGCGCGGGACGACCCGAAGCGCCGCGGGGCCACAGGGCCGCAGGGGCGCAGGGCGTGTCCGTACGGTCCCGCCCACCGCGCGGCGTCCGGCGCGCCCGGCCGCCCCGCCCCCGGGCCTACTACCAGACCGTGAAGTGCACCAGATCGTCCAGGAACGGGATCTTCAGCCACGGCTTGGGCTGCGCCATCAGCGCCAGCAGGACGATGGCCAGCCCCAGCCCGCCGTACGTCGCCATGTCCGTGAAGCGGGACCGTACGGCCAGCATGCCCACCTTCGGCAGCACCCGCCGCAGCACCGCTCCCGCCAGCAGGGACAGGCCGATCAGGATCGTCCCGATACGGAAGCCGTCGAGCGCGACGATGAACAGCCCGAGCGCCACGCCGCCCATGACGGCCAGCAGCGGCCACTGCCGGGCGGGCGGGGCGGCGCTGCCGGGGGCGGTACGGCCGCCGCCCTCCGGCCGCGCGGTGTCGGTGGTGATCCGCGGGAAGCGGCGGGAGGGCCGCTGCGGCTCGGAGGCGCCTTCCGCGTGCGCTTCGGCACTCATGGGTGGCTGTCCCTTTCCGTGTCCGTTCCGGTGCTGCGTGAGTTCCGGTGCTGCGGGGAGGTGCGGGCTCAGCCCGCGGCGCGCTCGGCCGCCTCGACGACGTTGACCAGCAGCTGGGCACGGGTCATCGGGCCGACGCCGCCCGGGTTCGGGGAGATCCAGCCGGCCACTTCGGCGACACCGGGGTGCACATCGCCGACGATCTTGCCGTTCTCGTCGCGGCTGACACCGACGTCCAGCACGGCGGCGCCCGGCTTGACGTCCTCCGGCTTGATGATGTGCGGCACACCGGCGGCGGCCACGACGATGTCGGCCTGCTTGAGCTGTGCGGCCAGGTCACGGGTGCCGGTGTGGCACTGGGTGACGGTGGCGTTCTCCGACTTGCGGGTCAGCAGCAGCGGGATGGAGCGCCCGACGGTGATGCCGCGGCCGACCACGACCACGTGCGCCCCGTTGATCACCACGCCGTGGTGGCGGAGCAGCTGGATGATGCCGTACGGGGTGCAGGGCAGCGGGCCGTCGATGCCCAGCACCAGCCGGCCCAGGCTCATCGGGTGCAGGCCGTCGGCGTCCTTGGCCGGGTCCATCAGCTCCAGGACGCGGTTGGTGTCGATGCCCTTGGGGAGCGGCAGTTGGACGATGTAGCCGGTGCAGGCCGGGTCCTCGTTCAGCTCCCGTACGACCGCCTCGATCTCCTCCTGGGTGGCGGTGTCCGGCAGTTCCTTCTGGATGGAGGCGATGCCGACCTGGGCGCAGTCGCGGTGCTTGCCGTTGACGTACCAGCGGCTGCCCGGGTCGCCACCGACCAGGAGGGTGCCGAGTCCGGGCGTGACGCCCCGGGCCTTCAGTGCCTCCACGCGGACGGCGAGTTCGGACTTGATCGCGGCGGCGGTGGCCTTGCCATCGAGAATCTGGGCGCTCATACCCCCATCCTCCCGGATGAAGCCTCCCCCGTTCCAATCAGGGCGGGCTTTCGGGGCGGACCGTGCGCGGACCGCCGGTGCGGGCTTTCGGGACGGACCGCCGGTGCGGGCTTTCGGGACGGGCTGTCAGGGCGAGCCGGGTGCGGCGGGCCGCCGGGGCGCGCTATGGCCGCTGACAAGAGCGATGACCGGAGATGACCGAAATGAAATCGCCAAATCGATCATTGCACTTGCACAACGCCTGCCCCTCTTGACTGGACAAGAATATTGCGCAACTAGAAAGATTGCCGTTCAGTGCCGCAGGCATCATCGGGGGGCGGGCCACTGATCCCAAGTTTTCCTCCGAGCACGCCCTGCCGTCCCCCACTGAACAACAACGGAGGAAACCAGCCAATGAGCTTTGGCGACCCGAACAATCCCTACGGCCAGCCGCAGGGGCAGCCGGGCCCGTACGGCCAGCAGCCGCAGGCGCCGTACGGTCAGCCGCCCCAGGCGCCGCAGGCCCAGCCGGGGTACGGCTACCCGCAGCAGGCACAGCCCCAGCCGGGCTACGGCTACCCGCAGCAGGCCCCGCCGCAGCAGCAGGCCCCGTACGGCCAGCCGCCGCAGGTGCCGCAGCAGCAGGCGTACGGCTACCCGCAGCAGGGCTCCCCGTACGGCCAGCAGTCCGGGATGCCGGGCATGGGCGGGCCGCAGGCCTACGCGAGCTGGGGTGCGCGGGTGGGCGCGGCGCTGCTCGACGGTCTGATCGTCGGTGTCCTCCCGACGATCATGTACATCATCGCGGGCATCGTTGCCGCCTCCAGCGTCAGCAGCGTCTCGGTGCCGGACACGTCCTACTGCGGCACGAATTACCAGTGCATCCAGGACGCGTACAACAACGCCAACGACTCCGTCGGCACGCCGGTCTTCGCGATCATCCTCATGGCGATCGCCGCCCTGCTGACGCTCGGCGGCGGGCTCTTCCTGGTCGCCAAGGAAGGCTCCACCGGCCAGACTCCGGGCAAGAAGGCCCTGGGCATCCGCGTCGTGCGCGAGGCGACCGGGCAGCCGCTCGGCTTCGGCATGGCTCTCGGCCGCAAGATCTGCCACGTGGTGGACGGTCCGCTGTGCGGCCTCGGCTACTGGTGGCCGCTGTGGGACGAGAAGTCCCAGACCTTCGCTGACAAGATCGTCAGCACGGTGGTCGTCCGTACTCAGTAAGTCTGCGTACGGCAGCTCATCCGCCCCCGGGGCCCCCTCGCACAAAATGGCGCGAGGGGGCCTTCGCCGCCCCGTAGGCTCTTACCGATCTTTTAATTCACCCGGGACCGCCGGAACCGTGCAGCACCGGCTGACACCAGGTCACACCGCTCGAAGGACACCGCTCGTGAGCTACCCGAACCAGCCCAACCCCTACGGGCCGCCGCAGGGCCAGCCCCAGGGCCCGCCGCCGCCCCAGTACGGCTACCCGCAGCAGCCGATGCAGCCGCAGCAGCCCATGCAGCAGCAGCCGTACGCGCCGTTCCCCGCCCAGCCCATGGGCCCCGGCGGGATGCCCGGCATACCCGCGCCGCACCAGATGCCCGGCAGCACCAAGGCCGCCCGCGTCATGCTCTTCGTCCTGGCCGCGACCGGCGTCATCGGCATCATCATGATGACCGTCGGCCTGAACCAGCTGAGCAGCGCCTCGGCGAACTACGACGGCCTCAGCGGGGACGCCCAGGGCATCTTCGCCGTCGGCAAGGGCGCCATGGTCGTCGTCATGATCCTCCAGGCCGCCTACGCGGCGATCGCGCTGGTGCTGGGGCTCCAGTACTCCAAGGGCGGCAACGGCATCCGCGTCGGCAGCATCATCTTCGGCTCCGTGTCGGTGCTGTGCAGCATTCCGTTCGCCATCGCCCTCTACGGCATCCCGAACTTCGTGCTGTCCATCCTCATCATCATTTTCGCGGCCAAGCAGGAGAGCCAGGCGTGGTTCATGCGCCCCCGGCACTGAGGGGCCGTGGCTGAGGCCCGGCGGTCAGGCACGGACGGGCGCCGTCAGGCACCGTCAGGCGCGCCGAAAGGCCCGTCCCCCGCAGCGTGCGGGAGACGGGCCTTTCGGCTGCGTGAGCCAGGCTCAACGGGCCTTTCGGCTGCGTGCGGCCCGGGCTCAGTGGAAGAAGTGCCGCGTCCCGGTCAGGTACATCGTCACGCCCGCGGCCTTCGCCGCCTCGATGACCTGCTCGTCACGGACCGAACCGCCGGGCTGCGCGACGGCCTTGACGCCCGCCTCCAGCAGCACCTCCAGGCCGTCCGGGAACGGGAAGAACGCGTCGGAGGCGGCGTAGGAGCCGCGCGCCCGCTCCTCGCCGGCCCGCTGCACGGCCAGCTTCGCCGAGTCCACGCGGTTGACCTGGCCCATGCCCACGCCGACCGTGGCGCCGTCCTTGGCGAGCAGGATCGCGTTGGACTTCACGGCGCGCGACGCCCGCCAGGCGAAGGCCAGTTCCGCCAGCTCGGCGTCGGACAGCGCCTCGCCGGCCGCCAGCGTCCAGTTGGCCGGGTCGTCGCCCTCGGCCTGGAGGACGTCCTTGACCTGGGCCAGGCCGCCGCCGTCGATCGGCTTGAACTCGGCCGGCGGCTGCGGGCCCTCGGGGCAGCGCAGCACCCGGATGTTCTTCTTACGGGCCAGCACCTCGACCGCGCCGTCCTCGTAGTCCGGGGCGACGATGACCTCGGTGAAGATCTCCGCGACCTGCTCGGCCATCGCCACCGACACGGGGCGGTTGACGGCGATGACGCCGCCGAAGGCGGACAGCGAGTCGCAGGCGTGCGCCTTGCGGTGCGCCTCGGCGACGTCATCGCCGATCGCGATGCCGCACGGGTTGGCGTGCTTGATGATGGCCACGCAGGGCTCGGCGTGGTCGTACGCGGCCCGGCGCGCGGCGTCGGTGTCCGTGTAGTTGTTGTACGACATCTCCTTGCCGTGCAGCTGCTCGGCCTCTGCCAGGCCGCCGCAGCCGCCCGTGTAGAGCGCGGCCGCCTGGTGCGGGTTCTCGCCGTAGCGCAGCACGTTCTTGCGCTCGTACGTCACGCCGAGGAAGCCGGGGAACTCGCCGCCGTCGCCCGCGTAGTCACCCGCGAACCAGGAGGCCACCGCCACGTCGTACTCGGCGGTGTGCCGGAACGCCTCGGCGGCCAGCCGCCTGCGCTCCTGGAGGTCGAAGCCGCCGTCCGCGACCGCCTTCAGCACGTCCGCGTAGCGGTCCGGGTTGACGACGACGGCGACCGAGGGGTGGTTCTTGGCGGCGGCGCGCACCATGGACGGCCCGCCGATGTCGATCTGCTCCACGCACGCGTCCGGCTCCGCGCCGGAGGCCACCGTCTCGGTGAACGGGTAGAGGTTCACGACCACCAGGTCGAACGGCGCCACGCCCAGCTCGTCGAGCTGCCGCCGGTGGTCCTCCAGCCGCAGGTCGGCGAGGATGCCCGCGTGCACCTTCGGGTGCAGCGTCTTGACCCGGCCGTCCAGGCACTCGGGGAAGCCGGTCAGCTCCTCGACCTTGGTCACCGGGACGCCGGCCGCCGCGATCTTCGCGGCCGTCGAGCCGGTCGAGACGAGCTGGACGCCCGCCGCGTGCAGTCCCTGGGCCAGTTCTTCGAGGCCCGTCTTGTCGTAGACGCTGACCAGCGCCCGGCGTACGGGCCGCTTCGTTGCTTCGGCGGTCACGGGATCAGTACCTTTCGTCCCTCAATGCGGTAGCCGTGCCGGGCCAGCAGCCCCACGACCTCGACGAGCAGCTTGCGCTCGACTTCCTTGATGCGCTCGTGCAGCGCGGATTCGTCGTCCTCGTCCCGGATCTCGACCACACCCTGGGCGATGACCGGGCCGGTGTCGACGCCGTCGTCGACGAAGTGGACGGTGCACCCGGTGACCTTGGCGCCGTACGCGAGGGCCTCGCGCACGCCGTGGGCCCCGGGAAAACTCGGCAGCAGCGCCGGATGCGTGTTGATGATCCGGCCGCCGTAGCGGGCCAGGAACTCCGCGCCCAGGATCTTCATGAACCCGGCCGAGACGACGAGGTCCGGCTCGTACGCGGCGACGGCCCCGGCCAGCGCCCGGTCCCAGGCGGCCCGGTCCGCGTGGTCCTTGACCCGGCACACGAAGGTCGGCAGCCCGGCCCGCTCGGCGCGCTCCAGGCCGGCGATGCCGTCGCGGTCGGCGCCCACCGCGACCACCTCCGCCCCGTACGCGGCGGCCCCCTCGGCCGCCACGGCGTCGAGGAGCGCCTGCAGATTCGTTCCGGAGCCGGAGACGAGCACGACGATGCGTGCCGGGGAAGCGGCGGGAACGGCGGATGAGGAGGAAGCGGAGGCCACGGCGGGTCTCTTTCTCGCGCGGTGCTGCTGTACGGCGGTGTGCGGAGTGGTGCGGTCGGGGTGGTGCGAGTGGTCGCACGCGGTTTGTGCGGTCGTACAAAACCATGGGTAGCCGAAAACCGGGGAACCCTACGAAGGCGCCGACCGTCAGCAACGATACCGGCACACCGCGCGGCCCCCACGGGACGGGGGCGCACGCGAGAGGTAGCGTCGGGCGTGAGAACGCACGCTGTTCGTGGTATCCGCCCGCCCGGCCCACCCGTCGGACGTACGGACGAGACAAGGGGAAGACACACTCCAGATGCCGGACCGACGCCGCCGCGCGGCCCTCCTCCTCCCTCCCCCAGCGACCGCTGGGAGGTACCCCCAGCCCTCCGCCGCTCCCTGGGCGGCGCTGCTGCGCGAGCGCAAGCCGTCCTCGGACTCGGCGGGTTCGGCGGGGCCGTCGGGTCCGTCGGGTTCGTCGGGTTCGTCGGACCCATCGGGTCAGTCGGACTCATCGGGTCAGTCGGACTCATCGCGTTCGTCGGACTCGTCCGAGTCGTCCGGCTCGCGCCGGGAGCGTGCTCACTCCCACCCCTCGGGCCAGAGTGGGGACGGGCGCGGGCAGGACGGGCGCGGGCAGGACGGGCGCGGACAGGACGGGCGGGACCGCGACAACCCGTTCGCGCCGCCGCCTGCCGACGCTCCGGACCAGCCGTGGCAGCCCCGGCAGCACGGCCAGGACCAGGGCGGCGGGCAGGACGGTTCCGGCGAGCGGCAGCAGTCCTCCTGGGGGAGCCAGTGGAGCAGCCGCCAGCCGGGCCGCCAGGGCGGCGGCTTCGGTACGCGGCAGGGCGGCCGCGGCGGCCAGCAGGGGCCGGGCGGCCAGGGCGGCTCCGGAGGCTCCGGCGGGCTGCGCTGGGATCCGACCGACCCCGCACAGCGCCGCGCGCGCTACGCGCTGCTCGCCGGCATGTGGGGCTTCTTCTTCGTCCTGTTCAACCTGCCGGAGATCGCGCTGCTGCTGGCGGCCCTCGCCCTGTACTGGGGCATCAGCTCCCTGCGCGCCAAGCCCGCGCGTACGGGCAGCGGCACGCGGTCCGGCAGTGCGCGCGCCACGGCCGCCGACGTGTCAGGCCAGGCCGCGCCCCGTACGGAAACCCGGTCCGGCGTGTCCGCCACGGGCGGCGCCCAGGCGTCCGGTTCCACCCGCCCCCAGACGACCGCCGCGGTGGCCGGGCTGGTCACCGCCACGCTGGCGCTGGCCATGGTGGCGGCCACGTTCACCGTCCAGCTCGTCTACCGCGACTACTTCACGTGCGTGAACGACGCGCTGACCCGGTCCGCCCAGCACTCCTGCGAGAAGCTGCTGCCCGAGCAGCTGAGGCCGCTGCTCAGCGCCCAGCAGGAGTGAACCGCCGGCCGGCCCCGCACCGCCGGCGAACACCGTCCGTCTCAGCCGCCGCCCTCAGGGTCGGCGGCTGAGGTGTTTCCAGGGGGCTCCTCGTGGGGCGGCGCGACGGGTTCGAAGTCGGTCATGAGGCCGCCGGAGGAGACCCGGAGCGCCGACCAGCGGGCCCGCCGGGTGCTGGCGTCGTGCCAGGGGGCGGGCGGGGGTGCGAGGGGCGTGGGTGGAGGGGTGAGGGGGCCTGAGGGCGGGTTCACGGACGGGCTCGGGGACGGACTCAGGAGCGTGGTCGAGGGCGTGGTCGGGGACGGGCCCAGGGATGTGGTCGGGGACGGGCTCGGCGGTGCGGTCGGACCGGCGCGGTGGCGGGCAGGCCGGGCGGGGCGGGCCGGGCGCCGCAGGAACCGTCGCGGGGAACGGTGGGCCGTACGGCGGTGGGCCCGCCGGCGGGGACGGGTCGCCGTACGCCGCAGCGCCGTCCAGCTGAAGCGGCACGCGGCCCACGCCCACCGCCCGGCGGCGCGGAGGACCGCCAGGGTGAGCCGTTTCACACCGCGCCACAGTCGCTTGCGGAGCTTCTCACGCGGCTTCCGTACGGGTTTGGGCGGGCGCGGCACCCCGCGCAGCCACCAGGCACGCGCGACGAGAGCGCCCGGAACGCCGATGAGCGCCGTCCAGCCCAGTGCCGCCAGCCCCGTCTGCCACCAGCTGGGCCCGAAGGCGGCCAGCGCGGCGTTGCCCAGCGCGCCGCCCGCCAGGCCGGCGAGCAGCGCCGTCAGCACCGCGCAGCCGAGCGCCGCGAGCCCGGCGGCCGCGGCCGTCTCACGCCAGCCGGTCCAGCCGGTCCAGTCGGTCCAGTCGGGGGGAGCGGTTCGGCCGGAGTCCGGCGTCGGTGCGGGAGGGGTGGCGTCGGTCTCGGCTCCGGCCCCCGTCCCGGCCCCGGCGCCGGTCCCGGCCCCGACCCCGGTCCCGACTCCGGTCCCGGCTCCGGTCCCGGCTCCGATCTCGTTCCCGTCCCCGGCCCGAGTACCGGCGCGCGAGGCGGTCGCGTACGCCTTCGCGGGCAGCGCGGCGTACCGGGCCAGCGCCACTCCGACGGCGAGCGGCACCGCGGCGGTCAGCCAGTACAGCGGGCCGGTGCTACCTGCCTCCGGCACCATGCCGAGCAGCGGGAAGGGCGGCAGGTCCGGGTGCCCGGCGGCGGCGAGCGGGCCCACCGTGCTGCCCGCGCCGAGCGTGAAGCCGGGGCCGAGCCCGTAGGCCAGCCCCCACACCACGGTGTTCGGCAGCAGGACGAGGCTGAGCAGCAGCACGGTGCACCGGCCCGCCCAGTCGTGGGTGAGGGCGAGGAATTCGGACCGGACCGCGGGCGCGTGCCAGCCCAGGGCGAGGAGCACCAGCAGCGCACCGCAGAGCAGCAGCACCAGGACGGCCGCGGTGCCCGCGCGCACCGCGGCGGCCAGCCGGCGGCCCTCCAGGGAGGCCCGCAGCCCGTCCGGGAGCCGGTCGAGGGCCTCCTGGACGGGCTCGGGCAGCGGGACGAAGGCGGCGGGGCCGAGACTGCGCCACGCCGCCACGGCGAGGGTGGCGACGGCGACCAGCGGTACGTACAGCAGGGCGCTGAGCGGTTCGACGTACAGCGGGCCCGCCGAGGCGTACAGCAGGGCGGCGACCGCGACGGTCAGGTATCCGGCCAGCAGCCAGCCGAGGAGGAGGCGGGGCGTGGGTTCCGGGTCGATGTCCTCGGGATGGAGGAGGCTGGGGCTGGGGGCGGCGGGCTCCGGCGGGTGCGGGCGGGGAGGGTGGGCGGACTGCGGCGGGCATTCGAGGATGTGCCGGGCGGACCGGTACAGCAGCCAGAGGGGCAGGGCCATCAGGAGCAACGGCGTCACGGCGACGGGCGACGCGCCGCCGGAGGCCGCCACGGCCCGTACGAGGTCGCTGCCGTGCGCGAGGAACCACAGGTCGGCGGCGAGGTGCAGGGCGCGCGACGGTTCGCTGTCCGGGTACGGGGAGGCCACCCAGAGCAGCAGTACCGCGACGGCGAAGGCCCCGAGCCCCAGCCCGGCCGCCAGCACTCCGCCGAGGAAGGCGGTGCCGAGCGCGGAGGACCGCTGGGTGGAGGCCCGGCCGCGCGACGACAACGTGGGGCCGCGGTCGGTCAATTGGCTCACCCCGCCATGCTGCCAACAACACACGTTTCCGCCATGGAGCGGGCAATTGCCGGACGTGTCGCCCAATATATGTTTATGTACCTTTCCATGTCGTCCAGACGCGCCAGACGCCCGGGCCGCGCAAAGCGCCCTGGCCGCGCCGGAAACACGGGCAAGGCTGCCGACGCCACGCCGCCATCGGTCGCCGCGCCGTCGCCACCGGTCGCCGATGCCCCGTCAGACCCCCTCACCGGCACGCCCTCTGACGAGGTATCAGCGACCACCAACCCCGCCCCTGCCCCCCGCACCCCCGCAGCCGCCTTCGACGCCCTCTACGCACGGCACGCCCCCGACCTCACCCGCCAGGCGATCGTGCTCACCGGCCTCCCCCACCTCGCCCAGGAAGCCGTCGAACGCTCGTTCCAGGCGGCCTGGCAGCGCTGGCCCGAGGTGGCGGTCGATCCCGACCCGGCGGGCCGGGTGCGGGCCATGGTGCACGAGTACGCGCTGTCGCCCTGGCACCGCATGCGCCCCAACCTGCGGGCCGGGCAGCGCCCGACGCCCAAGGTGCCCGCCGCGCCGCCCGTCACTCCCCCGCAGCGCGCGCTGCGGGACGCCGTACTCAGCCTGCCTACGGCCTACCGCCGCGCGCTGCTCCTGCACGACGGTCTCGGTCTGGGTCTGAGCGAGACGGCGGCCGAGGTGGAGGCCAGTACGCCCGCGACGGCCGGCCGACTGCTGCACGCGCGCCGGGCCGTCGCCGACCGGGTGCCGGCGTTCGGCCTGGCCGCCGAGACACCCGTACGCCAGAGAGAGATCCTGCGCGAACGGCTGGCCGGGCTGGCCGCCGTGCACCCGGTGGCGCCGCCGGACGCCAGGACCGTACGTACGGGCGGCGAGCGGACGGTCAGCCGGATGACGCAGGGCGCGTTCGGGCTCACGGCCGTCATCGCGGCGGCGACGGCCTTCACCCTCGTCAACGAGGCGGGCACGCTGCCCGGCGGCCGCCCCGTGGCCGGCCCTCCGGCCGTGTCGGCATCCCCCACACCCGGCGCGAAGACCCAGGGATCCCGTACGACCCAGAGATCCCGTACAGCCCAGAGATCCCATGCGTCCCAGAGTTCCCGTACGGAGCAGGGTTCCCGTACAGCCCAGGGTTCCCGTACGGAGCAGCAAGGCGACCGTCCCGAACGGCCGGCCCCCCGTACGGAGCGGGTGCGGCACGCCCGCGCCCGGCAGCCCGCAGCCGCCGGTCCGGCGCGTCGGAAGGCGGTCCCTCCGGGCCGGGCGGGGCTGATCGCCCCGGAGGCGCGGTGACCGGGGCGGGGCGGCGCCGAGCCCCGCCCCCGCCCCGCGCCCGGCCGTACGAAAGGCGCGGGCCCGCACCCCCCGGGAGGGGTACGGGCCCGCGCCGATGCGCTGTGGCGGTCAGCCGACGAGGATCTCGCGCGCCAGGCGGGCGGTCTCCGACGGGGTCTTGCCGACCTTCACACCGGCGGCCTCCAGGGCCTCCTTCTTCGCCTGGGCGGTGCCGGAGGAGCCGGAGACGATGGCGCCGGCGTGGCCCATGGTCTTGCCCTCGGGCGCGGTGAAGCCCGCGACGTAGCCGACGACCGGCTTGGTGACGTTGGCCTTGATGAAGTCGGCCGCACGCTCCTCGGCGTCGCCGCCGATCTCACCGATCATGACGATCAGCTCGGTCTCCGGGTCGGCCTCGAAGGCCTCCAGGGCGTCGATGTGGGTGGTGCCGATGACCGGGTCGCCACCGATGCCGACGGCCGAGGTGAAGCCGATGTCCCGCAGCTCGTACATCATCTGGTAGGTCAGCGTGCCGGACTTCGACACCAGACCGATCTTGCCGGGCTTGGTGATGTCGCCCGGGATGATGCCGGCGTTGGACTGGCCGGGGGTGATCAGGCCGGGGCAGTTCGGGCCGATGATGCGGGTCTTGTTGCCCTTGCTCGACGCGTACGCCCAGAAGGCGGCCGAGTCGTGCACGGCGATGCCCTCGGTGATCACGACGGCCAGGCCGATCTCGGCGTCGATCGCCTCGACGACGGCGGCCTTGGCGAACTTCGGCGGCACGAAGATGACGGACACGTCGGCGCCGGTCTTCTCCATCGCCTCGGCGACGGAGCCGAAGACGGGCACGGACGTGCCGTCGAAGTCGACCTCGGTGCCGGCCTTGCGCGGGTTGACACCGCCGACGATGTTGGTGCCGTCGCCCAGCATGAGCTTGGTGTGCTTCATGCCCGTGGCACCGGTCATGCCCTGGACGATGACCTTGCTGTCCTTGGTGAGGAAGATAGCCATGGTGGTCTGAGTCCCTCTATCCCTTACTTCGCAGCCGCGGCGAGCTCGGCGGCCTTGTCGGCCGCGCCGTCCATGGTGTCCACGCGCTGGACCAGCGGGTGGTTGGCGTCGCTCAGGATCTTGCGACCGAGCTCCGCGTTGTTGCCGTCCAGGCGGACGACCAGCGGCTTGGTGACGTCCTCACCCTTGGACTTGAGCAGCTCCAGGGCCTGGACGATGCCGTTGGCGACCTCGTCGCAGGCGGTGATGCCGCCGAAGACGTTGACGAACACGGACTTCACGTCCGGGTCACCGAGGATGATCTCCAGACCGTTCGCCATGACCTCGGCGGAGGCGCCGCCGCCGATGTCGAGGAAGTTGGCCGGCTTGACGTTGTCGTGCTTCTCACCGGCGTACGCGACGACGTCCAGGGTGCTCATGACGAGACCCGCGCCGTTGCCGATGATGCCGACCTGACCGTCGAGCTTGACGTAGTTCAGGCCCTTGGCCTTGGCGGCGGCCTCCAGCGGGTTCGCCGCGGCCTTGTCCTCCAGGGCCTCGTGGTCGGGCTGGCGGAAGTCGGCGTTCTCGTCGAGCGAGACCTTGCCGTCCAGGGCCAGGATGCGGCCGTCCTTGGTCTTCACCAGCGGGTTGACCTCGACGAGGAGCGCGTCCTCGGCGACGAAGGTGTCCCACAGGGTCACCATGACCTCGGCGACCTTCTCGGCGACCTCGGCCGGGAACTTCGCCTGCGCGACGATCTCGCGGGCCTTCTCGATGGTCACACCCTCGTTGGAGTCGACCGGGACCTTCGCGAGGGCCTCGGGGGTCTTCTCCGCGACCTCCTCGATGTCCATGCCGCCCTGCACCGAGGCCATGGCCAGGAAGGTGCGGTTGGTGCGGTCGAGGAGGTACGAGACGTAGTACTCCGCCTCGATCTCCGGGGACAGCTCGGCGATCATCACCTTGTGGACCGTGTGGCCCTTGATGTCCATGCCGAGGATGTCCGTGGCGCGGGCGACGGCCTCGTCCGGCGTCGTCGCCACCTTCACGCCGCCGGCCTTGCCCCGGCCGCCGACCTTCACCTGCGCCTTGACGACGGACTTGCCGCCGAGGCGCTCGGTCGCCGCGCGTGCCGCTTCAGGCGTGTCGATGACTTCACCGGCCAGCACCGGTACACCGTGCTTGGCGAAGAGGTCCCTCGCCTGGTACTCGAACAGGTCCACGCGCGTCCGTCCCTTGTCTACTCAGAATCGCCGTAGTGATCGCGGTTCGTTGTCTGCATGGGCGTGCCGCGATGGGCAACGTGACTGCGCTGTCACTGAGGGAGGCGTACACGGTGGCCGGTACGCGGCATGTCCGTCTCGCAGGTTATCCCCGCAGGACCGGCACCCCTAAATCGCAGATCACACTGCGGCGGTGATAACAGTCACAGAGACGGCGGTCACAGATCACACAGGGGTACCGGCGGACCCGCGCGCCCGCGCACACCGCACACCTGCGCGCAGCACGCAGCGCGCAGCCGGGTGGCTCCCTCCCCACAGGGAGCCACCCGGCTGCGCGCTCACTTCTCTTCACGGATGGCGGTACGGGCGTACGGCACACCACCCTGTGCGTACGCCCGGCCGCCGGCCTGCGACGGTCAGACGCCCTGGACCGGGAGGGCCGTCAGGGTGGTGCCGGGGAGGGTCGGCAGCGCCGAGGTGCCCGGGAGGGTCGGCAGCGCCGGGATGTTGGCGGGGTCGGTCAGGTCGGTCAGGCCGGTGGGCACGGTGGGTACGGCGGCCAGGGTGGGCGTGGCGGGCACGGTCCGGCCCGGGAGTACGCCCTGAGCGCCCGCGGTGGCACTGCCGGCGATGCCCGACGCGTCGTTCTTGACGGTGCCGGCCAGGCCCTGCGCGAACGGGGTGGCATCCGTGGCCACACCCTGCACGAAGGTCTGCGCACCACCCGCGACACCCTGCACGAACGGGGTCGCCTGCCCCGTCACGTCACCGGCGAGCTGCCCGGCACCGCCGACGGCACTCTGAGCGACCGGGACGACCTTGCCGACCGCACGCTGAGCGACGGGCGGCAGGACGTCGGCGGTGGTGCTGTCGACGACGGGACGGGCGGCGGCGAGGACGCCCTGGGCGGCGTCGGTGGGGAGCTGGTCGGTGGCCTTGTTGAGGTCCGTGGCCTTGCCCAGGTCGGTGGTCTTGCCGAGGTCCGTGGCCTTGCCCAGGTCAGCGGTCTTGCCGAGGTCCGTGGCCTTGCCCAGGTCCGTGGCCTTGCCCAGGTCCGTGGCCTTGCCCAGGTCGCCGGTCGTCGGCACGTTCGGGGTGGCGGGCAGCTTGGGGGTGGCGGGCAGCTTCGGGGTGGCAGGCAGCTTTCGGGTGGCGGGCAGGCCCTGCGTGGGGACGTCGCCGGCCGGGAGCTTGTCCTGCACCGTGCCGGTGACCGTGTCGGTCACCACGCCGGTGACCGCGCCGGCGGCGGGCAGGTCGGCGGTGCCGGGGAGGCCGGCCGCGTTGGCGGCGACGGAACCGAGGGCCCACAGGCCGGAAGCGGCGGCGGCTACGACGATGGAACGACGGATGTGCGTACGCATGATGGTGAAACGTCCTTCGAATTCAGGGGGTTCGAACGGGCAGACCTGTCCCGCCCCCGCGCGGCAGGTCGTTGCAGACGCGTCGTCTGCGGACGGGGATCTCAGACGCCGAAGGTCTGAAGGTCTGCCCTAGCCCGGGAATTCGAGGATGTCGGCAGCACGCTGCCGGGTGGGCGGCTCGGCCGCCGCGAGGACGCCTCCGGGCACCAGCCCGAAGTGCGCGGGATGCACCGGCACGGCGGCGAACTGGTCCGCGCCACGCGGACCGTGGCCGTCTCCGGCGGTGTGCGAGGCCGACGGAGCGGGCCCCTGCGGGAACGGGCCGGGGAGGCCACCGCGGCCCTGGCCCGGCTGCTGCTCCCCCGGCACACCGGCACGCTGCGCAGCCCGCGACGACGTGTCGCGCAGCCCGCCCGTACGCGCCCAACGGGGCGTGCAGTCGGCCGTGTCGGCGCGCACAGCGTCCGGCCGGTCACCGGCGCCGGTCCCGGCATGCTGCGTAACGGTGCCGGGTCGCTGGCCGGAGTCCTGGCTCGGCTGCTGCTCGTCGTGCCCGTCACCGGGCTCGCTGGCCCCGTCACCGTCACCGTTGCCGTCGACACCGGGGATGCGCCCCGGAAGCCCTACGGGGAGCGAGTCCGCGCCGGCCGCGTGGCGCACCTCGCGCACCACGTCCCGTACCGGTGCGGTGACAGGCTCCGTGGCCTGCCCGGCGACCGGAGCGGTGCGCTCGGCTACGGGCTGTACGGCCTTGCCGACCGGCGTCTCCGCCACGGTGTCCACCGTGTCCGCGGCCGTCGCGCCACCGCGCTCCAGCCCACGCCCGGCATCGGTCGCCGACGCCTTGACCGATGTCTGCGGACCCGTCGCAGTCACTGCCCCGGCCTGCGGCTCCATGCCCGCCGGCCGGTCCGCCGCATGCGCACCGCCGCCGAACGCGAAGCCGAGCGCCACGAACCCCGCCAGGAACAGTCCCGCCAGTAGCGCACGCCGCACCACCGCGGCGCGCGACAGGCGCACGGCGGCAGGGAGGGCGGACACAGCGGACACGGAAGATCCTTTTCGACGGGCCGGGGAACACGAGGCCGGGAGACACGGAAGGCCAGGGAACGCGGACGGCCGGAGCATGCCCGGCCGCGAACCGCGACCGGTGCGGGCGGTACGCCCGACATGCCGACACGGCCGACACGCTGACATGGCCGACACGCCGACACGGCCAACGCGCTGACAGGGCCAGATCCTTGCACGACAGCCCAGGTGCCCCGCAAGCCCCCTGAGGCTCTCGTTACCGTTGCTCCGTCATGTCCGGTATCGGCAGCGGCCGCTTCTCGATCGCGGCCGCCATCACCTCCGGAAACAGGTCCGGCGTACAGGCGAACGCCGGCGCGCCGAGCGCCGCGAGCGCCGCCGCGTGCTCCCGGTCGTACACGGGCGCCCCCTCGTCCGACAGCGCGAGCAGCGTCACGAACTGCACCCCGGACGCCTTCATCGCCGCGACGCGTTTGAGCATCTCGTCGCGTATGCCGCCTTCGTAGAGGTCACTGATGAGTACGACGATGGTGTCCGCGGGCCGGGTGATCTGCGACTGGCAGTACGCGAGGGCGCGGTTGATGTCCGTGCCGCCGCCGAGCTGGGTGCCGAAGAGCACGTCCACCGGGTCGTCCAGGTCGTCCGTCAGGTCCACCACCGCGGTGTCGAAGACGACCAGCCGGGTCGCGATGGCCCGCATGGACGCCAGCACCGCGCCGAACACCGAGGCGTAGACGACGGAGGCGGCCATCGACCCGGACTGGTCGATGCAGAGCACCACGTCCTTCTTCACCGACTGCGCGGCCCGCCCGTAGCCGATCAGGCGCTCGGGCACGACCGTGCGGTGGTCGGGCAGGTAGTTCTTGAGGTTCGCGCGGATCGTACGGTCCCAGTCGATGTCGCGGTGCCGGGGGCGGCTGACGCGCGCCGACCGGTCCAGGGCGCCGCTGAGCGTGGCACGTGTCCGGGTCGACAGCCGTTTCTCCAGCTGTTCGACGACCTTGCGGACCACGGCCCGCGCGGTCTCCTTCGTCGTCTCCGGCATGACCTTGTTGAGCGACAGCAGCGTCCCGACCAGGTGCACGTCGGCTTCGACGGCCTCCAGCATCTCCGGTTCCAGCAGCAGCGTGGACAGGCCGAGCCGTTCGATCGCGTCGCGCTGCATGACCTGGACGACGGAGGTGGGGAAGTACGTACGGATGTCGCCCAGCCAGCGGGCCACGTTGGGCGCCGAGGCCCCCAGGCCCGCCGTGCGCGAGTCGCCACCGCCGGTGCCGTCCGGCCGGCGGCCCCCGTAGAGCGCGCTGAGCGCCCCGTCCATGGCGGCGTCCTGCCCGCGCAACTCGCAACCGGTCCCGTCGGCGCCGCCCCCGCCCAGCACCAGCCGCCACCGCCGCAGCCTCTCCTGCGCCTCGCTCATCGCTCCACCCCCGTCATCGGCGCCCTCTCCCGCTCGGTCTCCCGCAACGTCTCCCGGCCGGCCTTCCGCTCCGTTTGCGTCTCGCGCTCCGCCTCCGTCTCACGCTCCGTCTTCCGCCCCTCCTCGGAGTCCGGGCCCGCGCTGAGGTCGTCCGTGAGGCCCAGCAGCACGCGCAGCGTCGGGAGCACGGCTGCTGCCCGGTCGCGGTCCAGGCCGGGCCCGAAGCCCGGTATCGCCGGTTCCTGACCGGCATGCCCTGCGTACTGCCCGGATCCGGGGCCGATGCCGGAACCGGAACCGATGCCGGAGCCGGTTCCTGCGGGCCCGGGCGGTCCGCCGCGGCGTATCAACTCGCCGAGGGTGCGGCGCACTCCGGTGTCGTACTCCGCGAACGTACGGCGCAGCAGCGGCAGTACGTCCGTGAACGCGTCCGCCGGTACGCGGGTCAGCCAGCCGTCCACCAGCGCGAGCAGCCGTTCGTCGTGCACCAGCAGCAGCCCGCCGGCGTCGCCGCCCGCGAACCCCTCGATCCATCCCGCCGCCTCGGCCGGCGGGGTGCCGGGCGACAGTGCCAGCCCCATCAGCCGCTCGGCGTCCCCGGGGGTCAGCCGCCCGTCGTCGAGCAGCAGCCGGGTCGTGCGCCCGCGCAGGAGGCCGGGCACCGTCTCCCGTTCGGCCAGTTTCCGCAGCACCGCCGCCCAGCGCTCCCGCAGGCCGCCACCCCGGGCCGCCGCACCGGCCCCGGCTGCCGCACCGGCCCCGACCACCACTCCGGCCCCGACCACCACTCCGGTCCCGGCCGTCACTCCGGTCCCGGCTGCCGAAGCGCTCGCCGAGCCCTCGTCCAGCAGCCCTACCGCGTGGTGGGTCGCGTCCAAGTGGCGGCGCATGTCGGCGGCGCCGTCCGCGTCCAGGCCCGTGCAGGCCGGGGGGAGGCCGACGAAGACCCGTTCGGCCAGGCCGGTGGCCACCTCGCCGAGCGCGGCGGCGTCCGTGCCGCGTACGTCGCCGTACCGGACCGAGCGGACCAGCGCGGGCAGGGCCTGGGCCAGGTGGCCCACGTCCGTGTCGAGCGCGGCCCGGTCCGTGAGGACCCGCATGACCACGGGCAGCGCGTCCGGCAGGGCGGCCAGCAGGCAGCGTTCGGCCAGTGCGGTGACGTCGGCGAGGGCGGTGGTGGCCAGGGCGTCGGACTGTGCCTTGGCGGTCGCGGCGGTTTCCACCGTCGTGCCCCAGATGCCGGCCTCGGCGGCCCGTACGGACAGTTCGGGCTCCCAGCGGAGCCGCCAGCCCTCCCGGAACGTGCCGGTGCTCGCGCGGGTCCGGGCGGGTTCGCCCCACGGCACGCCCAGCAGCCGCAGCCGGTGCAGCAGCCGGCTGCGCCCGGCGTCGGTCTCCTTGCGCAGGTCGAGGTCCAGTTCCCGGTCCGCGGCTTCCGGTTTGAGGCGCAGCGACCGCTGGCTGCGGGCGATGTCGCGCTGGAGCGGTACCGCCGGGGCGCTGTCCGGCACCTGCCCCAGCACGTCCCCCACCACCAGCCGGTCGTGGATCAGGGCGGACGGCGCGTCGGACCCGTCGCCGAGCACCGCGCGCACCGCGTCACCGGCTTCGGCCAGCCCCGCCAGCGGGCGCCCCCGCATCGCGGCCAGTGCCTCGGCAAGCCGTACGGCCTCGATGACATGGGCGGAGGAGACGGCGTAGTCCTCCTCGCGCAGCAGCCCGGCGACCTTGGTCATCCAGCGTTCCACGGGGCGGTCGGGCGCGCTGAAGAGGTGGCCGTACCAGCCGGGCGAGGAGATGCCGGCGCCGTACCCGCTGCGGCGGGAGAGCCTGCGGTGGGTCCACGGCACCCAGGTCACCTCGGGCTTCACCTTCGCCAGGCCCTTGAGGAGCTGCCGGTCGGCGGTCACGGTCGTGCGCCGGGCCAGCGCCGGGACGTGCCATGCGCCGCACACCACGGCGATGTCGTCCCCGAACTCCCGGCGCGCATCCCGCAGTCGGAGCCGCATATGGGCTTCGCGCACCAGGTCGCGGTCGTGCCCGCCGACGCCGTACGCCTCGCGCAGCGCCTCCATCGCCTCGGCCAGCGCCTGGAAGGAGGCGAGCGGGTCGAAGGAGGCGCGCGGGTCGAAGTCCGCCCCAGTTGCGTCCGCAGCCGCTTCGCCCTCCCGGTGGGCGCGGTGCTCGACCACGTCCTCCCACCAGCGCTCCGGGTCGTCGTACCCGGCGGTCTCGGCGAGCACCGCCACCGGGTCGATCCGCGCCTCCGCCGCCCGGTCCGTGTCCACCGTCCCGGCGGGATCCCCCGGAAGGCCCTCACCGTCCGCGCCGCCCTCACCGTCCGCACCGCCCTCGCCGCGCGTGTCGCCCGCGCCGCCCTCGCCGCGCGTGTCGCCCTCGCCGAACGCCAGGGAATGCGCCGCGGGCAGGTCGATGAAGCGCACCGGTACGTCATGGGCCAGGGCCCACCGGATCGCGACCCACTCCGGAGAGAACTCCGCCAGCGGCCAGAACGCCGCCCGCCCCGGGTCGGTGGGGACATGGGCCAGCAGCGCGACCGGCGGCCGCATCGCCTCGTCGGCGGCCAGTGCCACCAGCGCGTCGGCCTCCGGCGGCCCTTCGATCAGCAGGGCGCGGGGTTCGTGGCGCTCCAGGACCGCCCGGACCGCCCGTGCCGAACCCGGTCCGTGATGCCGTACGCCCAGCAGGAGCGGCCGGTCCGCCCGGGTGTTCATGCGCCGGCCTCTCGGCAGGCGCGGTAGAAGTCCTTCCAGCCGTCGCGCTCGCGCACCACGGTTTCCAGGTACTCCTGCCACACCACCCGGTCGGCCGCCGGGTCGCGTATCACGGCGCCGAGGATCCCCGAGGCCACGTCCCCGGAGCGCAGCACACCGTCGCCGAAGTGTGCGGCCAGGGCCAGGCCGCTGGTCACCACGGAGATGGCCTCGGCCGTGGACAGGGTGCCCGACGGCGACTTGACCTTGGTGCGGCCGTCGGCGGTGACCCCGTCCCGCAGCTCCCGGAAGACCGTGACCACGCGGCGGATCTCGTCCGTCCCCTCGGGCGCGGGCGGCAGGTCCAGCGAGCGGCCGATCTGGGCGACGCGCCGGGAGACGATGTCGACCTCCTCCTCGGGGGTCGCGGGCAGCGGCAGGACGACCGTGTTGAAGCGCCGGCGCAGGGCGCTGGACAGCTCGTTCACCCCGCGGTCGCGGTCGTTGGCCGTGGCGATCAGGTTGAAGCCGCGCACCGCCTGGACCTCCTGGCCCAGCTCCGGGATGGGCAGCGTCTTCTCCGACAGGACCGTGATGAGCGTGTCCTGCACGTCGGCCGGGATGCGGGTCAGCTCCTCCACGCGGGCGGTCATGCCCTGGGCCATCGCCCGCATGACGGGGCTCGGCACCAGCGCGTCCCGGCTGGGGCCGTGGGCGAGCAGCTGCGCGTAGTTCCAGCCGTAGCGGATGGCTTCTTCCGGGGTACCGGCCGTGCCCTGCACAAGCAGAGTCGAGTCGCCGCTGACGGCCGCCGCCAGGTGCTCGGACACCCAGGTCTTGGCCGTGCCGGGCACGCCGAGCAGCAGCAGTGCGCGGTCGGTCGCCAGGGTCGTCACCGCGACCTCGACGATGCGCCGGGGGCCGACGTACTTCGGCGTGATGACCGTGCCGTCCGGCAGGCTGCCGCCGAGCAGGTACGTCGCCACGGCCCACGGCGACAGCTTCCAGCGCTCGGGCCGCGGCCGGTCGTCGGCCGCCGCCAGCGCCTTCAGCTCCTCCGCGAACGCGTCCTCCGCATGGGGCCGCAGTGCCTGTGCGGAGCCGTCGGCGCCGGTGCCTCCGGCGAGCTCTTCGGTGATGTTCTCGGGCATGGTCTCCCCCTCGTCGCAAGGTCTGCGGCCGGTACCCCGCCTCCGCCGGCCGCTTGCGTGAACCACCCTGCACCACACCACTGACAATCACCGGAAAACCGGCCCTGGCCTGCTACTTCAGCGCGATGTCGGCACGCGCCGCGCGGACTGGAAGACCCCGTCATGACCAGGCGACTTCTGCTGGTCAGGGCGATTGTCAGTGGGGGCTCGTAGCGTTTGGGGCATGAATCCGCAGGGGGAACGCTGGACGTCGGATCACGTGCTCGCACTCGCGCCCGACGCACCGTCAGGGAAGGCGGGCAGCCGGCTTGCGACTCCGGGCTCGTGGCCGGAGACCGGCACACGGGGCAGCGCGGTGTGGGGCCTGTGCGAGGGCAGCGGCAGCAGGCCGTACCGAACCGTCGTCGACACGGCTGGGCCGGCCTTCAAGTGCAGTTGTCCGAGCCGCAAGTTCCCGTGCAAGCACGCGCTGGGCCTGCTGCTCATGTGGGCGGGTGAGGAGGGGGCCGTGACCGAGGGCGAGCCGCCCGCGTGGGTGGAGGAGTGGCTCGCCGCCCGCAGACAGCGCGAGCAGAGGAAGGTGCCGGGGGAAGCCAAAGGGGGCGCGGCGCAGGGGGGTTCGCCGTCCGTCGGGCCCGAGGCCGCTCGGCGCCGGGCGGCGCTGCGTGCCCAGCGGATCAGCGCCGGCGCCACCGAGCTGGAGCAGCGCCTGGAGGACCTGTTGCGCTCCGGTCTCGCCACCGCCGACCGCGCCGGGTACGGCACCTGGGACGAGACGGCCGCCCGCATGGTCGACGCCCAGGCGCCCGGCCTGGCGGCGCGCGTGCGGGAGTTGGGGCCGATCGTGGCGTCCGGGGCGGACTGGCCGTCCCGGCTGCTCGCGGAGTGCTCCCTGATCCACCTCCTCGGCCAGGCGTTCCTGGGCATCGACCGCCTGCCGCCCGCGCTGGCCTCGACGGTCCGCACCCGCGTCGGGCTGACCACCGACGCGGCCGACGTGCTCGCCGGCCCGGACACCACGACCGTCCGCGACCGCTGGCTGGTGCTCGCCCAGCAGGACACCGAGGAATCCATGCTGACCAGCCGCCGGATATGGCTGCGCGGCGAGCGGACGGGGCGGATGGCGCTGCATCTCTCCTTCGGCGGGCCCGACCGGGCGCTGGACCTCTCCCTGCCGAGAGGCCTGCTCCTGGACGCCGACCTGGCCTACTACCCGGGCGCGCGCCCGCTGCGCGTCGTCCTGGGTGCGCGGCACGCCGATCCGGTTCCGGTCACGGGCCCGCCACCGGGCGGCGGCACCGATGCCGCGCTGACCGCGTACGGCGACGCGCTGCGCGACGACCCGTGGCTGGACACCTGGCCGGTGGTCCTGGCCGACGTCGTACCCATACCGGGGCAGGGCGGCGAACCGTGGCAACTGGCCGACGCGGACGGTGAGTCGGCGCTGCCGGTGGACCCGCGCTGTGCGGGGCGGTCGGGGCTGTGGCGCCTGGCCGCCATATCCGGCGGCGAACCGGTCACGGTCTTCGGCGAGTGCGGGCACCGCGGTTTCGTGCCCCTGACCGTCTGGGATCCGGAGCCGGTGGCGCTGTGAACGGGTGACTGCCTGGCCCCGGAGCGGGTGGCGGTGGCTCTGTGCGCAGGCGGCTCTGTACGCCGGTGGCTCCGCCTCGGTACCGGCTCAGGCCATCGCCCGTATCCCGCCCCGTCCCCACACACCGACCCACCCGAAATCCACCGCCCGACCGACCAGCCGCCCACCCGAACCCCACCGCCCGACCGACCAGTCGCCCACCCGAACCCCACCGCCCGACCGACCAGTCGCCCACCCTTCCGGCCGCCCACCCAACCGGCCACCCACCTCACCGGCCACCCACCCAACCAGTCGCCCGAGATCCGATCACCACCCGGGGGAAGACATGATCGACAGCAGCACACAGACCACCACCCGGCCCAGCACCCAGGACGCCACTCGCCACAACCCCCACCCCGGCCCCACCGTCGCCCCGGAGCCCTCCTGGGAGGAGCTGGTGAGTTCGGCGCTGCTCGGTACGGAACGCCGTACGCCGCCCGTGACCGCCCGCGAGGGCCGGAGCACCGCGGCCGCCCTGCTGGACGCGGCCGCCGTGAGCACGGTCCGGCGCCGGGCCGCCCTGCGTCCCGCGCCCGCCCGTGAGCGTCCCGTACCGGCTCCGCCCGACCCGCGCCCGCCGCTGCCGCCGGCCGCGCGGCGCCGCCTCACGCTGCTGCTCGCCGACCGGAACGGCACCGGTGGCGGCCACCGCCGCGGGACGGCCCCCGACCTGACCGAGCTGTTGCCGCAGTGGCTGGCCGCCGCCGCCCGGCACGGCTACCGCGCCCCGGAGGCGCTGTTGCCCGCGCTGCTCGACGCGGCCCGTGCGCGGACGGACCTGCGTGCGGCGGCGCTCGCCTTCGCCGGGCCGCGGGCGCTGTGGCTGGCGCGGCTCAACGACGAGTGGAAGTTCGCGCTGCGCGGCATCGGGAGCACGGCCGCGCTGCCCGGTCCCGACGACCCGGAGGCCGTACGTGCCCTGTGGGAGGAGGGCCTGTTCGCGGAGCGGGTCTCCCTGCTGGCGGCGCTGCGGCGCCGGGATCCCGCGGCCGGGCTGGCCCTTCTTGCCTCCACGTGGTCGAGCGAGCGTGCCGAGGACCGGCTGATGTTCCTCGACTCGCTGCGGGAGGGCCTGTCGGCGGCCGACGAGCCGTTCCTGGAGCAGGCCCTGTCCGACCGCAGCCGCAACGTGCGCGGGACGGCGGCCGAGTTGCTGTCCGCCCTGCCCGGCACCGCCCTCGCCGCACGCATGGCGGACCGGGCCCGCGCCTGCGTCTCCCTCGTCCGCACGGAGGGCGACGCGCACCCGTACGGCCGGGACACATACAGCCCGGACACGTACAGCCCGGACACATACAGCCCGGCCTCGCCCAGTACGGACACCTGGACCCTCGTCGTGGAGCCCCCGCCCGCATGCGACGCGGCGATGCAGCGCGACGGAGTGGTGACCAGGCCGCCGACCGGCCGGGGCGAACGGGCCTGGTGGCTGAGCCAGCTGCTGGAGGCCGCGCCGCTGGATTGCTGGAGCGGATGGCTGGGCGGCCGGGATCCGGCCGGGATCGTCGCCCTGCCGGTGGCCGACGGCTGGCGTACCGAACTGCACGACGCCTGGTGCCGCGCCGCCGTCCGCCAGCGCGACGTGGCCTGGACCCGGGCCCTGCTCGGCGCCCCGGCGGCCGCCACGCACGGCGCCGGCGCGTACGGGACCGCACCGGCCACCCCGGACGCCCCCTCCCCCCAGTCCGCCCCCGACCGCCCGGCCGGGTCCTCACGTGACCTGGCGCGGCTGCTGACCGTGCTCCCCGAGGACGAACGGGCTCAGTGGGTCGCGGACTTCATAGCGGCCCACGGGCTGTCCGACGCGTTCCGGATGCTCGGGGTGTGCGCGGTGCCGTGGTCCGAGCCGCTGGGGCGGGCGGTTGTCGACGCGCTGGACATCGCCCGGGACGCGGGCAGTTATCCGTGGAGCTTCAGCGGGGTGATGGGCCTGGCGGAGCGGTGTCTGGACCCGGACGCGGCGGACCGGCTCGCCATGCTCACGGCGACACCGGACGAGCCGGCGGACGGCTCGCCGGGCGCCGTGGGCTACTGGTCCGAGGCGTTCCAGCGTCTGGTCGGCACGCTACGGCTGCGGGCCACGATGCGGGCGGAGCTGGCCCCGTGAGCCGGCCGGCGGCCGGGCCGGAGCCGCCCCGTCCGGGCGGCGGGGTGTCAGGCCGCGAGCTGGCGGACGTTGGCGCGGACCCACTCCACGATCGAGGTGGTCGTCGCGCCGGGCGTGAAGATCTCGGCGACGCCCAGCTCCTTGAGGGGCGCGATGTCCGCCTCCGGGATGATGCCGCCGCCGAAGACCTTGATGTCCGCCGCGTCCCGCTCCTTGAGCAGCTCTATGACCTTGGCGAACAAGGTGTTGTGCGCGCCGGACAGGATGGACAGGCCGATCGCGTCGGCGTCCTCCTGGATCGCGGTGTCCACGACCTGCTCCGGGGTCTGGTGCAGCCCTGTGTAGATGACCTCCATGCCGGCGTCGCGCAGCGCCCGCGCGATCACCTTGGCCCCCCGGTCGTGGCCGTCGAGCCCCGGCTTGGCCACCACCACGCGGATCGGACCCTGCACACCCATCACTGCCTCCCAGCCCTGCACGGCACGACACGGCTCCTGCACGGGGCAGGGCCGCCGGACCGACATCCGAATGGCGGCCGCGCCGGCCGCCCCAAGCGTGAACGAACGTTATCGCCAGCATCCCGTACCCGGCCGTTTCGTAACACTGAGGGAGGGGGAAATCACACGTTGGGACACGTTCGCGATGCGTTGCGTTCCGCGTCGCTTCATGCGGCGGGACGGGCGCTCGGGGAGCCGTAGTGAGGTCGCCGTTCCTCCGCGCCGTCAGCCGCGCGGCACGGGGGTCCGGCCGTTGAACGCATCCGTCTCCGTATCCGTACGTCCGGGCAGCAGCTCGTTCACGTACTTGTACGTTGCCGGAAGCGGCTGCCCATGAGGGCACACGGGGGACAGAGTCGTCTCCCGCGTGCCATTCGGGAGGTCGGCCATGAAGGCCCTGCCCTTTCTCTGTTGTCTGGCCCGCCCCACCGCGCTGCTGCGTGCGACGGTGATGGAGCTGGCGATCCTCGTCGGGCACCTCCTGCTGTACCCGACCGGCATCCAGCAGGAACAGCACAGAGCCCTCCCCGCCACACCCAACGGTTCCGAGACGGACCCGGACGCCGGGCCGGACACCGGACCGGAAGCCGGATCAGGCACCGGGCCGGAAACCCTTGGTGGCACCCCCACCGGGGACACCACCACCCTCCTCCCCACCCAGGGGCGCTCCCACCCGCCGGTGCTCCTGCTGCACGGCTTCATCGACAACCGCTCGGTCTTCGTCCTGCTGCGCCGCTCACTGCTGCGGCACGGCTGGCGGCACGTGGAGGCGCTGAACTACTCCCCCCTCACCTGCGACCTGCGCAAAGCGGCCGAACTGCTCGGCCATCACGTGGAGCAGATCTGCCGGCGCACCGGCCACAGCAGGGTCGACCTGGTGGGTCACAGCCTCGGCGGGCTGATCGCCCGCTATTACGCGCAGCGCCTCGGCGGTGACCTCCGGGTGCGCACCCTGGTCACGCTCGGCACCCCGCACGGCGGTACGCGGGTCGCGCCGCTGATGTCTGCGCATCCGCTCGTACGGCAGATGCGACCGCATTCCGACGTGATCGTGGAGTTGGCGCGGCCCGCCCCGAATTGCCGGACGCATTTCGTCTGCTTCTGGAGCGACTTGGACCAGCTGATGGTCCCGGTCGAGACCGCGCGTATCGATCACCGGGATTTGATCACTCGCAGCGTGCGGGTATCCGGTGTCGGGCATCTCGCGCTCCCGGTCAACGGCGCGGTGGCGGCCGGAATACGGGAGGCGCTCGGCGCGGAGGAGGAGACGCTGGACAGCGCGACCGCCACATCGGTGGCCTGACGCCGCTCCGGCCTGCGCCCGGGCCGCCTCCCCTGGCAGCTGTCCCGGCCGGCCTCCGCCCCGGACACTTTCCAAGGTCGCATCCGCCCATTCGGCCTTCGGCCGCGCACTTCCGCACCCCCGCGACCTCGAACGCGCCTCGAACGCGGCGCCAAGAACGCGCATACTGTCCGCCGAAAGGCGGCCAAATGCCCGTTGTCGAGAAGCCCGAAACCTGCCAAAGATTGTCGCCGTCACGTACTGCCGGGTACAGTCGCCGCTAATTCTCCTGCTGCCGAGGCGAAAGAGAAGTGGTGGTGAACGACCGTCACTCGTCGGAGTCCCCCGCTCCGGCTGTCCCCTCTCCCGACGCCTCGTATGCGCACTACCCGGCCTACGGGTCCTACGGACACCACGACACCCAGGCCGGCCATGCCGCATACGGCGGTGGCGACCCGTACTTCGGCGCGCTCCCGGGCCACCAGGCCACCGGGGCGCACGACGCCGCGCCGTACGGCACCACCGCGTACGACGGCACCGTGTTCGGTACGGACGCGTACGCCACGTACGCCGCCGGTCCCCAGGGCGGCGCCTACGACTCTGGTACCCACTCCGCGGGCACCTATGACCCGTACCCCCACACCGCGTACGACACCGGCGGCTACGAGGCGGCCGAGTCCCCGGCCGGCCCGGACGCCTATGAGGCCACCGCGGTCTGGGGCGCCGTCGGGCAGGGCCTGGTCCCCGGCATTCCCGCGCAGGCGGGCCCTCCGGAGGCGAACCACCCGTACGACGCGGGTGCCAGCTCCCAGTGGGAGACCATGACTTGGGCCGGGCCGGGCATTCCGGGCCTGGGGCAGTACGGGAACGACGCGCACGACACCGGGCAGCCTTACGGCTCCGAGCCGTATCCGACCGCAAACGAGCAGTACGGGTCCGCTTACGGTGGATACGAGGCGTTTTCGGAGCAGGATGCAGCGGACAACCGATTCGCCGAAGCCCTCACCCAGACCACCCCGGCCCTCGGCCCCGACTTCGACGGCATCAACGACATCAACGACATCGATGGCGTTGACGGCCTTCACGGCACCGACGGCTTCGGTGGCGGCACCGGCAGCGTCGACGGCATCGACGCGTACGACGACAGCTCCGCGGACATCGCCGACGTCAAGCCCGACGGAAGTGCCGCCGCTTCCGTGCCCGGCGCACGCGCCGCCCGCTCACGCCGGGCCGGGCAGGGCGGCGGTTCGTCCGGCCGCGGCCGCCGCCGTACCGCGAAGCGTTCCGCGCTGCTGACCGTCGCGGTGCCCTCGGTCGCCGCGATGGGCGTGTGCGCCGTGGCCGCCGCCTCCGTCACCAGCGGTGCCGAGAACGGCGCCAAGGACGGTACGACCACCCAGGCCGCCGGTGATCCCGGGGCCGTACAGCCGGCCGTCGCCAACAAGAAGCTCGACACCCAGCTCGCCAGCCTGAGCGCGGGCGCCGACGACTTCGCCGACCGGGCCAGCCGTACGCAGGAACGCATCGACCTCAAGGCCCGGCAGGCCGCCGAGAGGAAGCGCAAGGCCGACGAAGCGGCGCGCAAGGAGGCCATGCGCCCCAAGTTCGCGCTGCCGGTCGCGCAGCACGGCCTGAGCGCGCTCTACGGGCAGGCGGGCCTGAACTGGATGTCCGTGCACACCGGTATCGACTTCCCGGTCGATTACGGCACGCCCGTCATGGCCGCCACGGACGGCACCGTACGCACCCAGTTCAACACCGCTTACGGCAACATGGCGATCGTGACCGCCCCGGACGGCACCGAGACCTGGTACTGCCACCTGAGCACCACGAAGATCCGGTCGGGCAAGGTCAAGGCCGGTGACCAGATCGCCTACTCGGGCGACTCCGGCAACTCCACGGGGCCCCACCTGCACTTCGAGGTGCGCCCCGGCGGCGGCTCGGCCGTCGACCCGCTGCCGTGGCTGCGCAGCCACGGCCTCAACCCGAACTGACCGTTCGGCGCCCCTGAGGGGCGCCGAACGGCTCCGTCAGGGCCTCACAGCCCGCCCCGCACCTCGCCTCACAGCTTCTCCACCGGCGCGTACCGCAGCAGCAGCCGCTTCGGCTTCTCCCCGCCGAAGTCGATCGTCGCCTCCGCGTTGTCGCCGCTGCCCTTGACCGCGACGACCGAGCCCAGCCCGAAGCTGTCGTGCGTGACGCGGTCGCCGACCGCCAGCGAGACCACCTCGCGGTCCTTGGCGCGCCGGGTCGCGAAGCCGCTCGGCCCGGCCTTCGTACGCGACGAGGACAGGCCGGAGCCGAAGCCTCCGCCGCCCGTGCCGGACAGCGCGCCCATCGAGGCGGAGGGCGTCGCCGGGCCGGTACGCCGCCAGGTGACGTACTGGTCCGGGATCTCCTCCAGGAAGCGGGACGGCGGGTTGTACGACGGCTGGCCCCAGGCGCTGCGCATCGTGGAGCGGGTGACGTAGAGCCGTTCACGGGCGCGGGTGATGCCGACGTACGCCAGGCGCCGCTCCTCCTCCAGCTCCTTGGTCTGGCCGAGCGCGCGCAGGTGCGGGAAGACGCCGTCCTCCATGCCGGTCAGGAAGACGGTGGGGAACTCCAGGCCCTTGGCGGTGTGCAGCGTCATGAGCGTGATGACGCCGGAGCCTTCCTCGTCCTCGTCGGGGATCTGGTCGGAGTCGGCGACCAGCGCGACCTGCTCCAGGAAGTCGGCGAGGGTGCCCGGGTTCTCTTCGCCGCGGTCCTGCTCGAATTCGAGGGCGACGGCGGCGAGTTCCTGGAGGTTCTCGATGCGGGTCTCGTCCTGCGGGTCGGTGGAGGCCTGGAGTTCGGCCAGGTAGCCCGTACGCTCCAGCACCGCTTCCAGGACGGTGGCGGGGCCCGCGCCGGACTCCACGACGGTCCGCAGCTCCTCCATGAGCGTGTTGAAGCGCTTGACGGCGTTGGCGGAGCGCGCGGCCATGCCGTACGCCTCGTCGACCCGGCGCAGCGCCTGCGGGAAGGTGATCTTCTCGCGGGCGGACAGCGCGTCGATCATGGCTTCGGCGCGGTCGCCGATGCCGCGCTTGGGCACGTTCAGGATGCGGCGCAGCGGGACGGTGTCCTCCGGGTTGGCGAGGACGCGCAGGTACGCGAGGACGTCGCGGACCTCCTTGCGCTCGTAGAAGCGCACGCCGCCGACGACCTTGTAGGGCAGGCCGACCCGGATGAAGATCTCTTCGAAGACACGGGACTGGGCGTTGGTGCGGTAGAAGACCGCGACATCGCCGGCCTTGGCGTCGCCCGCGTCCGTCAGCCGGTCGATCTCGTCGGCGACGAACTGGGCCTCGTCGTGCTCGGTGTCGGCGACGTACCCGGTGATGCGGGGGCCTTCGCCGGCGTCCGTCCACAGGTTCTTGGGGCGGCGGTTCTCGTTGCGCTCGATGACGGCGTTGGCGGCGCTGAGGATCGTCTGGGAGGAGCGGTAGTTCTGCTCCAGCATGATCGTCGTGGCGTCCGGATAGTCCTCCTCGAACTGGAGGATGTTACGGATCGTGGCGCCCCGGAACGCGTAGATCGACTGGTCGGCGTCACCGACCACGCACAGCTCACCGGCGGTCTCGGCCGGTCCCACCAGCTCCCGTACGAGGGTGTACTGGGCGTGGTTGGTGTCCTGGTACTCGTCGACGAGGACGTGCCGGAAGCGGCGGCGGTAATGGTCGGCGACATCGGGGAACGCCTGGAGGAGGTTGACCGTGGTCATGATGATGTCGTCGAAGTCCAGGGCGTTGGCCTCGCGCAGCCGGGCCTGGTACATCGTGTACGCCTCGGCCACCGACTTCTCGAACCCGTCGGCAGCCTGCTGCGCGAAGGTCTCCTCGTCGATGAGCTCGTTCTTGAGGTTGGAGACCTTGGCGCTGAAGGACTTCGGCGGGAACCGCTTGGGGTCGAGGTCCAGATCCCGGCAGACCAGGGCCATCAGGCGCTTGGAGTCGGCCGCGTCGTAGATCGAGAAGGACGACGTGAAGCCCAGCTTCTTGGACTCGCGGCGCAGGATGCGCACGCACGCGCTGTGGAAGGTGGAGACCCACATCGCGTTCGCCCGGGGGCCGACCAGCTCCTCGACGCGCTCCTTCATCTCGCCCGCGGCCTTGTTGGTGAAGGTGATCGCGAGGATCTCGCCCGGATGCACCCGGCGCGCGCCGAGCAGATGCGCGATCCGGTGCGTCAGGACGCGGGTCTTGCCGGAGCCGGCGCCGGCGACGATGAGCAGCGGGCCGCCGGTGTGCACCACGGCGGCCTTCTGCTGGTCGTTCAGCCCCTCCAGGAGGGCGGCCGGATCCACCGCGGGGCGGGCGGCGCCGTCGCGGTAGTACGGGTCGCGGCCCGGGCCCACGGCGTGCGGGATGCCGCCGGGCACGTCGAAGCGCCCGCCGAACAGGTCGGCCGGGATCTCCTCCTGTGCCGGACCGTCCTCGTCCTCGGGAGGGGGCGGGGGCCCCTCGCCGGTGGGTTCGAGGTCCGCCAGGAAGCTGTCGTCAAAGAGGCTGCTCATCGCCCACCGAGTCTAGGCCGCCGCACTGACAGCCCGGCCCGTACCGGAAAATCCGCCGTGTGAGCTAGGACGCCCGCCGGCCGGACCGCAGGCGGAACACGTCCCCGTTCGGTCACAAGTGACCCAGGACACGCTCAGGACGCGGCAAGATAACAAAAAGGTTTCGGGCATATCGAACATCAGCCTTCACAGGGGCCACATGGGTTGGCTACCGTGCTCGCTCGGGCAGCCCGCGTCCCCGCGGCCGACAGCGTCCGCACGGGCCGCCCCCGCCGAGTCCGGCCCTGCCGCCAGGCATCCGGAGCCGGGAACCCACACGTACCACCGAGGTGAATCGGCCGGTACGGCACACGACGAGAGGCACCTCGGAGCACCGCCCGGAGCATCCGCTCAGGACGCCGCAGGAGCACCCGCTCGGGGCACCACCCGAGCACCCGCCCAGGGCACCGCCCCAGGGCCTCTCCCGCAGCCGTACGGACCGTAGGGCACCCTTCCGTACGCCCGAACCTGTCAGCTAACCCGGTAGGCGGTCCACGGAAGGAGTCGCCGGCCTTGGCGTCGCACCGCAAGCCGCGCACCCGCATACTCAGCTCCCCCGGAGGCCGCCGTACGGCCGCCGGGCTCACCACCGCCGCCCTCGCCTCCGTCACCCTGCTCTCGCAGACCGCCGAGGCCGCGCCGCGTCAGCCCCAGCAGTCCATCGAAGAGGTCAAGCAGAAGGTCGACGACCTCTACCGCCAGGCCGAGGTGGCGACCCAGAAGTACAACGGGGCCAATGAACAGGCCGACGAGCAGCGCAGCACCGTCGACCACCTCCTGGACGAGACCGCGCGGCGCACTCAGAAGATGAACGACGCCCGGCGCCAGCTGGGCGTCTATGCCTCGGCCCAGTACCGCACCGGCGGCCTGAGCCCGACCGCGCAGCTGCTCCTCGCGCAGAACCCGCAGCAGTTCGCCGACCGCAGCCACCTCATGGACCGGCTGTCCGGGCGGCAGCAGCAGGTCGTCACGGACTACCAGGACCAGCAGGCCAAGGCCGTACGGCAGCGCGCCGAGGCGGCGCGGAACCTGGAGCGGCTGACCGAGACACAGGCGGCCCTGAAGGAGTCCAAGAAGGACGTCCAGGACAAGCTGGCCGAGGCCCGGCAGCTGCTGTCGCGGCTGACCGCCCAGGAGAAGGCACGGCTGGCGGAGCTGGAGCGCAAGAAGGAGGCCGAGGCCAAGCGCAAGGCCGAGGAGCTGGCCCGTAAGCAGGCCGAGAAGGAGCGCAAGGAGCGGGAGGACCGCAAGCAGCACGACACTCCGGGCCAGGGCACCGGATCCGGCTCACCGGACGGCGGCTCCGGTGGTTCCGGCGGCTCCGGTGGCGGTACGTCCGACGACGGTACGTACGCGACCAAGGCCGCCAAGGCGCTCGCGTTCGCCCGCGCGCAGCTGGGCAAGCCGTACGTCTGGGGCGCGACCGGCCCGAACTCGTACGACTGCTCCGGCCTGACCCAGGCGGCCTGGAAGGCGGCGGGCGTCTCCCTGCCGCGCACCACGTGGGACCAGGTGAAGGCCGGCGACCGGGTGGCGACCAAGGACCTGGTCCCGGGTGACCTGGTGTTCTTCTACAACGACATCAGTCACGTCGGTATGTACATCGGCGACGGGAAGATGATCCACGCGCCGAAGCCCGGCGCGAGCGTACGGGTCGAGTCGATCTACTACATGCCGATCTACGGGAGCCTCCGGCCGGCATGAGAAGAGGGCCGTGGGGCGCGCGCCCCACGGCCCCCGGCAGGCCCTCGTCAGTCGCCGCTCACGTCCACAGCAGGGCGATGAAGATGTTGACCACCGTCAGCACCCCCACCGCCAGGAAGAGCGGCTTCTCCACCTTCTCCTCGTCGCGCTTCACGTAGACCAGGCCCAGGATGACGACCAGTACGGCGAGCTTGACGCCGAGCTTGACGTTGTCGAGCGTGTGGTCCTGGGCCTGGTTGAGGCCGACCAGGGCGATGCCGGTGACCAGCATCGTCAGCGCGCCGTGCAGCATGGCGGGCGTGAAGCGGGCGGTGCCCGCGCTCATCGGCTTCATCTGGGTCAGGAAGCCACCGAGCAGCGAGGCGATGCCGATGATGTGCAGTCCCACGAAGACCTTGGTCACTACGTCCATAGTGGTGGATCGTAGTCCGCACGCGGTACCGCCCCTCACTCAGGTCCGCCCCCTCCCCCGCCGCCTGGCGGACCTCGCCCCTCACGACGCCTGACGGCGCCCGTCCTCGACATCCCTGGCGAAACGCGTCCACCGCTCGGCGCAGCGCCGCGCGGCCCGGGCCACGGCTTCGGCGCGGTGTTCCGGCACCCCCGCGGCCAGGTGCCGCCACTTATCGCTGTCTTCGACGGCGTGCAGTTTCAGGAGGAACAACAGCGCCCGGCCGACATCCGTACGCAGTGCGGGGTCCTTCCGCAATGCGTCCACCACGGTCTCCACGTCGTTCATGGCATTTCGCGACAACAATGCGTCGCCATAAAGTGTCGACGCTGATTCCGCTGCTTTTCCCGGCCCCAATTCACTGTTCGCCTGCCTGCGCCGGTTCTCGGCAGTGCGCAGCCTCGGCGGCAGCGGATCCCGCCCGGAACGCACGCGGTCCCGTACGTCTTTGGCCGTGGCAATGCTGATTCCGGCCCCTTCGGCCAGTTCGGCGAGGGTGCTGTCGGGTTTGACGGCGAGAATCCGACTGGCCCGCATACGACCGGCGGCCGGATCGAGGGAACGCATGCGCCCGTCCTGCACCACACTCTTCTTCATTTCACCAACCATTCGATCGGAGTGCCCCGCTCAGGCCTCCTCATCATGACCGCTTCTCCGGTGATCGCCAGAAAGGGGAAACACGGTTTCCCCTCGGGCGAAATGCCGTATATACGTGGTTTGGCGTGACCCTGTGCCCCGGTCCGGGCGCCCGTGCGCAACGATCACCGGTGGCGAGATCCCGATCTCCTCGCTGGCCGCACCCCTCGGTTCCGGGGCACCCTGACCCTTTGCCTCACAGGCACGGACACAGACACGGACTCGCACACGAACTCGCACACGGACACGGACACGGACTGGCAGGAGCCCTCAATGACCGACGCCGGCAGCCGCCTGCCGTCTCCCACCAGGCAAGCGCTCGACGGGACGGAGGGCGCACCGGGCGCCGGGGCCGCGGCGTGCGACGGTGTCGGGCGGGACCGCGACCAGATGGTCAGGCAGCTGCTGGAGGAAGCGCGGGACGCACTCGGCATCACCCGCAAAGACCTCGCCGAGAAATTGGGCAAGACTCCGCGCACACTGCGCAACTGGCTCCGCCATCCCGCCGGCTTGAATGCCCAGCAGGTGGAACAACTGGGCAACGCGCTGGAAATGAGCGCGGAGAGCCAGGCGGTTCTCTACGTCCTGACGGGCCAGTTGCCACCCTCCACCGTCACCGGCAGACACACCGGCGGATCCCTGGGCGGGCACGCCGGCGAAGACGCGAGCGGGCAGCTCACCGCCACGATGGCGCTGTACCGGAGGATGATCGACGGCCTCGCCCATCCGTCCGTCGTTTACGATCTCGCCTGGAACGTCGTGCTCACGAACTCGCCATTCCGGGCCGTTTTCGGGGGCGTGCGGCGCCACCTCACGGCGCACCCCACCCGGAACACGCAGAGGTACATCCTGTTCCACCCCGACGCGCCCGAAATTCTGGGCGGGAACGACCTCGAAGCGTTCCATGAGTTCTGGCTGATGCCGTCGCTCGCGGTGGTCTCCGCGACTCTTCAACGGCACCCGACGGACCCGCAGGTACGGGAAATCGAGCGCGATATTCAACGCCACCCCCGAACGCGTCGCGCCTACCGCGAAACACCCCGCTGGATCGCCCAGAACGGCGACATCACCATCAGTCCCATCCCGCGCCCGCTCTGGGATCCCCGCAGCGGGAAAATGATCCGCGCGCACGTCATCACCGAGGCTCACGGCGGACTCCAAGGCGCGACACTCCAGCGGGCGACTTTCATCTGCGAGGAGGAGCCGGCCTGCCGCGGGCCCTGGCCGGCCGGGTGATGCCCGGCGGGCGGCCGGGGCAGCCACCGGATTTCAGGCAACGTTCGGAAAACGTTGCCTACCCCCCTTACCGGCGCCCCCCTGCATACCCGTACCGCCCCCGAACTCGCCCCCTCGACACATAAGAAATTACGTGGCGGAGCGCGCCCTTCACAGCATTTTCAGGTTGTGACCGGCACCACGTTGAAAAGGCCAGCGTTCCACCCGATACCCGCGCAGAACCGGCAAACCCGACGAACCGGCCGACTCCGCGCCCCGGTCAAAGCACATCACCGACCCGCCCCCAAGGGCGTACGTCCTGGGCATCCGCATCCACCACCGGACCAAACCCGAGCCAAACTCGTGCAATACCTGGCCTGCGGCCACCTTTTCGCGGCGCCGAGGTTTAGCGTCCTTCAAACAGGCGGCCGACTCCCCACCACCGCCGGATTCCGCCCCGGCGGTCGTCGGCCGTCCCCGCCGAGAGGAAGGGCGGCGGCCCGCTCCCCCTGTTACGGGCCGCCGCCTGACCCAGCCGGGACGCACGCGTACGGCACGCGGTATGCGGCACGGGGTATGCCGCACGCGGTACGGGACACGCGGCACGAGGCCACGCAGCACAGGCACGCGGCACGAGGCCACGCAGCACAAGGCTCATGGATCCCGGACGAGGCGCCCGCACCGAGCCCCGCCTTAAGATCGGCCACATGAACCTCCCTATAGACAACCCCCCTATAGACACGGCCGGTTCGCCTCTCACTTCCCTCCCTCCCCTTCCGCCCCTCCCCCCAGGTCTCGTCCGGACCTGGGTGCACGGCTGGTCGCGCTGCCGCGGCGCCGCCGCCCCCACCTCCGTACACGGCGGGTTCCACGTCGAGACCGGGCTTCCGGAGCAGCCGGGCCGCTACGTCTTCCCCGTCGCCGACCCGGACGCCCTGCGCGATCTCACCGCCTCGATCACCACCCCCAACGTGTGGGTCAAGGTCTGCGCACCACGCGCGGAGGTCGCCCCCGTCCTGCCTTCCGGCTGGGAGTTCGACGTGCCGCAGTTCCTGATGTCGACCGCGCTGGCCACAGCGTCCGCGTACGCGGGCCGGTGCGACCGGGCCCCGGACGGCTACATGGTCGAGACGGTGGACAGGGACGGCACCGGCATCATCGACTGCCGTGTCCTGGACGCCGCGACCGGCGATCTCGCCGCCCGGGGCCAGGCCGCGGTCACCGACGCCTCCACGCCGCGCTCGGCGGTCTACGACATGATCAGTACGAGCCAGGCCCACCGCCGCCGCGGTCTGGGCAGCCTCGTCATGAACACGCTCTCCGCGCACGTCGCCGAACGGGGCGCCGCCCACGGCATCCTGGTGGCCAGCCCCGAGGGCCGGGCCCTCTACCACTCACTGGGCTGGCAGCTGCACTCACCGGTCTCGGCCGCCCGCATCCCCCCGCTCCCGGAGCCGGCCGCGGACCCCGGCCCCGGCCAGGCGTCGGCGTCCCTCAGGGCTTGACCACACCGCTCAGCCACTGGAAGGCCTCCGGTATCTGGTTCTTCCATACGGCCGTGCCGTGGCCGCCCGCGCCCGGCGGGATCAGCTTCACCTTGACCGTGGTCGGCTTCTTGGCGAGCTGCTTGAGGGCGACTCCGGCCTCGTAGCCGTCACCGGACGCGCCGGAGACGAAGAGCGCGGTACGCGGCGGCTTGCCCGCCTTGTTGGCCGACTTCAGGATGTTGACCGGGTTGCTCTCGGTGCGGAGCTTGGGGTCCTTGCCGGCCAGCGAGGCGGGCTCCAGCTTCGGGTCGTTGAAGCCGGAGAGGCTGATGGCGGCGCGGTAGCGGTCCGGGTGGGCCAGTGCGAGCTTGGTGGCGCAGTGGGCGCCCGCCGAGTAGCCCGCCAGCGCCCAGGAGTCGGCCTTGTCCTCGGCCCGGAAGTTGTCGATCACCATCTGGCGTACGTCGACACTCAGCCAGCTGTCGGCGTTCGCCTTGCCGGGGATGTTGACGCAGCCGGTGTCCACGCTGCCCAGGAGGGTGGTGCGCGGCGCGACGAGGATGAAGGGCTTGACCTTGCCCCGCTGCATCAGCGACTTCAGCTGCTCGGGCGCCTTCAGCGTGCCCATCCAGGACTTGGCGGAGCCGGGGAAGCCGGGCAGCATCTGTACGACGGGGAACTTCTTGTCCCGGTACGCCGGGTCGTTGTACTGCGGCGGCAGCCATACGTACACCTCGCCGCTCACGCCCGAGATCCGGCCCTTGAACTCGCCTTCCTGGACGCCCGGTCCGACCACCGAGTCCTTCGGCGGCCCGAAGTTCACCAGCTGCTTGGGCTCGTCCTTCAGCTTGAGCCCGCCCAGGCCGTCCGGGCCGAGGTCCTTGGCGGCGTCGACGTGGTCGGAGGTGCCGAGCAGGTCGTCCCAGTTGTCGTAGAGGCTGTTGGTGTTGTTGACGACCACGAACACCAGGGTGATCGCGGTGGCCTGCGCGAACAGCAGCATGCCCAGGCGTCCCAGCCCCCGCAGTATCCGGGGTCCGCGGAGGCGGCTCCACAGCGCGAACGGCAGCACGACCGCGATGATCAGCAGCGCGACCGCAGTGAGGAAGAAGGGCGTACCCGTCAGGCTCATCGGGGATCTCGCTTCCAGGGCATGGTGCGGCGTGGGCATGGTTCTGGCCCTGCCGTCGGCAGCGAGCCTCTCCGCAAGATTAGATGGTCATCCGACAGCCTGCGGTTGCCCCCCTGGGCGCCTTCTTTGCGCGGATGCTTCGCTGCGTACGGGCATGGTGGCCCCGGTCACAGGCGGGCCGGCGGAGGGGCCGCGCGGGCGGCCGCGTCAATTAAACCTGACAAGCGTCATTCGAACGTGTGCACGAAGTCATACCACGGGTTGATGCCGGGAGCGGGCGGGCTCAGCAGAATCACAGGCGAGCGAAGAGATCGCCCGCCGCCACCACAACCCGACGGAGCCGCACCATGTCACTGCCGCCACTGTCCTCCAGGAACCGCCGCCGATTAAGACTGGCCGCCACCACCTCGGCCCTCACGCTGGCCCTGCTCGCCCCGGCCCTCCCCGCCTCGGCCCTCCCCGCCTCGGCCGCCGAGCCTGCCGCCCAGTCCACGGGAACTGCCCAGTCCGCCGGGGCCGCCACGCCCGCAGCGACGGGTCCGGTGCACCGGACCGGCCCGCACGGCACCGGCCTGGACCGCGCCGCGCTGGACCGCACGTTGCGTGAGCTGCACGACGCCGGCATGTACGGCGCCTACTCCGCCGTACGGGACGGCGCCGCGTCCTGGCAGGGCGCCTCCGGCGTCGCCGACGTGAAGACCGGCCGCCCCACGACACCGCAGCTCGAACACCGCATAGGCAGCATCACCAAGACCTTCACCGCCACCGCCGTGCTCCAGCAGGTCGGCAAGGGCCGCATCGACCTGGACGCACCGATCGGCCGGTACCTGCCCGACGTGGTCCCCGGCGAGCGCGGCCGGGCGGTGACAGTGCGGATGCTGCTCAACCACACCAGCGGGATCGCCGATTACGGCTCGGCGATCTGGAAGCAGGCGGAGGACCTGGAGACCCTGCGCCACCACCGGTGGGATCCGCGCGTGCTGGCCCGGCTGGGCCTGGCGGCGCCCCCGACGGGCAAGCCCGGGGCGGCGCACCACTACGCCAACACCAATTACGTCATCGCCGGACTGCTGCTCCGCGAGGTCACCGGCCAGGCGCCGGAGAAGTACATCACCGACCACGTCATACGTAAGGCCGGGCTGCGGCACACGTACTTCCCGCGCTCGGCCCGGCTGACCGGCCCGCATCCGAAGATGTACGAGGGCCTGCACGGGGAGTTCGTGCCGCCGCGTGACTTCAGCGTGTACGACATGTCCTGGGCCGGGACGGCCGGTTCGCTGGTCTCGACGATGGATGACCTCAACCGGTTCTTCCGGGCCCTGCTGACGGGCAAGCTGACCGGCCCGGCCGAGCTGCGGGAGATGCAGACCACGGTGCCGACGGAGAACCCCCGGCTGGGGTACGGGCTGGGGCTGTTCTCGCTGGATTCGGCGTGCGGCCGGTTCTGGGGCCACAACGGCCTGGTCCTGGGCGCCGAGACCATGTCCCTCCACAGCCCGGACGGCCGGCGGCAGCTCTCCCTCGGTACGAACCTGGTGCGCTACTACGGACTGGAGGCGGACGGCATCACCCCGAAGCTGGGCCCGATCGACGACGCCAAGGAGGCGCATCTCGGCCAGGCCCTGTGCGGCGGCGAAGAACTCACCGTCGGCAGCGGCGGCCCCGCCATCGGCCCCATATCCCCGTGATCCCCTGACTCCGTAGCCCTGCGCTCCCTGGCCCTCCGTGCCCCTGACCCGGGTACCTCCGTGACCCTGACCCGGGTGCCTCCGTGACCCCGTACGTCAGGAACGGCGGTCCCGGGTCAGCCACAGGCCGGCGCCGGCGGTGAGTACGCCGACGCCGCAGGCCACGCTGAGCAGGATCTGCTTGGCGCCCTCCTCGACCATCGCGTTGACGTAGATGTTGGCCAGCAGGCAGACGCTGAGCATGAGCCAGAGCAGGGCTTTCATGAGTTCCTCCGTTACCGGGCGGGCGCTACGGCACCGACTCTTCCGGAAGGAGGCCGTGACGACGATGGGGCCAACACCCCGGCCGGGGTGCGGTCAGCACCCCGAGGCGGTGGTGCTGCCGCACCGGCGGGCCGGGTGCTCACGCGTGGGCGCTGATGATGCCGCCGCTGCTGAGCACGATGTGGACGCCGTTGGCTTCGGTGCCCGCGTCGTGCTGGTCGGCGTCGAGCGTGCCGTACACCGCACCGTCCCTGCCGAGGATCTGTGCGCGGTACCGGAGTTCGCCGGTCTTGGTGACCTTGGCCGTCCAGCCGCCCGCGAGCTTGAAGGTGCCCGGTCCCTGGTGCCCGCCGCCCATCCACGAGTGGACCTTGCCGTCCAGGGTGAGCACGACGAACATGTCGTTGGCGTCGAGTCCGGCGTCGTGCTGGTTCGTCTCCAGCGTGGCCAGGACATCGCCACGGGCGACGATCTTGGCACGGTAGCGCTGGGCACCGAGCTTGTAGATCTCAGCCTTGCTGATGCCGTCCGCCAGCTGCTGGGTGCGGACCGGGGTTGCCGTTGCCGCCTTGGGCGCGGCGGCGTGCGAGGTGCCCGTCTGCCGGCCCGCGGCGGCCGGCTGGGAACCGGCCTTGGTGTCGGTGTTGGCGTTGGTGTCGGACTTGGCGTTGGTATCGATCTTGGTGTTGGTGTCGATCTTGGTGTTGGTGTCGGACGCGGCGCCGGTGCCGGTCTGGGTCGTCGCGGCGGCCTTCGTGCCGGTGGTGTCGGAGCCGGAGCAGGCGGTCAGGGACAGCCCGGCGACGGCGACCAGGGCCGCGGCGGCGACGCGCACGGTGCGGCGGCGGGTGGTGCGGGCGGTGGTGCGGGCGGTGGTGCTGGAGCTCATTTCGGATTCCCCCGGGGCAGCCGGTGATGTTGATTCCTCGGTACGTCACCCACTCTGTGCGGAGCCGCTATCGCAAGGCTGCCGTTCCACTAACACCCTGCTGTCGCCCACGCGCCGCGTCCTGGCCGGCTTGGGGCGGGCCGGGGAGGGAGCGGGAGCGGCAGAGGTGGGCGAAGTGGTGGGTGCGTTCGGCGAGGAGGTGTCCGGCGGCCGGGTCGGGCGGTGGTGAGTCACCTCGGCAGGCGCGGCAGAGGCCGCCGGGGAGGGCTTCGGGGCGGCCGGGGACGCCGCACTCGGTGCATTCGAGGATGCGTACGGGGATGGAGGTAGGGGCGGGCACGGTTGTGCCTGGTGGGAGTGTGGGCGGGGGTGTGGGCGGGGGTGGGAGTTTGGTGGTGAGGCGGGTGCGGGCGAGGGCGCCCGGGGAGTGCACCTCGGGTGGCAGGCCTGCGGTGAGGACGGTGACGAGGTGGGCGCTGGTCACTCCGCGGGCCAGCCATTCGGCGGCGAGGCCTTCGAGTGCGGCGCATTCGGCGGCGGAGAGGATCATGCGGGGGTCGGCGGTGCTGAGGGCGGCGAGGGTCGCGTACGCCGGGGAGGGGGCCGGTGGGGCCGGGTGGGGGTCGGCGAGGGCCACCGTGCGGGGTGCGGGCGGGGCTTCAGGGGCCGGCGGTCGCTCGTCCGGTTGAACCTGCGGAGGCTGAACCTGCGGAGGGTGAGCCTGCGGAGGAGGGGGTGGTGGCGCGGGGGCGGGGGTGGCGGTGCCGGGGGCGGTGCCGGTCAGGAAGTGGTGCCACCAGGTGTCGTCGCGGGCGGTACGGGTGAAGTAGGTGCGGTACACCCACTGGGAGCGGCCGTGGCCGACGGTCTCCTGTACGCGGCGCAGGTGGCCTGCGGCGGAGAGCCGGGTGAGGGCCGTGCGGACGGCTTGCTGGCCGTAGCGGGGCTGCGCGGCGGCGAGCGTCTTGACGTCCATGGCGGCACCGTCCGGCAACCGGTCCACGAACGCGGCGATGAACGCTTCGCGTTCGGGGAGAGCCGAGAAGTCGTCCGCTCGGCGGCGCGCCTGGCCTGGGGCGGAGCGTTTGCCGTAGCCGGGGGCGGCGAGGGGGTGGGGGGAAGGGGCGGCGGCCGCGCAGGGCGCCGTAGTAAGTTTGGTGTCAGCCACGAGATCGCTTGTTCCGATCTTGGAGGTCAGGCCTCGGTTCGGTGTTGGTAGCACCGGCCGGGGCTGTTTTGGTGAGGGCAAGCACTGCGCCTGCTGCGGTGACGGTAAAGCCTGGCGACGTTCCGTCGCAACCTGGTCGCGCAACGTCACGTGCACTGGTATGCGCGGGGGTTGGGAGGGCGGGCGGGTTGTCCCAACCCACCCGTTCCTTGGATAAGGGGCTCGACGTCCGCCCCCCGGCGCTCGGGGCTCAAGCTCCGGCAGCAGCGAAGGGGATGAAGGCCGCCCACGCGCGGGAGGAGACGATGAGCTGGGGCCCGGTCACGTCCTTGGAGTCGCGAATGCGGACAGCATCCGACTGGATGGCTATCTCCACGCATGCGTCGGCGTCGGAGCCGCTGTAGCTGGACTTCCTCCACACGCCCGAAGTGCTCATAGATCCGCCGCAACCTTTCGGATGTATGCGTCGCTGTCCTCGACCCCCAGCGCTTGCATACGAATCATGCCGTACAGGTGGGCCAGTTCACTCACATCACCCGGCTCCGATTGCAACGTACTGGCGCCCTGCGCCATGGAGTATGCGTACGTCTGGTGTTCGGCGGTTTCGAGCAACACGACCGGCCCGCTGAGCGCCTGGTAGGGCGCGCGACCGGTCGGCAGAACCTGGATCGACACGTTGCGCAGTCTCTGCCGCTCCAGCAGTCGATCGAGTTGCCGCTTCATCACCTCGGCACCTCCCACCATCGTGCGCATCGCAGCCTCGTAAATGACGAAGCTGAACAGCGCGGTCGGCTCGGCCTCCAGCTTTTCCTGACGTTCGAGTCGAAACGCGACGCGCGCTTCCACCAAGTCGTCTTCCACGGGCGGGAACCCGTGGCTCATCAGCTCGCGCGCGTACTCCTCGGTCTGGAGCAAGCCCGGAATCAGGAGGCACTCGAACCAGTGCAATGTGATCGCGTCTTTTTCGAGAGCCATGAACTCGGTGCTGCGCTCATGACATTTCTCCGGGTTCAGGTACTTGTGCGCCGACTCCAGCATCCCGTGAGCCCGGCACATCTGGTCCGCGACCTGAAGCATCCGCAGCGTCGGCCTACGCCGGCCCTGCTCCATGGACTTGACGTACTCGGCGTCGTAATTCGCTTCCTCGGCGAGGTCCTCCCGGGAAAGCCCCACACGGGCGCGCCACAGCTTGAGCTGATCCCCGCAATACCGCCACGTCGCGGGCAGTTGGGCCGGCTCTTTCGTCATCGTGCCCCCTAATCGTCGGCACGACCGGTACAGGCCGGTGCGTACCCTCGTCGCGGCTGCCGACCGTACGCCCGCGTCGACATGCTCGGGGGCGTGAACGACGGAAATTCCCCCCTTCAGAATGAATGGTGGTTGCCGCGCCACCCCCGTAGCGCGCGGCGGGCACGTAAGTACCTCCGTGAACTCGCGGAGGTGTGGCGGTTGCAGGCCGAGGCCACCGATACCGCCGTACTCATCCTCAGCGAACTGACGGCCAACGCCTGTGTCCACGCGCGGGCCCCACGCGGGCGCTACGTACGCGTGCGGTGCCTGCTGTTCGCGGGGCGGCTGCGGGTGGAGGTGGCGGACGCCGGTTCCGCGATGCCCGAGCCCCGGGTGGCGGGGGTCGAGGACGAGGGCGGGCGCGGGCTCGCGCTGGTGACGGCGCTCGCGGACGAGTGGGGGGCGTACCCCCGCCCGTACGGGATCGGGAAGATCGTGTGGTTCGAGCTGAAGCTGGCGACCACACATTCTTGAACGATCGGTCAAGTACGGCGTAGGGTGCTCCGCATGGGCAGAACCAAGGAGTTCGACCCGGGTGCCACGCTCCAGGCCGCTCTGGAGCTGTTCTGGCGCAAGGGGTACGAAGCCACGTCGATGCAGGACCTCGTCGAGCACCTCGGGATCAACCGGGGCAGCATCTACGCGACGTACGGCAGCAAGCACGAGCTGTACCTGCGCGCACTGGACCGGTACTGCGAGAACGAAGGCGTGGCGGCGCTGGAACGGCTGAACCAGCCGGGGCCGGCGCTGCCCGCCGTACGGGCGTTCCTGCGGGCGTTCGCCGAGGAGTCGCTGGCGGACCGGGACCGCAAGGGGTGCCTGGTGACGAACACCGCCGTCGAGCTACTGCCGCAGGACACGCAGGCGGAGCGGCGTGTCGAGACGGCCCTCCACGAGGTGGAATCGGCCATCGCCGGCGCCCTGATCAGGGCGAAGGCGCAGGGCGAGCTGGAGGAAGGGGCGGATGTGCGGGCGCAGGCCCGTTTTCTGGTCACCTTCATCCAGGGCCTGCGGGTCATCGGCAAGACCGGCGACGAGCGGCGGATCAATGACGCGGTCGAGCAGGCGATGACCGTACTGCGCTGACGCGTTCGCCGGCCGCCCCGCCCCGCGCGGGGTTCCGCACGCCCATTTTCTGGACGCCCATTTTTTGGACGCCCATTTTTTGGAACGATCGGTTAGGAAAAGAGGGGGATCATGCGCGTACCACGCGCCGTGTACGTCCTGGCCCTGGGCATCTTCGCCATGGTGACCAGTGAGTTCGTCCTCGCTGGGCTGATGCCGCAGATGGCGGCAGGGTTGGGGGCCACCGTGCCGCAGATCGGGTATCTGATCACCGCGTTCGCGGTGGCCATGTCCGTCGGCGGGCCGTTCCTGACGGTGGGCGTGATGCGGCTGCGCCAGAAGCGGGCCCTGGCGGTGCTGTTCGGGGTGTTCCTGGTGGGCAACGTGCTGGCGGCCGTCGCATCGGACTACGGGACGATGCTGGTCGCGCGGATCATCACCGGCATCGCGTCACAGGCCTTCTTCGGGGTGGCGCTCTCCGTGTGCGCCCAGCTCACTCCCCCGGAGGCGCGCGGCCGCGCCATCGCCGTAGCCATGAACGGGCTGATGCTCGGCACGCTGCTCGGCCTGCCGATGTCCACGCTGATCGGCGAACACCTGGGCTGGCGGGCCGCGTTCTGGGCGATCGCGGCCCTCACGGTGGGCGCGGCGGTGTGCACGGCCTTCGGCGTACCGAGGCTGGAGCGCGCCGACGCGGGCGGCGGCCTACGGCAGGAACTGGGCGCGTTCCGCAGTCCCCGGCTGTGGCTGGCACTGTCGACCAGCACCTTGATCATCGGGGCGACATTCTCCGTCTTCAGCTACTTCAACCCGATCCTGACCGAGGTCACCGGCTTCGGGACGGGCACCGTGCCGCTGCTGCTCGTGGCGTACGGGGCGGCCACCGTCGTTGGGAACACCGTCGTCGGGCGGCTCGCCGACCGGCACACCGTCGCCGTACTGTTCTGCGGCCTGGTGCTGAACCTGGGGTTCCTCACCGGGTTCGCGCTGCTCGCCCATGTTCCGGTGCCCGCTGTGGTGTTCATGATGGGGATCGGGCTGGTCGGGGTCACCATGAACCCGGCGATGGTCACCCGCGTCCAGCGCGCCGGGAACGCGCGGGCGCTGGTGAACACCGTGCACTCGTCGTTCATCACGCTGGGCGTGATCGTGGGGTCACTGGTCGGCGGAATGGTCATCAGCGCGTACGGGCTGCGGGCGCCGATCTGGCTGGGGGCCGGGCTGGCGGCGCTCGGCATCGTCTCGCTCGTACCGGAGCTCGGGTGGCGGAGACAGCGCCGCCGTACCAGCCTTGCCGTCGCGGGCGGCGCGGGCGTCGCGGGTGCGGGCACAGGTGCCGGTACGAGCGCACCGGCACCCGGGGCCGCCTGCGTCACACCAACCGCCGGGCCGTAGCCCAGCGGGTCAGCTCGTGGCGGTTGGAGAGCTGGAGCTTGCGCAGTACGGCCGAGACGTGCGACTCGACCGTCTTCACGGAGATGAACAGCTGCTTGGCGATCTCCTTGTACGCATAGCCGCGGGCGATCAGGCGCAGCACCTCGCGTTCGCGCTGGGTGAGGCGGTCCAGGTCCTCGTCCACCGGCGGGGCGTCCGTGGAGGCGAAAGCGTCCAGCACGAAGCCGGCCAGGCGCGGGGAGAAGACCGCGTCACCGTCGGAGACGCGGAAGATGGCGTCGACCAGGTCCGTACCGGTGATGGTCTTGGTGACGTAGCCGCGGGCGCCGCCGCGGATGACGCCGATGACGTCCTCGGCGGCGTCGGAGACGGACAGGGCGAGGAAGCGCACGGGACGTTCGGGGTCGGCCATGAGGGGAGCGGAGCGGCGCAGCACCTCGACGCCGCCGCCGCCCGGCAGGTGCACGTCCAGCAGGACGACCTCGGGGCGGGTGGCGGTGATCACCGTGACCGCCTGGTCGACGTCGGCGGCCTCACCGACCACCTCCACGCCGGTCTCGTCGGTACGGCCGATCTCGGCCTGGACGCCCGTACGGAACATGCGGTGGTCGTCGACGAGGACGACCCGTACCGTGCGGGCCGGGCCACCGGTCCGGTCACCGGCCTGGTCACCCTGTGCGGCGTCGCTGCTCATCTCGTCCGTCCGTCCCTCGATCTCGTTGAACCTGATCCTGAGCCTGATCCTGAGCCCGGCTCCGGCTCCGGCTCCGGCTCCGGCTCCGATTCTGACTGTGGCTCTGGTTCTGGTTCTGGCTCTGGCGTCATTGTCATCATCCGTCATCCGGCAGGCGTTCCGCCTCCAGTTCGACCACCGTCCCGCCGTCGGGCGCGGAGCGCAGCCGGGCCGTGCCGCCGTTGCGCTGCATGCGGCCGATGATGGATTCCCGTACGCCCATCCGGTCGCCGGGGACCGCGTCCAGGTCGAAGCCGGGGCCCCGGTCACGTACGGAGATGAAGACCGTACGGCCCTCCACCTCGGCGTACACCTGCACGGCACCGCCCTCGCCACCGTACTTGGCGGCATTGACCATCGCCTCGCGCGCGGCCTGCAACTGCGCGCTCAGCCGTTCGTCCAGCGGGCAGTCACCGACCACCACCACCTCGATCGGCACGCCGTGGTGGTCCTCCACCTCGGCCGCCGACTTGCGCACCGCCTCGGCGAGTGTGTCCGGCTCCTGCTCCTCGTCCTTGCCGCGGCCCTCCGGTTTGTAGAGCCAGACACGCAGTTCGCGCTCCTGGGCGCGGGCGAGACGGGCCACTTCCCGCGCGTCCTCCGCGTTGCGCTGGATCAGGGTGAGGGTGTGCAGGACGGAGTCGTGGACATGCGCGGCGACTTCGGCGCGTTCCTGAGCGCGGATACGCATCAGGCGCTCCTCGGACAGGTCCTGCGTCATCCGTACCAGGTAGGGGCCCGCGAGCAGCGCGATGCCGACCAGGACGGCAAGGGCGGCCTGGAGCACCGAACCGAGATTGCGCACCGAGCCCTGGAGGACCACGATGCCGGTCACCCCGAAGCCGACCAGCACCACACCGGCCGCGCCCCGCACGACCGGCAGCAGGCCCTTGCGGCGGCCCATCTCCAGCCACTGCGCGCGCCGCGCGTTGTCCGCCTGCCGCCAGACCAGCGCGACACCCGCTCCTATCAGCAGGACCGGCCACAGATACGCGTTGGCCCGGCCCAGCTCGAACCGCGACGCGACGACGGCCGCGCCGGCGAGCAGCGTGAGCAGCGCGAACATCTGCCCCTTGTCGGCCTTCCGGCCACCGGCCGCGCGCCCCTTGCGGAACCAGGGCAGGCGGCCGGGAGCGGTGGCGGCCGGGTCGACGCGCGTCGCGTTCGCACGCGTCGCGTCCACGCCGCCGACGCCCAGCGGCACGATGAACCAGAAGGCCGCGTACATCAGCGCGCCCATGCCCTCGGCCATGAACAGCGCGATGAACACGACCCGTACCCAGGAAACCGGCAGCCCCAGGTGCCCGGCCAGGCCGCGCGCGACACCGCCGAGCAGCCGCCCGTCCGCGCTGCGGTACAGCTTGCGCAGGGGCGGGTCGTCGGGGTCGGGCGCCGTGGCGTAGCTCGCCTCGGGCCGGGTCGGCACGGTGGTCATGGCACCGATCGTCACACGCGGGGCGGGTGCGGGGCATCAGGGTCGACCCTGAGGACCCCCTAGGCTTGCTGTCACCTTTAGTTGTAACGGAGAGTAACGAAAGTGGCAGGGCCGAGCAGGAAGGTCAGACCGGCCAGACAGGTCAGGCCGGTCAGGCCGGTCAGGCCGGTCAGGCCGGTCAGGCCGGTACCAGGAGAAGTGACAGTCCGCCCCGTACCCGGTGTGTCCCCGAGGCCACCGTCCCGCTACTGCTGGCGCTCCTCAGGCAGTACGAGGCCGGCCAGGACGGCGTCGAATACCTTCTTGTACCGGTCCCACTCGGCGTACGGCGCGGACAGGTAGACCGCGTACTCCTTCTCGCCGGGCCGGCCGAACCCCAGGTCGATGGCGCGGAAGTCGCGTCTGCTGCCCGTCCACTTCCACTCCCACAGCGCCGCCGGACGCCCGCGGAAGACCGTGTCCTGCATCCGCAGCTGCTGGTACCCGGGGAACTTGCCCTCGTTGATGGAGTTGCGCTCGTTGTCCTTCCAGTGCCGCAGCGGATCCACGCTCGCGAAGTCGAGCACCTCGATCCGCAGGCCGACGAGCTGGTTCGGGTTGAGGTAGGTGGAGCCGTTGCCGTTCGCCTGCCGCTGGCGGGTCCAGCCGTCCGGCAGGGGGAAGGAGACGTCGGCCGCCGGGTCCGTGACGCGGTGGTACCCGGCGGGGACCGGCCGCGGGGTGGGCTTGGCGCTGGGCTTGGTCTTCGACGCGGACGGCGACGGCGCCTCGGTCTGCGGGCCGGCGCCGTCGGACGCCTGCGCGTTCCCGCCGCCCGGAATGATCCCGAGGGCGTACAGGGTGCCGCCCGCGACCGCCAGTACGGCGACCAGGGCGACGGCGCTCAGCGCGATCCTGCGGCCGCGCTTGCCGCGCTTCTTCCCGGAGGAGGGGGAGGCGGGGACGGCCGCGCCGCCCATCGCGGCCATGCTGCCGGTGACGGCCGTACCGTCTGCGGGTCCGGCCCCTGGTGGGGCCATGTTGCCGGTGACGGCGGTACCGCTGGTGGCAGCCGTACTGCCGGTGACGGCGGTACCGCCGGTGGCAGCCGTACCGCCCATGGCGGCCATGTTGCCGGTGACGGCCGTACCACCGGTGGCCGGAGGCGCCAAGTGGTACGAGCCGGACGGGGAAGGGGGGCGGGTGTCCGAGCGGGGGTCCGCAGGGGAATCCGGTACCGGGGTCGTCATGCCGCCCGTCGGCGCGATGCCACCGTCCCCGGCGGTGTCCCGCTCGCCTGCCGAATCCGGACCACCCGAACCACCCGGACCGCCCAAACCACCGGGACCACCCGAACCACCGGGACCACCCGAACGACCCGGACTGCCCGAACCACCCGGACCGCCCGAAGCCCCCGGGGCGCTCCGCGCGCCGTAAACGCCCGGCGCTCCCGGCGCGTTCAGCCACGTGGTGTCCGTGTACGCGGCCGGTGCGCGCAGCGCCTTCTCCACGGCATCGGCCGAGGGCCGGTCCGTGGGCTCCTTCGCCAGCAGGGCCTCGATCAGCCCGGTCAGCGGACCGGCGTTGCGCGGCGGCTCCAGCGGGTCCACGGCGATGGAGTACGCCGTCTCGACCGCCGTGAGCTTGCGGAACGGGGGCCGGCCCTCCAGCGCCTGGTAGAGCGTGGCGCCCAGCGCCCACAGGTCGGCGGCCGGTCCCGGCGTACCGCCGCGGACCCGTTCGGGCGCGAGGTAGTCGATGGAGCCGACCAGCTCGCCGGTCTTGGTGAGGGTGGACGTGCCGGTGGCGACCGCGATGCCGAAGTCCGTGAGGACGACCCGGCCGTCCTCGCCGAGCAGGACGTTGCCGGGCTTCACGTCGCGGTGCAGGACACCGGCGGAGTGCGCGGCCCGCAGCGCGGTGATCATGCCGCGGCCGATCCGGGCCGCCTCGCCCGGCGGCACCGAGCTGTTCGAGAGGGTCGCCTCCTTGATGACGTCGCCGAGCGTCACCGAAGGCACGTACTCCATGACGATGCAGGGCAGACCGGCGTCATCGACGACATCGTGGACACTGACCACATTGGGGTGGTTGATCCGGGCGGCGGCCTGCGCCTCGCGGCGGGTGCGCTCGTTGCGGCGGGCCAGTTCGTCGGCGTCCAGCTCCGGGGAGACGTGCAGCCGCTTGACCGCCACCTGCCGGCCGAGCAGTTCGTCGTGGGCCCGCCAGACGGTCCCCATACCGCCCCGGCCTATCTCCTCCACCAGGCGGTACCGCCCGGCGACCAGCCGCCCGTCGTCCACCGCCGCCTCCGTCACCGCGCCGCGCCCCTTCGGTTCCCCCCGTACACGTGTCCGGCGCAACGATAGTCGCCCGGCGGCCTGCGCCAGAGGGGCGGGGCGCGATCATCGGACACGTGTACGGAATCCGTCGCTCAGCCGGCCGCCGAATCGATCTTCGCGCGCCGGCTGCCGCCGTCGGAGAGGAACGCCGCCACCGCCTCCCCCTCCCCGGTGACCGCGGTGCGCTCGTCCCGGGTGAAGCGGCGCAGCGGAGCGACCGTCACGGTGCCGTCCTCGGTGGTCGTCCAGGTCGCGGCGACCCGGCCGTCCACCAGGACGACGCGGGCACCGGCGACGGACAGGCCGCGGTGGGCGTCGTCGATGATCCGGCCACGGTCCTGGTAACCGAGGATCGCGTTGTCGAACGCGGGCAGGAACCGCACCGGGGCGGGCGTGTCGGGGTCGGGGCGCGGCGCGCCGGGCAGGTCCAGGAGCTCCCGGCCGCGCTCGTCCCGGAAGGTGACCAGTTCCTCGCGTACGGCGGCGACCGCGCGCGGCAGCCCGGCGAGGCCGCACCAGGCGCGCAGGTCGGCGGAGGCGGCGGGGCCGAAGGCGGCCAGGTAGCGGCGGACCAGGGACTGGCCTACGGGGTCGGTGCCGTCGCCCGTCGGGGCGGAGATGTCGCGGCCCAGCCAGGAGGCGAGCGGAACGTTCCGTACGCCTGCCTTCGTACGCCACAGGCCGCGCGGCGGCAGCTGCACCATCGGGATGAGCGCGGCGACCAGCATCTCCCCCAGCGGCCGCGTCCCCGCCTCGGGCCAGCGTCCGGCGACGGCCCGGGCCAGCTCGGGCATCGAACGGGGCTCGCCGTCGGCCATGACCGCGCGGCCCGCGGCGGCCAGTGCGTCGAGGTCCACGCCTTCGAGTTCGCGGCGGTAGGTACCGAGGACGCGCTGGCGGAGCATCGCGTCGTGGCGGCCGCGCCAGGCCAGGGCGTCGGCGGCGGTGACGAGGTGGACGGTGCGGCGCATGAGGTGGGTGCGTACGACGTGCCGTCCGGTCAGCAGGTCCGAGAGCTGCGCGGGGACGAACGCGGACAGCCGTGACCACAGGCCGATGAACGGTTCCTGCGGCTCCTGCGCCTGGAGGCCGCACAGGTGCGCCACCGCGTCCAGCGCGGACAGGTCCGCGCGGTCGAGGAGCAACTGCCGGGCGAGGGTGGCGCGGTTGAGCGCCCGGGTGGTGAGAACGGTCATCTGCTTCCTTGAGGTGTCGGCCGTTGCTTCCTTGAGGTGTCGGCCGTGGTGGCGGGCCCGGTGGGGGGCCGTGGTCGCGGGCCCGGTGTGGGGGCCGTGGTGGCGGGCCCGGTGTGGGGGGGCCGTGGTGGCGGGCCCTACGTTGCCGGAGATAGAGGACAAGTTGTGTCCTCTACGGGCGGCAGGATGGCAGGCATGCAGAAGACATCGGCGCGACTGCTGTCCTTGCTCTCCTTGCTCCAGGCACGCCGGGACTGGCCGGGGGCGCTGCTGGCCGAACGGCTGGACGTCAGCCCGCGCACCGTACGCCGCGACGTGGACCGCCTGCGCGAACTCGGCTACCCGATCGCCTCGACCAAAGGGCCCGACGGCGGCTACCGGCTCGACGCCGGGTCGGAACTGCCCCCGCTGCTGTTCGACGACGAACAGGCCGTCGCCCTCGCCGTCGCCCTCCGGATCGCCACCGCCAACGGCGCCGGCGTCGAGGACGCCGCGGCGCGGGCCCTGCACACCGTGCGGCAGGTGATGCCCGCACGGCTGCGGCGCCGGATCGACTCCCTCCAGGTCACCACCGTCGAACGGCCGGTCGCCCGGCCGAATCCGCCGGTCGGCAGCGGCGTGCTGATGGCACTCGGCGCGGCCGTCCACGCGCGCGAGGTGCTGCGCTTCGACTACGTATACGCACCGGTGTCGCCGCCGGGCGGATCGGGGGCCGTGCCAGGCGGATCGGGGGCCGTGCCGGGCGGATCAGGAACCGCGCTGAACGGATCAGGAACCGCGCCGGACGGATCAGGAACCGCGCCGGACGGGTTAGCGACCGTCCCGGAGGCGGCCGGGCCCGTGCCGCCGCGCCGGGTGGAGCCGCATCACCTCGTGACCTGGAAGGGCCGCTGGTACCTCGTCGCCTGGGACCTCGACCGCGCGGACTGGCGTACGTTCCGGGCGGACCGGATCGCGCCGCGCACCCCTGCCGGGCCGCGGTTCACCCCGCGCGAGGTGCCCGGAGGGGATGTCGGCGCCTTCGTCCTGAGCAAGTTCCAGGGTTCCGACGGGGTGGGCGGGTGGCCCTGCCAGGGAGAGGCGATCCTCGCGATGCCCGCGGATGCCGTGGCCCGGTACACCTGTGACGGCGTGGTGGAGGAGGTCGGTCCGGACCGCTGCCGGCTCGTACTGGGGTCCTGGTCGTGGCCCGCGCTGGCCGCCGCGCTCGGCAGGTTCGACGTGGACATGGAGATCGTGGGGCCGGACGAGCTGAAGGCGGCGTGCGCGCGCCTGGCCCGGCGCTACGCCGATGCCGCGGCAGGCGCGTCCGGTCACCGGACGTGAGTGTGTTGTGTTCCGGGGGCGGGTTCCCCGGTACACCAGGGCGATCTCAGGGACCAACCAGGGTTCCCACGGATGCCGCCTGCCGGTCCCGCTTGCCACCATGGGCGCATGAACGATGCTGCGCCCGCCGAGGAGACGCCGGGCCCTACGGGAGCCGCGCCCCGTTCCGCAGGAGCCTCGCCCGGTTCCGCAGGAGCCGCATCCGGTTCCGCAGGAGCCGCGCCCGGCACTCCCGGAGCCACCGGCGGCCCCACCGGCCCCACTGGCCCCACCGGCGGCCCCATCGGCACCCCGCCGCCCGGTGCCGCGCCGGGCCGCCCGGCTCCGCAGGCTCTGCTGCGCCGCAGCCGACGGCACAAGGTGATCGCGGGCGTGTGCGGGGGGCTCGGCCGGCACTGGGGGCTGGACCCGGTGATCTTCCGGATCGTGCTGGCCGTGCTGGCGGCCTCCGGCGGCATCGGCCTCATCGCGTACGGCTTCGCCTGGCTGCTGATCCCGCAGGACGGTGACGACGAGAACGAGGGCCGCAAGCTGCTCTCGGGCCGGGTCGAGGGCACGGCGCTGACCGCGCTGCTGTTCGCGCTGGTGGGCTGCGGTTTCTTCCTGACCTCGCTCGCCAACCGCGGTGTGCTGACCTTCACCCTCATGCTCGCGCTGGCGGTGGGCGGTTCGGCGTACTGGTCGCGGCAGCGCCGCGCGGCGGGGACGGACGGGACCGGCGCCACCGACCCGGCCGCCGCGCAGGCCGTCGTGGACGCAGCACCGCCCGAGACGACGGCGCCGCCCACACGGAACACCCCGTCCTGGTGGCGGGATCCGCTCTCCAAGGAAGGGACGGCCGGCATGGGCTACCTCTGGGGACCGAGCGACACTCCGTACGGGCACGAGCAGGCGTACCCCGCACACGGGACGGCCGGTGCGGCGGAGTGGAAGTCCGGCGCGAGCGCGTGGGCCGGGGCGCCTGGAGAGCCGCGGACCGGCACGCCGGCCAGGCGCCGGCGGGGGGGCCGGCCGATCGGCGGCTGGACGTTCCTGCTGGCGCTGGTCGCGGGCCTGGGGGCGGGCGCGGTCGCCAGGGCCGAGTATCCGCTCAACACCGCCTTGGTCGCCGGGTTCTCCGCCGCGCTCGTCGTGTTCGGCCTCGGGCTCGTCCTGAGCGCGTGGTTCGGACGGACCGGCGGCGGCACGGTCTTCATGGTCGTCCTGACGTCCGTGCTGCTGGCGGGCGCCGCGGTGCTGCCGGACGACATCGACGCCGACTGGCGCAACCGCGTCTGGCTCCCGATGGACACCGCCTCCGTACAGCCGAGTTACGAACTCGGCGCCGGGCGGGGCGAGCTGGACCTGAGCAACGTACCGTTCAAGAACGGGCAGACCGTACGGACCAGCGCCACCGTCGGCGCCGGACAGCTCAGCGTCACCGTGCCCGACGGCGTCACCACACGGCTGCACGTCGACGTGGGCCTCGGCGACGTGCGGCTGCCGGGCGAGACGCCGGAGGACTTCCACCTCGCGGCCGACCAGGACCAGACCATCACCCTGCCCGCGACGGGCCTGAAGAAGGGCGAGAAGCCGCACGGCACGCTGGACCTCGACCTCAAGGTGGGCGCGGGGCAGGTGGCGGTGGAGCGGGCCGCACCGCAGACGGGAGCAGAGCAGTGAAGCGTCACGCGTTCGAGCCCGCCCGGCTCCTCACCGGCCTGACCGCGCTGGGCGTGGGCGGCGCCTACGTGGGCGAGGCAGCCAGGGCCTGGGAACTCCCCGGCGCGCTGCCGGTACTGGCCGTACCGGCGGGCCTGTGCCTGTCCGGGATCACGGCGGCCGTCTGGTCGGCGGTACGGCGTCGGCGTTCGTCACCGGGACAGTCGTCACCGAGACAGCCGTCACCGGGACAGCCGTGACCGGGACAGCCGTGACCGGGAGCCCGGGTCGAGGCTGGGGCCTCAGGGGCACCAGGGGAGGCGGAGGGCTTCGACGTCCTGCTGTGGCCGCTCACCCTCACCCGAACAACTGCCGCCCCTGCCTGCTGCGTCGCGCCGCCAGGGCCGCGTCCAGGGACAGCATCGGAGCCCCGGCCAGTACCAGCGGCAGCCACGCCATCAGGTAGGCGAGGTCGTTGCCGTAGTAGTACGGCTGGGTCGACCAGCTCATGGTGAGCCACAGGCTCAGCGAGATCAGCGCGCCGCCGAGCGCGGCGACCCGCGTGAACAGGCCGGCGAGCGTGCCGAGGCCGACGGCCAGCTCCCCCGCGGCGATGGCGTAGCCGAAGCCCGCCGGGTTCTTCAGAGCCAGGTCCACCAGCGCGGGCACGGCCGAGGTGTCCCGTACCTGCCGCATCAGTTCGCCGACCGAGCCGGTGCCGGTGGAGGTGAGGAAGGCGGAGTCGGTCAGCTTGTCCAGGCCCGCGTAGACGAAGGTCACGCCGAGGAAGATCCGCAGCGGCAGCAGTGCGTACCGCGCCATCGTCGCGCGCGGCCCGCCTCCCCTGCCCGCACCGGCCCCGCCCAGGCCGCTGCCGACCGCACGATCCGCGTGAGACATGGCGTCCCGCCTCTCCGTCGCCGCCCGACGCGGACGGTGGGGTGTCCGCGGCCGGGTGTTCCACCAGGGGTACGGGCGCGCGCGTACCCGGCGTTCAGTCCTCGCGCGGGCGTCGGGCCTGGACGACGGTCAGTCCCGTACGTCGGCCAGTCCCGTACGACGATCGATCCCGTACGTCGGTCAGTCCCGTACGACGATCGGTCCCATACGACGACCAGTCCCGTACGTCAGTCCCGTCCGTCAGTCAGTCCCGTACGACGGCCAGTCCCGTCCGTCACTCAGTCCCATCCGTCGACCGGCCCCGCACGTCAGTCAGTCCTGTACGTCGATCGTGTAAGCGTTGGTCTCCACGCCCGCCGCCGTGACGACCCGGACCTCCACCCGGCCCGGTTCGACGTCCGCCGGGACGGGCACGGTCAGTACGCCGTCCGTCGGGTTGCCGAAGCCGCCGGCGACCGGCACCAGCGGTACGTGCGCGTGCACCGTCCCGATCCGTACGACCGTACGGGCCAGCGCGTCCGCGCCCTGTGCGCCCGGTGGTACGAAGCCGGTGCCGCGGATCTCGATGTCGTCGCCGGTGCGGATGGGCGCGGCCAGGTCACCCGGTTCCCGGGCCCGGACGACCGACAGGACGACCGGACGCCCGCCTTCCGCGTACTTGCCCGCCAGGTACATGACCGAGCCGACCACCACGACGGCGACGAACGCCCACGGCAGGTCCGGCAGCCGGGACGGGTCGCGGGCCAGCCGGACCAGGGCGAAGGACAGGGCGGCCACGTTCAGCAGCAGGAACTGGGTGTCGGTGAGGCTGCCGCGCCCCGCGTCGTCCGTGAGCAGGTCGGCGGCGCGCGGGCGTTCCGCGCGTACCTTCTGCAGGCGGCGGCCCTGGATGCGTACGGCGACGACCCGGCGGACCAGGACGGCGACCGCGCAGATGACCGTCAGTACGGTCAGCAGCCCGGCGCCGCGCGGCAGTTCGAGGCCGTCCACGAGCACCTGGCGGGCGTCCGCGTCCGTCACCACGGCCAGGTGGACGGCCTGCACGAGGACGGCGTACGCCACCAGCAGCAGCCAGCCGGCCGCCACCGTGCGCGAGGTCGAGAGCCGGTTGTCCTCGCCGATCAGGGGCGCCAGCAGGCCGCCGCGCGCCCGGTGGCGCCACCCCGCGCCGGTCAGGGCGAGCGCCACGACCGTCGCCGCCACCAGCCCCGCCGTACGCGGTGCCGTCCAGCCCGTACCGATCGCGGTGAGCGCCTGTACGAGCACCAGCACGCCGATGCCGGTCCACAGCACCAGCAGCGTGCGCCGCCACACCGCGTCCAGCCAGGCCGTGCCCTCGGCGGCGGCGCGCTCGGCGACCGTACGGGCCGACAGCGCCAGTTCGTCCGAGACCCACTGCCGCGCCGCGCCCGCCGAGTGGGCCAGCGCGGCCGGTACGCCACGGCCCGCGGCGTACTCTTCGCGCAGCGCCACGAACGCGGCGACCGCCCTGCGGTGCCCCTCGCGGGCGCCGCGCGGGCACTGGCCGCAGGTGCAGTCACCGCCGTCGCCGCCGCCGTAACCGCCCGCTCCGGACCCCGGGCTGCCGGGTACCCCGGCCGCCGCGTAATCCTCAGCTCCTCCGGGCGATCCGGACGCCCCCGTCGTCCCGCCCGCCGTCTCCACCGACACGTCCGCTCCGCCCCAGCCACCAGTCGTCGCCAACTTCACCGTACTGCGAGGGAATTGTGCCGTAAGTGGGGAGGGCGAAAAGCCGGGCGGGCGGCTTTACGGGCGGTGACGGGGGATGTGGGGCGGTGACGGGCGGCCCGGCTTGTTGACGCCGGGCCGTACGGGGCGGCGGAGCCGGTCGGCCCGGCAGGTGCCGTTCAGCCCAGCAGGTCCGGTTCGCTGCGGATGATCTGCTGGTACAGCGGCTGGTAGTTGATCCACGCCACCAGGTCGTTGCCGAGCTGTTCCCGTGTGTGCACGGCGTTCTCGTGGTCGATCAGTACGGGCTTGCCGGCGGCCCGCGCGGTCAGCTGCACCTGGCAGGAACGTTCCATCGTGATGAACCACCAGGCCGCCGCGTCGACCGAGTCCCCCACCGTCAACAGGCCGTGGTTGCGCAGGATCACGGCCTTGTGCGGCCCGAGCGCGAGCGCGATCCGCCGCCCCTCCTCCTCGTCCACCACGACGCCCGTGTAATCGTCGAACAGGGCATGGTCCTCGTAGAACGCGCACACGTCCTGGGTGATCGGGTCCAGCAGCTCGCCGAGCGTGGACAGGGCACGGCCGTACACCGAGTGGCTGTGCGCGGCGGCGACGACGTCCGGGCGGGCCCGGTGGACCTGCGCGTGGATCGCGAACGCCGCCTGGTTGACGTGGTGGCGGCCCTCGACGACCTTGCCCTCGTGGTTGACCAGGATCAGGTCGCCGACCGTGATGTGCTTGAACGACATGCCGAACGGATTCACCCAGAAGCAGTCGGTGAACTCCGGGTCGCGGGCGGTGATGTGGCCCGCCACCCCCTCCTCGAACCCGAACCGGCCGAAGAGCCGCAGCGCCGCCGCGAGGCGCTCCTTGCGGTGGCGGCGCTCCTCCTCGACGGTCGCGTGCTGGGGCGGCAGGGCGAAGTGCAGCTGGTCGGTGGGGACCGGGGCGGGCGGGGGGTTGGGCGCGGGTGGGGTGTCCGGCATGGGCGCGGTGTTCGGCGCGGGCGGGGTGTTCGGCATGGGCGCGGTGTTCGGCGCGGGCGGGGTGTTCGGCATGGGCGGGATATTCGGCGCGGGCGGGGTGTTCGGCGTGGGGTCGGGCATGGCGGCTTCCTCCTTACGCACGTACGGCTCGCAGCGGAAGCTACCTGCCGGTAGCGGGGGTGAACAGGGGTACGGCGCCATCCTCGCCGACGCACGCCCGCCGCGGTGCCCCAGGCGGCCGCGGCGGACGGGCAGGACAGCTCCCGGCCCGGCGCCGAAAATCACTACGGAAGCGGCGCCCGGGCCATTACCGTGCCCCCATGGCTGCCACGACCGGTACTCCCCTGAGCTACGACCGCTACTGCGCCGAGATCGTCCGCCAGGCCGACCTGCTGCGGGACACCGTCAAGGGCACGGATCCGGCGGCCACCGTGCCGTCCTGCCCCGGCTGGGACCTCGGCCAGCTCATCCGGCACGTCAACGGCGCGCACCGCTGGGTCGAGACGATCGTCGGCACCCGCTCGACGGAGCCCGTCTCCGACGAACTGGTCAACGAGACGCCGAAGCTCGCCGGTGAGGACCCGGCAGCCCTGGACGCCCTGCTCGCCGAGGGCGCCACCCGGCTGTCGGACACCCTGCGCGCCGCCGGACCCGACGTCCCCGTATGGACCGTCGCCCCCGGTGGGACGCCCGTCTTCTGGGCCCGCCGCATGACGCACGAAACCGCCCTCCACCGGGCCGACGCCGCGCTGGCAGCCGGCCGGGAGTACGTCCTGGACGCGGACGTGGCGCGCGACGCGCTCGACGAGTGGATGGGGTTCCACGCGGTCGAGGAGATCGCCGAGGAGCAGCCCGGCGCGCCCGTCCTGCTCGGGCCCGGCCGCACGCTGCACTTCCACGCCACGGACACGGAAGCGGAGTGGTTCGTGGACCTCACCGGCGAGGCCCCCGTCTGGCGCCCCACCCACGAGAAGGCCGCGGTCGCCGTCCGCGGCACCGTCACCGACCTGGTGCTCTTCCTGTACGGACGGCCCGCCGTCGCGGACGGCGTGGAGACGATCGGGGACCGGCAGCTGCTCGACGTGTGGCTGGAGCGGACGCGGTTCTGGCTCCAGTGAGCCGAGTGGCCCCGGGCACGCCGGCCGTGGCCGGTGCCGGACGCCGCGCGTTACGCTGACGACGACGTAAGCGGAACGGCGTTCCATGGGCGGAGGAGGACCGTGAGCAAGGGCACGCAGCAGCAGACCGGCGCGGGCAGCACGGACGAGCGCCCCGGCAAGCGCGTGCGCGCCGATGCCCAGCGCAGCACCGACGCCCTGCTCACCGCGGCCGCGGAAGTCTTCGCCACCGCCGGGGTCGACGCCCCCGTACGGCAGATCACCGCCAAGGCGGGCGTGGGCGCCGGCACCCTCTACCGCCACTTCCCGCAGCGCGCGGACCTGATCGCCGCGGTCTTCCGCCACGAGGTCGATGCCTGCGCCGACGCCGCGCCCGCCCTCATGGAGCGGTACGAACCGGTCGACGCGCTCGCCCGCTGGCTCCAGCGCTTCGCCGCCTTCATCGCCACGAAGCGCGGCCTCAGCAGCGCGCTGCACTCGGGCGACCCGGCCTTCGACAGCCTGCCCGCCTACTTCCAGCAGCGCTTCGTGCCCGTCCTCAGCACCCTCCTCGACACCGCGGCGAGCGCCGGGCACCTCCGCTCCGACCTGGAACTGGACCCCGAAGACCTGCTGCGCGCCGTGGCCAACCTGACCCAGCCCGCCGAGGAGAACGGCAACAGCCCCGCTCAGAGCATGGTCACCCTCCTCGTCGACGGGCTCCGCTACGGGGCGGAGCCGCGATAGCCCGCTCCTCCAGTCGTCCCGCCCCGCCGGCCGTCCCGCTACTCCGGCCGCTCCTCCTGGTCGCGGCCCTCCGCAAGGACGCGTGCCGTCCGGTACCGCAGATCGGCCTGCCGGAGCCACAGCCGGCCCACCAGCGCCACCACGGCAGCGGCACCGACCCCCGCCACGGCCGACCACCATCCGGACAGGGACGCCATCACGCCCGTGCCCACACAGATGGCCACGGCGACCGTGCCCGCGAAGAACACCCGGTGGTCCGGCGGGCGCGGTTCGTTCCGCTTCATCACGCCACTCCCTCGGTACGCCTCCACAGCCTGCCTTCCGCCGGGACGGTCAGCACTTGTGAGCGCCCTGGACCGCCCCGGCCACGGCGCCGCCGAAGCCGCCCACGGCCGCTCCGGGGGCGCAGCCGGTCTCCAGATCGGCCACGCAGCCGGCGACGCCGCCGAGCTCGGCCGTGTCCAGGCTCTTCTTACCGAGGCACTTGGCCCAGTCCCAGAACCCGCGCGTCGTGATCTCGGGCGCCAGCACGCCCTTGACCGTGGCGTTGGGGGTGTCGACGTGCTGGTGCAGGGTGTTGCCCTTCACCGTCCAGGTCACCTTGTGCAGGTGCCCGTCCAGGTCCTGGACCGGCCGCGGCGTCATGGTGAGGAGCTTCTCGCCCTTGCCGTCCTCGATGGACACGCTGCCGTCCTTGCCTGCGGCGAGGTGGTGGTCGCCCTTCAGCTTGGAGAACGTCCACGCGGTGTCGCGGGCGAAGGTGGTCGTCTTGCCCGAGGGGGCCAGCACCTGGTCCAGTGTCTGACCGGAAGAGGCGGTGGCCGCGCCGGCGTCCGGTGCGGCGGCGAGGAGGGCGGCTCCGGCCGCAAGTGCCGTGGCGAGGCTGGTCCGCTGACGTGCCGTCATACGCATGAAGTGATGTTTTTCCTGTTCAAGTCCGTCGGAGGAGGGCACGCGGCCCTCCGTCAGATGTACCGAACAAGATCAACATTTCGCGGCTACGCCCCGCAAAGCGCATTTACCGACTTGAGGCACCATTTGCCAAGGGTTTGCGCGGGGTGACGCTCACGGGAGGACGATCTCGGTGAGGTCGATGTCGACGTCGAAGGGGGCGCTCAGCTTCACCTGCTCCCGGAAGGTGTCCACGGAGCGGTAGGTGCGGGTCTCCCTGTCCAGCTCGAAGACCTGCACGACGGGGTAGCCACCACGCCTGGCCTTTTCGACCCGCCAGAAGTGCGGGATGCCCGCGTTTGCGTATTTGTGCGGCTTGGTGTCGCGGTCCCGTGCCTCGGATTCGGGAGAAACGACTTCGACGGCGAGCAGAACGTCTCGCACCTGGAAATGTGTCTGGTCCGAGTGACGCACCGCCGCGGCTCGCACCACCGTGATGTCCGGCTCGGGGCCGTTGCGCTCGTCGATCAGCACGGTCATTTCGCGCGCGACCGTCAGTTCCGGCGGCGCCGTGCGTCGCAGCCCGCTGACCAACGCATCGATCACGACGCTGTGGAAAAACCTCTGTGGGCTCACAAAAACCAAACTCCCGTCGAGCAACTCCGTATGCGGCGGGAGGTCGGGCAGGGTCAGCAGGTCGTCCACGGTGTAACCGTCCGGCGGGGGCACGGGCCAGTGGTGTGTGGTCTCAGCGGTCATGAGTCCTCCCATGGACGGGATTCTGGGCCGTACGGCCAGCGTACCCACCAGGAACGCCACAGCCGCCGCTCAAACTGACGAGCGACGGCTGCGGCGTTGACCTGCGTGGGGACCTACGAGGGGGTCACTCCCACTCGATGGTGCCCGGGGGCTTGCTGGTGACGTCGAGGACGACGCGGTTGACGTCGGCGACCTCGTTGGTGATGCGGGTGGAGATGCGGGCCAGGACGTCGTACGGCATACGGGTCCAGTCCGCGGTCATCGCGTCCTCGGAGGAGACCGGGCGGAGCACGATCGGGTGGCCGTAGGAGCGGCCGTCGCCCTGGACGCCGACGGAGCGGACGTCGGCGAGGAGGACCACCGGGCACTGCCAGATCTCGCGGTCCAGGCCGGCCGCGGTCAGTTCCTCGCGGGCGATCGCGTCGGCCTCGCGGAGGAGGTCCAGGCGCTCCTTGGTGACCTCGCCGACGATGCGGATGCCGAGGCCGGGGCCGGGGAAGGGCTGGCGCTGGACGATCTCGTCGGGCAGGCCCAGCTCGGCGCCGACCGCGCGGACCTCGTCCTTGAAGAGCTGGCGGAGCGGCTCGACGAGCTCGAACTCCAGGTCCTCGGGGAGGCCGCCCACGTTGTGGTGGGACTTGATGTTCGCGGTGCCGGTGCCGCCGCCGGACTCCACGATGTCCGGGTAGAGCGTGCCCTGGACCAGGAACTTCACGGGCTCACCGGCCGCGCCGGACTCGGCGACGATCTCCGCCTGGGCCTGCTCGAAGACCCGGATGAACTCGCGGCCGATGATCTTCCGCTTCTCCTCCGGGTCGGAGACCCCGGCCAGCGCCTTCAGGAAGCGCTCGGAAGCGTCGACGACCTTGAGCTGGACGCCGGTGGCGGCCACGAAGTCCTTCTCGACCTGCTCGGTCTCGCCCTTGCGCATCAGGCCGTGGTCGACGTACACGCAGGTGAGCTGGTCGCCGATGGCCTTCTGGACGAGGGCGGCGGCCACCGCGGAGTCCACGCCGCCGGACAGGCCGCAGATCGCCCGCGCGCTGCCGACCTGCTCGCGGATGGCCGCGACCTGCTCCTCGACGACGTTGGTGGTGGTCCACACCGGCTCGATGCCCGCTCCCCGGTAGAGGAAGTGCTCCAGGACCTGCTGGCCGTGCGTGGAGTGCATCACCTCGGGGTGGTACTGCACGCCGTACAGCTTCTTCTCGTCGTTCTCGAAGGCGGCGACCGGGACCATGTCGGTGGAGGCCGTGACGGTGAAGCCTTCGGGCGCGGCGGAGCAGGCGTCGCCGTGCGACATCCACACCGGCTGCTCGGCCGGGGTGCCCTCGAAGAGGGTCGAGGCGTTCTTGGAGACGTGCAGGTCGGTGCGGCCGTACTCACGGGCGCCGGTGTTGTCGACCGTGCCGCCGAGGGTGGTGGCCATGAGCTGGAAGCCGTAGCACATGCCGAAGACCGGGACGCCGGCCTCGAACAGGGAGCGGTCCAGGCTGGGCGCGTCCTCGGCGTAGACCGACGACGGGCCGCCGGAGAGGATGATCGCCTTGGGGTTCTTGGCGAGCATCTCGGCCACCGGCATGGTGGACGGCACGATCTCGCTGTAGACCCGGGCCTCGCGTACGCGGCGGGCGATGAGCTGGGCGTACTGCGCGCCGAAGTCGACTACCAGGACGACGTCGGGGGCGGCAGCAGGTGTCGCTGATGGCACTTCGGCGGCCTTCCGGCGGTGGTGGTGCAAGGGGTTGGACTTTCGATTCTAACGGGCTCATACTGAGCGCCATGTACAAGCAGCTGACCTTCGTCTTTACCTATGGCACCGGCCCGTCCGGCTGCCATGGTCGTGCTGCTTGATCAACTGACGAGCGACTTCCCAGGCGCCCCGGGCCGGTACAGGCCCGGGGCGCTCGGTTTTTCTGCGGGTGGCGGGGCCGTAGGCGGTACGGACGGCGGCTGCGGGGTCATGATCCGTAGGAGTGACGGACATGAGCGGTATCCAGGCGGTCACGGACCCGGTGGCGATTCCTGTGGCCAAGGACACGGGCCGGGCCGCGGTGAAGCCCGAGACGGGCGCGCGTACCGAGGCGGCGGCCGGTGTGATCACGGACGCCCGGGAGCGGATCGACGATCTCGACGGCCGGATCATCGGCCTCGTACAGGAACGGATGGCCGTCTCGGCCGTGATCCAGCGCGAGCGCATCGGCTCCGGCGGGCGCCGGGTGAACCTGGCACGCGAGATGGAGGTGCTGGAGCACTACCGGAGGCAGCTCGGCCGGCCCGGCACCGCCCTCGCGATGACGCTGCTGGAGCTGTGCCGGGGGCGGATCTGAGGCGGCGGCCGGGTCGGGGCACGGGGGTGACGGGGGTGGGCGCGGAGATCCGCTGCCGACTCACCCGTACGGCGCCGTGACCGGCCCCCGCCGGGCTTCGTTGTTCCGGGTGCCACGCCAGCCAGGTGCGGTCTGCAGGACTACGCGTAGACGCCGCCCGTGGGCGGATCCGCCGGAGCGATGAGACGCCGACCGACTTGGAGCGGTCCGCGTCGTGGGACCTCGCTGCGGTGTTGTGGCCGGTCAGCAGGGGACAGCAGCCCGGCCACATCCGATGGGGCGGTCGGTTTCGGGGACGCCTGGGACCGACCGCATCCGGTCGAAACGGTTGCGTCCGGTGTGGCGCGTCCAGCACGATGCACAGAAGCGGCACACCGTGCCCGAAGCACGGCAGTGCGTGCGGCACGCCGTGCCCCGAGCGGGCGACGGTGACCGTCGGCGGTCCGGACCGCCGTACGGCGTACGAGCGCCGGAGCCACCGGCGTCGGCACGACGGACGCCGCACCCGCGGGGGTGCCCGCCCCCGGACAACTTGAGAGCCAGCGGCGCCTACCCCCCCCCGGCGCCGCCCCCTCGGCGCCGACGCTGCCCTGACGCCGGCGCCGAAAGCCAAGGGCCCCGCGGCCGCCCGCACCCCCCTCGCGGGTGGCGTCCCGGGGCCCTTCGCTATGGGCGGGCGGGGACCTTCGCCGGGCCGTGCAACCTTTTCCGGTCACAGCCGGTCAGTATCTGCAATCGCACCGGCCACACCGCGCCCCACCGCGACGGCCTGTCCCGAAACGGTGCCGTGATCACGGCACTTCGGCCCGAGAGGTCTTCACGATGAAGCTCCGCCGCGCCCTGGCCGCCGTCACCGCGACGGCCGCCATAGCCCCCGCCGCCTTGCTGGCGGCACCCGCCGCGTACGCCGCCGAGCCGCCCGGGCAGACCCCCACGGCCACCGCGTCCGCCGCCACCCCGTCCACACCGACGCCGACGTCCGGCGCGACCGGGCCCTCCGGCACCCCGGCGCCGGACGGGAGCAGCAAGCCGCCGCAGGGCGGGGGCGGGACGACCACCGGTGCGCCGGTGCCGCCCAAGGGGGCGGTTCCCGGAAAGAACACCGAGTCCGGGCCGGGCGTGCCCACGGCCACCCCGACCACCACGCCCACCGCCGCCCCGGAGTGCGAGGACTGGTCCAGCGAGCGGTCGGTCAGGGCCGAACTCCGCGGCCTGCCCAGCAAGATCGTCGCCGGGTCCGGCTGGGTGGACTTCACCTACCGCGCCACCAACATCTCCACCGGACGCATCCTGTCCGTGGAGGCGTACGCGCAGGTCTTCGCGCTGGACAACAAGACGAGCGACGATGTGTCCAGCCATCTGAGCCTCGAATGGTTCGACGCTTCCACCGGCCGGTGGAAGCCGGTGGCGGGCCCCGAGGAGGGCGACGGTTACTTCGCCTCGATCGGTGACGCCGACGGCCTGCGGCCCGGGGAGTACGCGGAGGCCAGGCTGCGGCTGAAGGCCGATGCCAGGACGCCCGCCAGTTACGGCGGCGCGGTCAGCGTGGGCTGGTACCTGAACGCGGACCTGAAGTGCGGCTTCTCCGAATCCGCTGATTACCCGTTCGACATCCTGCCCGCCGGCAGCACCGCGCCGGGCCACGTGCCCGACTCCCAGGGAAAGCCCGGCACGCGCCCCAACCACCCGGCGCCGCAGGGTGGGAAGAAGCAGCAGGCGCGGCTGCCGGTCACCGGGCAGCTCGCCGAGACCGGCACGTCCTCCGGCCTGCCGGCCCTCGCCCTGTCGGGTGCGGCGGCGGTGGCCGTCGGCGCGGGCGCGGTGTTCGCCGTACGCCGCCGCAAGGGCGCCGACGCGGCCTGACGGGACGGGGGACGTACGGGCCGTACCGAGCGCGGTGCGGCCCGTACGCCGCAGGTCAGCTCTCCGTCGGCGCCGCGGTCCGCGCCTTCGGCGGGACGGCCGGCACCGGCAGCAGCGGCAGCCGCAGGGCGGCGAACGCCTGCTCGGGCACGGCCGGGCGGCGCGGCGCCACCGCCGGCAGCCGCCGGTACGGGCGGCCCGGCGCGGGGCGGACGTCGGCCTCGCCCTTGTTGGGCCAGAAGGACATGGCGCGTTCGGCCTGTGCGGTGATGGTCAGCGACGGGTTGACGCCGAGGTTCGCGGAGACCGCCGAGCCGTCGACCACCGAGATGCCGGGGTGGCCGTACAGGCGGTGGTACGGGTCGATCACGCCGTGGTCCGCGTCCTCGCCGATCGGGCAGCCGCCCAGGAAGTGCGCGGTCAGCGGGGTGCCCATCAGCTCGCCGACGTTGCTGCCCGCGAAGCCGTTGATCTCCTGGGCGAGCAGGGTGGCGGCCTCGGTGGCCTCGGGGATCTGCTGGGGGTTGGGCGCGCCGTGGCCCTGGCGGGCGGTGAGCAGGCCTTTGCCCAGGCCGCCCGGTTTGCGGTACGTGGTCAGGGAGTTGTCCAGGGACTGCATGACCAGGCCGATGATGGTCCGCTCCGACCAGCGGCGGTTGGACAGTGAGCGCAGCAGCAGGAGCGGGTGGCGTACGCAGTTGGCGGCCCAGGCGAGGGCGCGGGGCCCGCGGGTCGCGATCGGGACTTGAAGGATGGACAGGCTGCCCATCGCGTTGGAGCCCTTGCCGTAACGGACCGGCTCGATGTGGGTGCTGTCGTTCGGGTGGATGGACGAGGTGATCGCGACGCCGCGGGTGAAGTCGGCCTTCGGCGCGCCGTGCGCCTTGCGGTAGCGGCGGTCGTCGGTCTGCGCGCCGACCAGCGCCTCGGAGTTGGTGCGGGTCAGTTCGCCGAGCCGGGAGGAGATGCGGGGCAGCAGGCCGCTGTCCTTCATCCGGTGCAGGAGGGTCTGGGTGCCGTACGTGCCGGCGGCGACGACCACCCGGCGGGCGGTGAAGGTGCGGCCCTTGCCCTTGCGCTTGTCGTCGGTGGGCAGGGTGCCGACGGCGAAGCCGCCGCGGGAGTCCTCGGTGACGGTGACCACGGAGGTCATCGGGTGGATGACGGCACCGGCCTGCTCGGCGAGGTGGAGGTAGTTCTCGTTGAGGGTGTTCTTGGCGCCGTGCCGGCAGCCGGTCATGCACTCGCCGCATTCGGTGCAGGCCCGGCGGGCCGGGCCCGCGCCGCCGAAGTACGGGTCGGGCACCTCGGCGCCGGGTGCGGCCTGCGCCGTACCGCCGGCGTCCCGGCCGTCCCCGAAGAAGACGCCGACCGGCGCCAGGTGGAAGGAGTCGCCGACGCCCATCTTGTCGGCGGTGGCCTTGAGGTGGACGTCCGAGGGGGTCATGGTCGGGTTCAGGCGCACGCCGAGCATCCGCTGTGCCTGGTCGTAGTACGGCTTCAGCTCGTCCTGCCAGTCGGTGATGTGCCCCCACTGCCGGTCTTCGAAGAACGGTTTCGGCGGTACGTAGAGAGTGTTGGCGTAATTGAGCGAGCCGCCGCCGACCCCGGCGCCCGCCAGGACCATGACGTTGCCGAGCAGGTGCACGCGCTGGATGCCGTAGCAGCCGAGGGCCGGCGCCCACAGGTAGTTCTTCAGGTCCCAGGAGTTCTTGGGCAGGGTGGCGCGGGTGAAGCGGCGCCCGGCCTCCAGGACGCCGACGCGGTAGCCCTTCTCGGTCAGGCGGAGCGCGGAGACCGAGCCGCCGAAGCCCGAGCCGATGACGAGGACGTCGTAGTCGTACCCGTCCTCCTCGGCCGGGCCGCGCTGGTTCCGGGCAGGGTGGTCCTGGGGCACTGGCACTCCCTTGCTTCTCGGGCGGGCCCGCGGGCCCGTGTCACGGCGGCGGCTCAGCGCAGGCGGAGCGCCTTCATCGCGCGCAGGCTGCGGGTCATGAACGCCGCGTACTTCTCGTCGTCCATGCCGAACGACGGGGCGAGTGGCATCAGGCGCTGGTGGGCGACGGTCTGCGCCTCGGTGTACTTGAGGATGCCCTCGGAGCCGTGCCGGCGGCCGAGCCCGGAGTCGCCCATGCCGCCCATCGGGGACTGGACGCTGCCGTAGCCTGCGGCGTACGCCTCGTTGATGTTGACGGTGCCGGTACGCAGACGGGCGGCGACGGCGCGGCCGCGGCGGGCGTCCTTGGTCCAGACGCTGGAGTTCAGGCCGTACGGGGTGGCGTTGGCGCGGGCGACCGCGTCGTCCTCGTCGCGGAAGCGGTAGACCGAGACGACCGGCCCGAAGGTCTCTTCCTCGCACACGGCCATCGGGGGCTCGACGCCGTCGAGGATGGTGGGTTCGTAGAACAGCGGGCCGATGTCGGGGCGGGGGCGGCCGCCGGCGACGAGCCGGGCGCCCTTGGCGACGGCCTCGTCCACGTGGCGGGTGACGGTCTCCAACTGGCGCTCGCCGACCAGCGATCCCATGTCGGCCCCGTAGGCGAGGGCGGTGCCCAGCCGCATCGCCTTCGTGCGGGCGGCGAAGCGCTCCACGAAGGCATCGGCTATGGACTCGTGGACGTACAGCCGCTCTATGGAGATGCACAGCTGGCCGGCGGAGGAGAAGCAGCCGCGTACGGCGCCCGCCGCGGCCTGTTCCACATCGGCGTCGTCCAGCACCAGCATGGCGTTCTTGCCGCCGAGTTCGAGGGAGACGCCGACCAGGCGGGCGGCGGCGCCCTGCGCGACCTCGCGGCCGGTGCGGGTGGAGCCGGTGAAGGAGACGTAATCGGCGTGCTTGACGACCTCGGGGCCGACGACCGGCCCGTCGCCGAGGACGACCTGCCAGACCTCCGGGGGCAGTCCGGCCTCGATGAGCTGCTCGCGGGCCCACAGGGCGGTCAGCGCGGTCTCCGTGTCCGGCTTCATGACCACGGCGTTGCCGGCGGCGAAGGCGGGCAGCGCGTCGCCGACGGACAGTTCGAAGGGGTAGTTCCAGGGCGCGATCTGCCCGACGACGCCGCGGGGGTGGCGCAGTTCGGTGACCTTGGTCAGGGTCGGTACGACGCCGGTGTGGCCGCGCGGGCGCAGGTACGCCGGTGCCTTGCGCCCGTAGTGGCGGGCGGCGACGGCGACGGCCTGGATCTCCTCGTGGGCGTGCAGCCGGGCCTTGCCGGTCTCCAGCTGGATCAGGTCCAGCACCTCGGCCTGGCGGCGGAGCACCAGGTCGTGGAAGCGCAGCAGGACGGCGGCGCGCTGCCGTACGGGCACCTCGGCCCAGGCGCGCTGGGCGGCGCGGGCCCGGTCGAAGGCGGTGGCGACGTCCTCGGGGGTGGACTCGGGCAGGTCCGCCAGCTTCTCGCCGGTGAACGGCGTGTGGTTGGCGGTACGGCCGCTGCCGGTCACGCCGCGGGTGAGGCGGGTGACCAGGTGCGGGGTGACCACCTCGGCGGCGGTACGGGTGCCGGCGGCGGCGCGGGCGACGGGGTTGCCGTCCGCGGGGGCGTCGGCGGCACGGTCGCCGGCGAGGGCGGAGGAGCGGGTTCCGGTGTCCTGCGAGTCCGTCATGCGGGCGAGCGTATGCCGCGCCGGACGCTTTGGGTACCCACCGGTAACGAGTTTTCATACGGTGGGCACCATCGCGCCAGCGTTCACTGGCCACACGGGCGCTGGGCTGGGGGGTTGTGGGGCGGGAGGGGGCCGGGCGGGACGCGGGGCCGGGGGCGGGCGCGGGTCAGGATCGGCCGCCAGGGCCGGGCCGCACCAGGTGGAACGTGCGCAGGGCCTGCGTGAAGTGCCGTCTCGCCCGCTCGCGTTCGGCGAGCGGCGCCGAGACCCACACGTCGTACGTCCGGCCGCCCTCCTCCCAGCTGAGGTCGAAGGTGTGCCGGGGGCCGCCGTCCCCGGGGCCGCCGTCCCAGGTGAACTCCCACAGGGCGGCGGGCAGGCCGTGGTGGGTGGCGCGCGAGACCGTGCCGTCGCGGTAGCCGGGGTAGCGCCCTGGGCCTTCGGCGTCAGCGCGGCGCATCGCGTCGAGCGGGCCGGCGGGGGTCTTCCGCTGGATGTGGACGCCGAGCCGGAAGCGCTTGCCCGGGGAGTAGTAGAAGACGCGTGGCTTCTCGTACGAGCGGGTGAAGCCTTCGGGGACGGCGAGGGCGAAGCCGAGCGGGTCGCGCGCCATGCGGTAGCCCGGCGGGGCGGTGGTGCTGCTGCCGGGGCCGGAACCGGGTGCGGCGGTCTCCGTACCGCGACTGCCCGAACGTTCCTGCGACGGCCGTGACTGCGTCGCCCGGGGCCCGCCGCCCCTCCCGTCCGTACCCCCGCCCCCGTCGCCGTCCCTGAGGAGCAGCGCCGCGAGGCCCACGCCCACCCCCGCCAGTACGCACACGGCCAGTCCCGTGAGGAGCGCGGTGCGCGCGCGTCCGGTGTGCGGGCGGGCCGCGGCGGCCAGCGCGCGGTCCGCCAGGGCGTCCGGTATCGGGACGCCGTGCGGACGGCCCGGCTCGTGCGGGTGCGCCGGAGGCCCGGGGGCGGTGGGCGCGGGCGGTGGCGGGGTCTCGGGGGCGCGGCCCGACTGGAGGTAGCCGCGCAGCAGCCGTTCCGTGGCCGCGATGTCCAGCCGCCGGTCCGGCTCGCGCTCCAGCAGGCCGCGGACCACGGCCAGCAGGGGCCGGGCCGGTTCCGGCAGTTCGATCTCGTCGTGCGCGACCGCGTTCAGTACGCCGCCCAGCGAGTCGCGGTGGAACGGCGACTGCCCGCTGAGCGCCGCGCACAGCAGCGCACCGACCGACCACAGGTCCGCCGCCGGCCCGGCGTGCCGGCCGGCCATCCGTTCGGGCGCGGTGTACTCGGGCGAGCCGACGAAGCCGCCGGCCTCGGTCAGCGTCGGCCCGCCGGGGACCTGGGCGACACCGAAGTCGGTGAGGACGACCCGGCCGGTGCCCTCCTCCAGCAGGACGTTGGCGGGCTTGATGTCACGGTGCAGGACGCCGCGCGCGTGGGCCGCCCGCAGCGCGCCGAGCAGGGCCAGCCCGATGCGCGCCACCTCACGGGGCGCGAGCGGCCCACCGCCGGTCAGCCGGTCGGCGAGGGAGGCACCGTCGACCAGTTCCATGACGATCCAGGGGCGGCCGTCCTGTTCGACGACGTCGTGCAGGACGATCACGTTCGGGTGCTTGATCTGCGCGACCGTCCGGGCCTCGCGCATGGCGCGCGCCCGCTGGTCCTCGGCGCCCGTGCCGGCCGGTCCGTCGTCCAGGTGCAGTTCCTTGACCGCGACCTGACGGCGCAGCATCTCGTCGGTGGCGCGCCAGACCGTTCCCATGCCGCCACGGCCGAGCCGTTCGCCCAGGCGGTAGCGGCCGGCGATGAGCCGGCCCTCACCCCGCAAGCTCCCCATGGGGTCATCTTGCCCCAACGGCCCGGCGCCGGCGGCGGATGTCGGGGAGACGCGGGATGCGCGAGAGGCGCACGGGTCGGTTGCGCACGATTGCGGCGCGCGCCCGGGGGCAGGGAGTGGGAAGCCCGGCCGGACGGTGTGCGGGTGACGAGGTGACCGCGCGTACAGCAGTGCCGCACGACACACGCGGGGGAACCTCCGCCGCCTCCGGCGCCGTCCTTGACACAGTGAGGCGGCAGCGGCACACGGCAGTGGGAACAGGGCAGCGACAAGCGGCCGGCCGGCAGCACACGGGCGGCCGGCGTGGGTGAGCACGGCGTGGCGGATCGGGGGTCGGACATGGTGATGCAGGACGGCGGTGCGGTGGATGTCCGGCCCGGCCCCGATCCCGGCCGGGCGGCGCCCGGGCACGAGCGCGCGTACCGCACGGCGGGGGCCGCCCTCGCGCTCTACGGGTGCGCGCTGACCGCGTGGACGGTGTACGGGATCGTCCAGGGCGACGGCAGCGTCTGGGACTTCTTCGAAGGGCTCTTCAACCCGCGCGCCTCCTTCTTCATGTGGACGCTCGGGCCCGGCGAATGGGCGCTGGTCGTCGCGCTGCTGGCGGTCGCGGCCGGGGCGCTGGCCCTGCGGCGGGTGGCGCGCACGGGCGCGCTGCTGCTGGGCTGGGTGATGCTCGCCCAGTCGGTGCGCGAGACCGTCGGTCTGTGCCACGCCGGACACCGGAGGCTGTACGCGCTGGAACCGCTCGGCGGCTGGGTGCTGGCGACGCGGGCCCTGGGGCTGCTGGCCGCTCTGGTCGTGCTGGTGTCGCTGCTGCGGGCCAAGGAGCGGGCAGGGGCGGACGACGGTGCCGTGCCCGACGGGGAGCGCGGCGCCCGGGCCGGCGGGCCGGAACGGTCGTGCGCCGACGCCGACTCGTGGTGGCGGCGCCGGCTCTCCCGTATCTGCGGGGTGCTCTTCCTGGTCATGGGCGTGGAGCGGATCGCCTGGACGGTGTGGGGCATGGCCGAGGAGCGCCTCTCGCCGGGCGCCTACCTGCACCGGGCGCTGGACGGCGCCGCGAGTGGCGGAGCCGTCCAGCTGTCCCAGTCCGGCGAGTTCACCACGCTCTCATCGGTCGCCGTCCTGCTGGTGCTCGGTGTGCTCGCCGTCCGCAGCAACCGTGACGTGCGCGGGGCGCTCCTGGTGTTCGCCGCGGTCGAGCTGTACCTGACCGTGCGGACGGTGGTGCTGCTGACCGTCACCGGCTTCTTCGGCGGCCCGATCGTCACGGGCGAGAGCGCGGCGTCGCTGGTGCTGACGGCGTACGAACTGGCCGCCACGACCTCGGTGGTGGTCCTGGCGACCGGCCGCTCGTTCAGTGCGTACGGTTCTTTTCAGGGGCAGCGGGTCAGCCCGTATGGCGGTGGAAGCCATCGATCATCGCCTGGCGGCCGGGCAGGTTGAACTCGCGGCCCAGCGTGCGCATGATCGAGTCGGCGGTGGGCCGGTTGAGGCCCTTCGGGTAGTAACCGCCGCCCTCGTACGCGCCGACCTTGCCGCCGTCCGGCGAGTTCTGGCCGAGGTAGCGGTACCACTTGGCCTTCTTGGCCTTCATCTCCGCGACGCTCATCTTGGTGATGTTGGGCGCGGCCGGCTCCGGGCCGCTGTACGTGCCGTTGGTGTCGTACACGTACTCGTCGGCCAGCTTCCCGAGGGAGTGACCCGTCTCGTGGACGGCCACCTGCGCGGAGTCGCGGTGGTCGGAGGAGGCGGTGGCGATGCCGTCGTACCCGACGGGTGAGGTGATGTCGTTGTAACCCGCGCCGCCGTACTTGGCGGAGTTGCCCAGGACGATGACGAGGTCGGCGTCCGGGGCCTTGGAGGCGTACGACTCGACCTTGCCGGTGTCCACGCACAGCAGGCGCTCGATGTCGTCGCACCAGAAGCGGGTGTCCAGCGCGGTGTCCTTGACGACGCCCTTGGACGGGTCGCCGGAGACGCCGGACTGGTTGGAGACGGCGTCCACGGTCCACACGTTGAACAGCGAACGGTTCGAGGCGTACGGCTCGACGGCGGAGATCTGCGCCCACTTGGCCTTCGCGTCGGCGTGGAAGTCCTTCTGCTGGGCGAGGGTGTAACCGTCGCCGATGATGACGACGTCGACCTTCTTCGCGGTGGGGCCCTTGCGGACGACCGAGGTCACGGTGCCGTCGGCGGCCAGCTCCGCGGCGGAGCGCGCGCGGTGGGCACTCACCAGGCTCTTGGGCGTGGCGACCGGGACGGTGGTGTGCCGGGGGTGCCCCTGCGGGCCGGTGAAGTACTCGACCTGCTGGGTGCGGGCGGCCGCGGGCGGGGGCGCGGCGGCCGGGGCGGCGGCGGGGGAAGCCGAGGCGGTCGAGGCGGTGACGGATATCCCGCCGGCGAGCGCGAGGCCGGCCGCGGCGGCGGCCACCCGGATTCCGGTACGGCGGCGTGTTGCCGTACGGCCGCGGGTGGCCGCCCTGGTGCGTATGCGCGCCCGTATGGACGTGCCGGGAGGGGTGGGAGTACGCCGAGGTCTGTGCACGAAGAAGCCTCCGAAGCGATGCCGAGCCGTGCCCCGGGGGGCCGTGCTCCGAGGGGGGTGGTGGCCCGCGCGACGCCCAACAGGCGGGCGTGCGACGGATCGCGGCCAACCTAGAGGCGGCAGTGACGGGAGGCAACGGGCGGGGCGGAAGTTGTCCGGAGGTGAGCGAGTTCGCACCGTCGGAGGGGGCGGGGGCGAGTGGCGCGGGCCGCTGACGGGCGCGGGGGCGAGTGGCGCGGGCCGCCGGCGGGCCGGAAGTGCCGCAGCCGGGGGTGACGGCGACGGCCGCCGCGTGTGGGGGTCGCGGCGGCCGTCACTGTGAGCTGCACCGCGTGGTCGGCTTGTGGCCCCCTCAGTGGTGCAGCATGAAAGGCACTCTGCCCGTGGGCGCCACCTCACGGCATCCTCCGCAGGTCGTGCACCGACCCCCGCCGTCCGGCGGGGGTGGGCCCACGCCACGCGGCGGGCAGGTCCGAGGACGCGATGCAGAGAGGGGCGGCCGGTGATCCGTGTCGCGGTGGTGGACGACGAACGGCTGGTCAGATCCGGGCTGCGGATGATCCTGGGCAGCGCCCCGGACATCGAGACGGTCGCGGACTGCGGCGGCGCCGAGGCCGTGGAGACCGTGCTGGACTGCGCGGCGGACGTCGTCCTGCTCGACATCCGGATGCCGGACGTGGACGGGCTGACCGTGCTGCGCCGGCTGCGCGCCGCCCCCGAGCCGCCCGCCGTGGCCATGCTGACGACGTTCGACGTGCAGGAGTACCTGACCGCGGCGCTGCGCGAGGGCGCGGACGGCTTCCTGCTCAAGGACTCCGACCCGGAGCAGCTCGTACGGGCCGTACGGACGCTGGCCGAGGGCGGCAGCGTGCTGGACCCGGGCGTCACCCGGGCCGTGATCGGCGGCTTCCTCACCGCCGAGGACCAGGCCGCGGCGGCCCGGGCCGTACGGGCGCTGACGCCACGGGAGTCCGAGGTGCTGGCCCTGGTGGGCGAGGGCCTGGGCAACGCGCAGATCGCGGAGCGGATGGGGCTGGCGCCGAGCACGGTCAAGGACCATGTACGGGCGCTGCTGGGCAAGCTGGGCGGCCTCAACCGGGTCCAGGCGGCGATCCTCGCGGACCGCGCGGGCCTCGTCTCCGGCGGCCCCCGTTGACCGCGCGCGGCGGCGTCCCCGGCGGCATACGCCGGGCCGTGCCCCTCGTCGTGCCGGTCCTCCTGTCCATGGTGGACGCCTTCCTGGTCAACGGTCTGGACCTGGGCCTCGAGTTGGGCGTCTCGCTGGTCGCCGCCGGCGCGCTGCTGCTGCGGCGCCGGCTGCCGCTCGCCGTCTTCCTGATCACCCTGCCCGGCCTGTACATCGGCTACATCTGGTTCGCGCCGATGGTGGCCCTCTACACCCTCGCCGCGCTCCGGCCCGGCCGCGCCCGGCTCGGCGGCTGCGCCGGGCTGCTGATCGCCGCGCACGTCCTGCCGTACCCGCTCTCCGACCTGGACCCGGGCGCGCACCGCGAGAACATCCAGGTGCTGATCGACGCGACGGTGACCTCGGCCGCGCCCATCGCCCTGGGCCTGCTGGTCCGCACCCGCCGCGAACTCGCCGCCCGCGTCGACGACCTGACCCGCAGCCTGCGCCGCGAGGACCGGCTGATCGCGGACCGGGTGCTGGCCACCGAGCGGGCGCGGCTGGCCCGCGAGATGCACGACGTGGTCGCGCACCAGGTCAGCCTGATCAGTCTGCAGGCCGGGGCGGTACAGGTGAGCACCGGGGAGGAGGCCGCGCGCGAGTCGGCCCGGACGATCCGCGAACTGTCCGTACGGACCCTGGAGGAGCTGCGGCACATGGTCGGCATCCTGCGGGCGGCCGGCGGCGGCAGCACCGACGCGCGGGAACCGGCACCGCAGCCGGACCTGGCCGAACTGCCGCGGCTGATCGAGATGAGCGCCCTGGACGTCGATTACGAGCACCAGGTGCCGGAGGGGGCGGCCGGGGCGAAGGCGGTGGAGCGGGCGGCCTACCGAACCGTCCAGGAAGCGCTGACCAACATTCGCAAGCACGCGCCGGGTGCGCGGGTGCGGGTACGGGTCGAGGCGGTGGCGGCGGCGCGCGACCCGGAAGAGGACGGGGCGGCGGTTCCACGGGGGCTGCGGGTGGAGGTGCGCAACGGGCCGCCGGACGCTTCCGCACCGGTCCCGGCGCTGCCGGGCGGCGGCCACGGCCTGGTCGGGCTGCGCGAGCGGGCGCAGAGCCTGGGCGGGCTGCTGGAGGCCGGGCACACGGCGGACGGCGGATTTCTCGTACGGGCGGAATTCCCGCGGGACGCGGGGTGAGGATTCTGCCGCGTTCGGGGGCCGGGTGGTCTGCCAGGAGGAATGGTCCGCGGCGAAATGCGCGATATCTCGATCAACCACCAGAAACGCTGTGTGACCGTTCAATTACCGAAGGCACTCGCCTGTTGCCCCGTGAACTTCCGTGCGGATGCGCGGGGCTGCGCCCGGTTCACGCGGAGAGCGGGGCGGCCGTTTCGTCGACGGCGGTGTTCAGGTCCGGGTAGACCTCGAAGAGGCGGCGCACGCCGAGCGCCGCGAGCACCCGGTTGACGTGCGAACCGTCCACCGCGCCCTGGGCGGGCAGGATCAGCCGCAGCCGCCCCTGGCAGGACCGCATCAGCCGGCGGGCGGCGATCAGTACGCCGACGCCGCTGGAGTCGCAGAACCGGACCTCGGAGAGGTCGAGCACCACGCTGCGGCGGCCGTCCGCGACCGCGTCGTGCACGTGCTGGCGCACCGTCGGCGACGTGACCAGGTCCATCTCACCGGAGACCTGCAACACGGCCCAGCGGCCCTGCTCGCCTTCTGCCACCTTCAACGACACGCGCTCGAAGCCTTTCGCTCGCTTGCGGACGGGACACCCCCCGGTGCCAACCGGAATGCGCCCTTCCCGCCTCGACTGCCCGGCCGTTCTCCCCTGAAACTCTTCAGAATTCTTTGCGCAACGGGCCGTTCCTCTCCAAGGCTATGCCCAGTGAGCGGGTGACTTTCCCCCGGAACCGGTCACACACGGATAACACATCGGCAGATACGGGCGTGAACGGTTGCGCTTCGGTCTGCCGTGAGCGGGCATCACCACCAAAAGTGACCGTCTCCATACCATCCGTAGGTCACCGGCCGAGTGGGTTTGCCGCAAAGAGGCGTCAATGTCGGACCGGACCACTACATTCGATGGCACGGTGGAGTGCGGACCGTGCCGGGGCACGGCGGCGAGGGATGGGGGCCGGATGGGACATGACGCACCGCCGCGCTGGGACAGGCGGATGCAGCAGCGGCTGGCGCGCGGCGAGGCGGCCGCGCTCGGCGAGCTGTACGACCGGTTCGCTTCGCTTGTGCACAGCCTTGCCCGCCGGGTGCTCGGCAGCGAGACGGCCGCCGACCGCATCACCCGGGAAGTCTTCGGCTACATCTGGGAGAACCCCGACTCCTACGACCCCAAACAGGGCTCGCTGCGCTCCTGGGTGGCCCAGCTCGCCCACCGCCAGTCCGTGCACCGGCTGCGCCAGGCCGAGGCCGCCTCCGCCCAGGACCGCGGTCAGGCCGCTCCCGAGCCCGGCGAGCTGGAACGCCAGATCCGCGCGGCCTCCACCGCCGCCCGCGCCGACTACATCGTCACGTCCATGCCCGCCCCGCTCCGCGCCGCCCTGGAGCTGGCGTACTTCCAGCGCCGCGACTACCGCCAGACCGCCGCCGACCTGGGCGTCACCGAAGACGAGGCCCGGCGCCGGCTGCGCCTGGGCCTCCAGCTGCTGTCCACCGCGCACAACCACCAGGCCCTGCCGCCCGCCCGGCCGGCGGAGTCCCCGCCCGGCGGCCCCACGACCGGACGGCAGCCGTGAACGGCCCGGAGGGATGGGACCGGCGCGACCCGCACGACCGGCGGGACCGGCACGAGCCGCACGACCCGCACGACCCGGGTGTCCCGCAGGGCCCCGGTACCGGCGGCGCGTCCCGCTCCGGCGGCCGGCCCCGCATACCGTCCCCGCGTACGGCGGCCGAGGACGCCGGGCCGCTGCCCGACGCGCCCCCGCAGCCGGCGGAACCACCGGCCCCGGAAGACCGAGCGGCGCAGCCACCGGCACCGGCGCACCCGGCACCGGAACCACCCGCGCCCGCCCCGCCCTCGCACCGGATCCTGAAGTCCCTGCTCGGCGCATGGGCGCTGGCCGCCTGCTCCGCCGAGGAGACGGCCGCCGTCGAGGAACACCTCACGGACTGCGCGCCCTGCGCGGACGAGGCGCTGCGACTGCGCGACGCGGTCGGCCTGCTGCACCCGGCCGACCCGCTGGACCTGGACCCGCTGCTGCGCTCGCGCGTCCTGGAGGGCTGTCTGGGCCGGCGGCCGGCCCGTATCCCGGTTCCGGAGTGGGCGGCTCCGTACGACGCGGAGGCGGCCAAGCTGGACGCGCTGCTCAGCGACATGGGCGAGGCGGAGTGGCGTGCCGCGGTCCGGCTGCGCTGGTTCCAGGACGAGCGGCCCGCCGAGCGGCACACGACCGTCGCGGGCGTCATCGGACATCTGATGGCGGTGGACGGCCTGGTCGCCACCGCGCTCGGGCTCGGCGACCCGCTGGGCGCCGCCGCCCCGCACGGACCGGCCGGCCCCGGTGACCGTACGGAAGCCTGCTGGCAGGCGATCGCGGACGGCCGCGCCCCGCACGCCACCCGGACCCCGTGGCGCGACCAGAGCCACACCCTGATCCGCACGGTGTCCTTCGCCGGGCGCGGCATCGCCGACCTGACCGTGCCGTACGGGAACGACCGGCTGCCGCTGCGCGACGCCTTCCTGGACCGGGCCTTCGAGTGCTGGGTGCACGCGGGCGACATCGCCGAGGCGGTGGACTACCCGTACGAGGCCCCGGCCCCCGGGCATCTGCACCTCATGGTCGACCTGGCGGCCCGGCTGCTGCCCCGCGCGCTGGCCGCCCGGCGCCGGGCCGGGCTGGCGCCGCCGCCGCAGCGCCTGGTCGAGGCGGGCGCGCCCGGCCGTACGCTGCACCTGGAGGTCGAGGGCTGCGGCGGCGGCCACTGGTACATATCCCTGGACTCGCCGGGCGCCGTCGGCACACCGGACCGCACGGTCGCGCACATCGCGCTGGACAGCATGGAGTTCTGCCAGCTCGCGGCCGGGCACGTGCTGCCGGAGGAGACGGCCGCCGGGCAGCGCGGCGAGCCGGAGGCGATCCGCGACGTGCTGTTCGCCACGGCCTCGCTGTCGCGGCTCTGAGGCAGTGCGGCCGCCGGCCACCGGGCCGGCGGCCGGGACCGTTACGCGAAGACGACCGTACGCGTGCCGTTGAGCAGCACGCGGCGCTCGCTGTGCCACTTCACGGCGCGCGCCAGGGCCTGGCACTCCACGTCCCGGCCGACGGCCACGAGCTGGTCCGGCGTGACGCCGTGGCCGACGCGCTCGACCTCCTGCTCGATGATCGGGCCCTCGTCGAGGTCCGCCGTGACGTAGTGCGCGGTGGCGCCGATGAGCTTGACGCCGCGCGCGTGCGCCTGGTGGTAGGGCTTGGCGCCCTTGAAGCTCGGCAGGAAGGAGTGGTGGATGTTGATGATCCGCCCGGACAGCGCCTTGCACAGGTCGTCGGAGAGCACCTGCATGTAGCGGGCGAGCACGACCAGCTCGACGTTCTCCTCCCGGACCAGCTCCAGCAGCCGCGCCTCGGCGGCGGCCTTGGTGTCCTTGGTGACCGGGATGTGGTGGAACGGCACGTCGTAGGAGGCGGCCAGCTCGGCGAAGTCGGTGTGGTTGGAGACCACGGCCGCGATCTCGACCGGCAGTGCGCCGATGCGGGAGCGGAAGAGCAGGTCGTTGAGGCAGTGCCCGAACTTGGACACCATCAGCACGACGCGCATCTTCTCGTCGGCGCGGTGGATCTGCCAGTCCATCTGGAAGGAGTCGCCGACCGCGGCGAAGCTGGCGCGCAGCTTCTCCACGCTGACGGTGGCGTCCGCGCTGAAGTGGACCCGCATGAAGAAGAGCCCGGTGTCGTGGTCCCCGAACTGCTGGCTGTCCTCGATGTTGCAACCGGTCATGAACAGGTAGCTGGACACCGCGTGCACGATGCCCTGCTTGTCCGGGCAGGAGAGGGTGAGGACGTACTGGTCGGGGGTACGGGGCTGCGAGTCGCTCATGACCTCATAGGGTCGCACATTCCCGGCCGTGCTCCGTCCCGCGGCGGCCGGGGCGGGCACCCTCAGACGGCGGCGCCGTGGCTCCGCGTCATGATCGCCAGGACTTCGAGGGAGTGCGGCGGCGCGTCCGGGTCCTCGCCGTCCGCGGTCGCCATCCGTACGTGCGCGTCGCGTGCGGCCCGTACCGCCTCCGGCCAGCCGTGGTGCTCCAGGTAGGCGGTGACCGGGGCGTCCGGGCCGACCTGGTGCATGATCCGCAGCACCCGCAGGACGGCGACGTCGACCAGGGACGCCTCCTGGGAGTCGCGGAAGATCGTGCCGACGTACTTCTCGGCGGACCAGTTGTCCAGCCAGGTGTCCTCGACGAGCCGGTACACGGCGTCGGTGACGTCCCCGTACCCCGGGAGGCCCGCCAGCCAGGTCTCCCGCTGGAAGACGGGGTCGGAAAGCATGTGCAGCGCGGAGCGCACATTGCTGCGCCAGCGCCACCACGGCATGTCGGTCAGCGGCATGGCGCCCATGGTGGTCGAGCGACGGCCGCGACGGGAAGACTTCTCCGAACCTTGCACAGTATTCGATCGTACGTTCTCCGCCGATGATCACCGGTGGCCCCCCGGAGTTCATCCCGCTGTCACCGACCGTTGCCCCGGCGTCACTCACGCGTTCCGGGCGCAGCGGAATGCTCCGTGCACATGACCGGACGGCGACGCCCCTCCTCCCCCCGCCCCTTCCCCCGCGTCCTCGCAGCCGTCACCGCTGCGACGGCCTGCACGGCGGTCCTGGCGTCACTGCTCTCGGCCTGCGGCTCCCTCCCCGGCGCCCCGGGAGGTGACGGGGAGAAGGAGCCGCTCACGGTGATGACGTGGGCGCCGGTGGACACCAAGGCGACCAACATGCCGGGCATGCCCGCGATGGCCGAGGCGTACGCGCGCTGGGTCAACTCCCGGGGCGGTATCGACGGGCACCCGCTGAAGGTCGTCACGTGCAACGAGCACAACGACTCGGTGGCCGCCGCGCGCTGCGCGCAGCGGGCCGTGGACGCCGGGGCGGTCGCGGTCGTCGGCTCGTACAGTCAGTTCGGCCGTTCGTTCATCTCGCCCCTGGAGCGGAACGGCATCCCCTACCTCGGCGGCTACGGCGTCTCCGACGAGGAGTTCGCGAGCCCCCTGTCGTACCCGGTCAACGGCGGTCCGGCGGCCCTCCTGGCGGGCAACGGACGCCAGCTGGCGAGCGTCTGCGAGCGGGTCTCGCTGGTACGCCCGGACACCATCCAGGGCGACAAGATGCCGGCCCTGATCAGCGCGGGCCTCGCCGACGGCAGCCGCGCTGCCGCGCAGGACGTCCGCGCCCCCGAGGACGGCACCGACTACACCGACGCGGCCCGGCGCGCCCTGGACGGCGTGGGCGCCACGCCGGCCGGGCCCGGCGCGGCGGGCGGCACGAAGGGAGCGGGCGGCTGCGTCTCGGCCACCCTCGGCGAGCGCACCGACACGTTCTTCGACTCCTTCCGCCGGCTCCAGCCTCCCGGCTCGAAGGTGCGGATCGCCTCGCTGCTGGGCAGCGTGGGGCAGGCGCTGGTGGACCGCACGGGCGGCCGGGCCGGGCCGCTGGAGGGCGCGTACCTGACCGGCTGGTACCCGGTCGCGAGCGATCCGCGCTGGAACCCGATGCGCAAGGTCATCAACGACCACGCCTTCGGCGACAACCGCATCGATCCGGCCGACCCGGGCGTGCAGACGACGTGGATCGCCTACACGGTGCTGCGCGCCGTCGTCGAACAGCTCGGCAAGGAGGGCGTCGGGGACATCACCGCCCACACCGTGCAGCAGGCACTGGACCGCGGCGCACGGCCCGTGGACACCGGCGGACTGACACCGAAGCTGCGCTGGCGCTCCGAGGACATGCTCGCGGTGCAGGACTTCCCGCGCATAGTGAACGGACTGGTGACCTACCAGGCCGTACGGGACGGGCAGTTGGTGGCGGCACGGCAGGGGTTCGTGAACGTCGCCGGGACGCTGGAGAAGCCGCGGGCGGACAGCTGAGGGGGCGCCCGGCGCCCTCTCGCCGACCGCCCGCGGAACCGGCCCTTCAGCCCTTCTTCGCCAGAGCCTGGGCGGCGAGCGGGTGCGGCGAGGGTGTCGCCGACGTGTCCCTTGCCCTTGCCGACGACCGAGGGCGCGCCGTTCTGCCGGCGGATGACGCTGGCGACGGCCGCGCCGAAGTCCTCGCCACCCTCTTCGGGGGCGGGGTGTCTTCTCCGGGGGCGGGGTGTCTTCTCCGGGGACGGGTTTGCTTCTCCGGGGGCGGGCTGTCTTCTGTTGTCAGAGTTGTTCCGGACGGCGTTCGGTCAGGTGGTACTTCTGTGCGATCGGGTTCCACAGCTTGGCCGCCTGCTGCTTGGCCTTCGTGGCCCGCCCGCTGTCCGCGTTGCCCTGCGCGGGCTCCTTGCCGCCGCGGGCCTTGCCCTTGGGGCAGCCCTTCTTGCCCTTCACCTGGCCGGCCCAGGCCGCGTAGTGGTTGTCGGCCGAAGCGGAGGACTTCCACGCCTCGTTGAGCGCCGCGGTCAGCTCGCCACTGCCGGGCAGCTTGTCGACGGGGAGCTTGGCCAGGCGGCTGACCAGCTCGTTGCGCTGGGCCGCGGCGTCCCGCAGGTCCTTGGCCGCGGCGTCGAGGTTGTCGCACGACTTGATGCTCTTGACCGCGCCGATCACGGCGGAGCGACTGTTGTTGCTGTCCGCCAGGAGCGCGTCCAGGTCCTTGGCCTGCGCGGCCGCCGGGTCGGCGGGCGACGGCTGCTGCTGCTTGGCCCCCTTGTCGCCTGCGTCGTCCTTCGCCGCGCCGGACGCGCCCCCGGACTCCTGCTTCTTGGGGCCGTCGTCACCGCCCCCGCTGAGCGCCCAGCCGACACCGAGACCGGCGCCCGCCAGGGCGACCACGGCCACACCGATGATCACGGCGGGCGCGAGGCGCCGACGTCGGCCGCCGCCGTCCTGCTCGTAGTCCGACTGCGGCGCGTACTGGTCGTACTGCTGCTGCCCGAAGGGCTGCCGGCCGTACGGACCCTGCGGCGGCTGGTCCGGCTCGTCGAAGCGCGGCAGCTGCGCGGTGGCGTCCGGCGCACCGCCCGGCACACCGGCCGGGGCGGCACCGCCGGGGCCGGAACGGAACAGGCCCTCGAACTCGGCCGGCGTCGCACGGCCGTCGGGGGCACCGGGCGCACCGGACGCACCGGGTGCCGCGGGCGCTCCGGGCCGTACACCGAAGGGTGCGCCGGGGGGCGGGGTGGGGCCGCCGGCGGCTATCGGCGGAATGAACTGCGTGGCCTCGGAGTCGGAGTCGGACGGCGCGGGGCCGCCGGGCTGCGCGGGCTGCGCCGGGCCGGGCCGCGGGCCGTTCGGCTTGATCGCGCGCAGGGTACGGGTGGACTCACCGGGCGATTCGGGACGCCCGCCCGCAGGGCCGCCGGCCTCCGGCGGCAGCGGCGCGGCGCCGGGCATCGGTCCGGGCTGCCCGCCCTGAGGGCCTGCGCCCGTCCGGCCAGCCTGTGCCTGCTGCGACTGCTGCGACTGCTGTGGCTGCTGCGACTGCCGGCCGCCGATGGGGCGCAGCAGGGCGGTCGATTCCGGGTCGCCGGCGGCGGGCGGCATGGGCGCACCGGCCTGCGGCGTCGCGCGGACGAGCTGGCCGGGCTGCGTGCCGGACTGTGTGCCGGGTTGCGCACCGAACTGCGGGTCGAACGGGGAGATCAGCGCGGTCTCTTCCATGTCCGGGGCAGGGGGCTGACCCGGCCCGGGCTGCGCAGGGTGCTGCTGAGGCTGTGCCTGCGGGGGCTGTGCCTGCGGGGGCAGGGGCGCGGCGGCCGGGGGCTGTTGCTGTCGGAAGGGCGGCTGCTGGGACTGGAGAGGCGGCTGCTGCGGCTGAAGCGGCGCCTGCTGAAGGGGCTGCTGCTGGGCGTACGGCGCTTGTTGCCCGCCGTACGGCTGCTGCCCGGGGGCCTGGGGCTGGTGCGGTTGCTGCTGGGTCTGGGGCTGGGACTGCTGCTGCGGCTGCGGCTGCTGCCCGTAAGGCTGACCGGGCATCTGCTGCCCACCGTACGACTGCCCCTGGAGCGGCTGCCCCGCGACGGGCTGTCCCTGAACGGGCTGCCCTGGAACCTGCTGCCCAGGAACGGGCTGCCCCGCGACGGGCTGTCCTTGAACCGGCTGCCCCGGAACCTGCTGCCCAGGAACGGGCTGCCCCGGACCGGCCGCCCCCGGCCCCGGCTGCCCGCCCGGTGCCTGCTGTCCGCCCGGTGCCTGCTGCTGTTCGGGGGCCCAGGGCTGCCCCCAGGGCTGGCCCGCGGGCGGTGCGGCCTGGCGGCCGGGGGCCCACGGATCACCGTGAGCGGGCAGCACAACGCCCTCTCGCGCGGGCTCGCCCGCAGGATTGTGCGGGTCGTTGCCCTGTCCGCTCTGGGTCACCGGGACTCCTACGATCTGCTGACTTACGGAAGCGTCGGCTCACGCTACCGGGTCGCCGTCGCGTTCGACCATGTCCCCTGGTCACCACCCACCCGAAGCGCCCCAGAAGGGGCCTCCAGGCCCTTCTCAGGCCTCTTGTGGGGTCACGGAGGGCCCGCCGGGCGGGCCCTGCGCGGCCCGCCCGGCGGAAAAGGACGAGGCGGCCCGGGCGCCGACCAGCCCTCCCCCGGCTGCCACGGGCCGCGAATCCGCTACGCGGCTGCCCGCAATTCCAGCCGGGCACCGAACTCCCGCACCACCGGCTCGTCCCGGTACGGCTCCAGCCGCAGCTGGAAGTCCTCCAGATACTCCGCGCCCCGGTTGGACCGCAGCCCGCTCAGCAATTCGACGGCCTGGGTGCCCGTATGGCACGCCTGCTCGATCTCGCGCTGCTGTACCTGTGCGCTGGCCAGCAGCACCAGCCCGATGGCGCGGCGCCGCGCCCGCCCTTCGGGGTGCCCGTCCACCGCTTCCTGCGCCCGCTGGCGGGCCGCGCTCGCCTGCCCCAAGTCGCGATGGCAGTGGGCGAGTTCGTCGGCCAGGTAGGCCTCGTCGAAGTGCGAGATCCACACCGGGTCGTCGCCGGTGCCGGAGGTGCCAGCGGCGCGTTCCATGGCGCCCACGGCCCGGCCCGCCACGACCTGGAAGGCCCGCGCGTCCCCCATCAGGGCGTGCCCGCGCGCTTCCGCCGCGAAGAACATCGCCTCCGCGCGCGGCGTGACGTGCCCGCGCGCCCCTTCCTGCGCGGCCTTCGCGAGCTGCGCGATCTCCCGCGGGTTGCCGAGCGAGGCGGCGAGGTGGCTCATGCTGGCGGCCAGTACGTACCCCCCGTACCCGCGGTCGCCGGCCGCCTGCGCCAGCCGCAGCGCCTGGATGTAGTAGCGCTGCGCCAGCCCCGGCTGGCCGGTGTCGACGGCCATGTAGCCGCCCAGTTCCGTCAGCCGGGCGACCGCCGCGAACAGTTCACGGCCGACCGATTCCCGGTACGAGCCGGCCAGCAGCCCGGAGACGACGCTGTTGAGGTAGTGGACGACGACCGGCCGGACGTGGCCGCTGCCGTAGCGGTGGTCCAGTTCGCCCAGGGCCGTGGTCATGGCCCGTACGGCTTCGACGTCCGAAATGCCCACCCGCGCACCGGCGCTGCGCGCGACCTGCGGATCGGCGCTGGTGATGAGCCAGTCCCGGCTCGGCTCGACCAGCGCGGAGGCGGCCACGGTGGAGCCGCTGAGGAAGTCGCGCCGGCCGACGTCGCTGCGCCACAGCTCACAGACCTGTTCGATGGCGCCGAGGACGGTCGGCGAGAACTGCAGGCCCACGCCGGACGCGAGGTTCTTGCCGTCGGCCATCCCGATCTCGTCGATGGTGACCGTTCGCCCGAGTTTGCGGCCCAGCGCCTCCGCGATGATGGCGGGGGCCCGGCCGCGCGGCTGCTGGCCGCGCAGCCAGCGGGCGACGGACGTCTTGTCGTAGCGCAGGTCGAGGCCGTGTTCGGCGCCGCACATGTTGACGCGGCGGGCGAGTCCGGCGTTGGAACAGGCGGCTTCCTGGATGAGCGCCTGCAGCCGTTCGTTCGGCTGCCGCGCGACGAGTGGCCTGGCGGCCATGCTGCACCCCCTGATTACTGCTGCGCGTTCACCAGCGAACGCCGTACCCGTGGACCAATTCCCCGCGCATATGCCGGATATCCGGGATATCTCAGATGTGCGTCATGTCCGCCGAAGCCTTGACATTCCCGGGCTGAAGCGGTCGGACCGGCCGACCGGCGGATCGCTCCGCCGGATTGCGGTGTCCGGTAGGCCCTGCCGCTCCGGTCCCGCGGACTGCCTCACGGGCCCGGTCGTTGCTGCTCCGGTCTTCGGTGTCCGGTCCTCGAACCTCGAACTCCCGTTGCGGAATCCTGGGCTTCGAACTTCGCATCTCGGACTTGCTACGGACTTCGGACTTCGGACTTCGGTGGGACGGTGCTCCGGGGAATTCGGCCGAACCGGGGTACGCCGTGCGGTACCCGCGCCCTGCTCGCGGCGCCGCCGCGCCGTACGGGTCCGGCGTTCGCTCCGGGTCCGTCTCGGCTGTGCCGCGGCCTGCCGCCGGGCGGCCTCTCCGCCCGTCACGCAGGTGGCTACCCGTTCTTCCGGCGCTCCCCCGCACGCGCCCCCGAGCATGCTTCCATGCGCCCCACGTGCGGGAACGATGCGCCGGGGTGGTGCACGTGTCGGCCGTAACCCTTGGTGACAGGGAAAGTTGTCCACCACGTGGAAGACACCATCGGAGTCACAGGAGCCTCTCAGGTCCCCGAGCAGCGTGGCGAGCTGTTGATCGAAACTGCGGTGCGTTACGCGGAAGAGCGGCATTGGGACGTCTTGCCCGGCGCATGGCTGGAGGACGACGGCGAAGTGCCGCGCTGCTCGTGCGGCGCGGCCGACTGCGCCGCGCCCGGCGCGCACCCCACGGTCCCGGGCTGGGCCGGCCACGCCACGGGCAGCGCGACGGCCGCCCGCCGCCTGTGGAGCAGGAATCCGCGCGCCTCGATCCTGCTGCCGACGGGCCGTACGTTCGAGGCGCTCGATGTGCCCGAGACGGCGGGCTGCCTGGCGCTGGCCCGGATGGAGCGGATGGACCTGCCGCTCGGTCCGGTGACCCGCACCCCGGGCCGCCGGATGCTCTTCTTCGTCCTGCCCGGCGCCTCGGTCAAGGTGCCTGACCTGGTACGGCATCTGGGCTGGCCGCCCGCGTCGCTGGACCTGATCGCGCGCGGCGAGGGTGACTACGTCGCCGCGCCGCCGACCCGCGTGGGGGCGCACGGCGCGGTGCAGTGGGTGCGCCAGCCCACCGCCGCCAACCGGTGGCTGCCGGACGCGGACGAGTTGATCAGCCCCCTGGCGTACGCCTGCGGGCGGGAGGCCGCGGCGGCACGCGGACGGTGAGGGCGGGGCGGCGGAGCCGTACGGGGCGCGCCTGCCGCGCCGTCGTCCTGCTCCCGTACCCCGTGCGTGTGCGCCGGGCGCGTACCGCACTGCGCGCGCCCCTTCCCCGCACCGCGCTCCCCCTCTCCCGCTCCGCACGCCCGGCCGTTCGGCCGTACCGGCCCCGTCGCACACCCGCCCGTATCGTGGGATGAACGGACGGGGGCACGACCGGCCCCTGCGGGGACGTGGAGGGCAGAACCGGTGGCCAGCGAACCGGAACACATCGATCAGCCGACGGGCACGGGCACGGGCACACCGACGAGCACACCGGCGGGTGCGGCCACGCCACCGGACGGCCCGCCCGCCCGGACGGCCGGCAGCGGGCCGCCCGCCGTGCGGGTCCAGGGGCTGTGGAAGAAGTACGGCGAGCAGATCGCCGTGGCAGGCATCGACCTGACGCTGCCCGCGGGCCGGTTCATCGGCCTGGTGGGCCCGAACGGCGCGGGCAAGACCACCACCCTCTCGATGGTGACCGGTCTGCTGCGCCCGGACGCCGGGCAGGTGGAGATCAGCGGTCACGACGTGTGGCACGACCCGGTCGCGGTGAAGTCCCGGATCGGCGTACTGCCCGAAGGGCTGCGCCTGTTCGAGCGGCTGTCCGGACGCGAACTCCTGGCCTACATCGGGCGGCTGCGGGGGCTGCCCGGCGCGGAGGTCGACAAGCGCGCCGACCAGCTGCTGGAGGTCCTGGACCTGTCCGGGGCGCAGAACAAACTCGTCGTGGACTACTCGACCGGCATGCGCAAGAAGATCGGGCTGGCGGCGGCGCTGCTGCACAACCCGGAGGTGCTCTTCCTGGACGAGCCGTTCGAGGGCGTCGACCCGGTGTCCGCGCAGACCATCCGCGGCGTCCTGGAGCGCTACACCTCCTCCGGGGCCACCGTCGTCTTCTCCAGCCATGTGATGGAGCTGGTGGAGTCGCTGTGCGACTGGGTGGCGGTGCTGGCCGGCGGGCGCATCAGGGCGGACGGCCCGCTCGCGGAGGTACGCGGCGACGCGCCGTCTCTACAGGACGCCTTCCTCGAACTGGTCGGCGCCAACGGGCGCGCGGCCGGGCAGGACCTGGACTGGCTGGGCGGCGGGGGCGCCCGATGACCGTCCCCACGACCTCCACGGCGCCCGCCGGCACGCCGTCCGGTGCCCCACAGGCGGCCCCGGGCGCGTCGCTGACCCCGGTCCTCGTCCGCCTCAAGCTGTCCCTGCTGCGCAACGGCCTGCGCCAGTCGTCCGGCCGGGCCGTCGCCTACGTGGCGTCGCTGGTGCTGTCCCTGCTGTGCGCGGCCGGCATCCTGCTCGGCCTGATCGCGCTGCGGAACGTCGAGCACGCGGGTGCGCTGGGCGTCCTGCTCGCTGCCGTACTGGCGCTGGGCTGGGCGGCGATGCCGCTGTTCTTCCCCTCGGGGGACGAGACCCTCGACCCGACCCGGCTGGTCATGCTGCCGCTGCGGCCCCGGCCGCTCATCGCGTCGCTGCTGGTCACGTCGCTGGTCGGGATCGGCCCGGTGTTCACCCTGGCGCTGGCCACCGGCTCGGTGATCATGATGGCGCACAGCGCGGGCGCGGCGGTCGTCGGCGTTCTCGCGGTCGTCCTGGTCGTCCTGGTGTGCGTGGCCCTGGCGCGGGCCGTGGCCACCGCCAACGTACGGCTGCTGACCAGCCGCCGGGGCCGTGACCTCGCCGTACTGAGCGGGCTGTTCGTCGCGATCGGCGCCCAGGGCGTGAACGTCGGTGCGCAGAAACTTTTCGGCTCCGGCGCCGGACTGTCCGCCCTGGAGCCCGTGTCCGGCATCCTGCGCTGGGTGCCGCCCGCCTCGGCGGTGGACGCGGTCCGCGCGGCGAGCGAGGGCTCGTACGGGCGTGCCGTCCTGGGCCTGGCGCTGGCCGCGGTGGCGCTCGGCCTGTTGCTGTGGTGGTGGCAGCGCACGCTGACCACGGTGATGACCTCGCCCGACTCCTCCACCCTGCAGGCCGTCGAGAAGGACAGCGCGCGCAAGCAGCGCTCCTCGAAGGGCGGGCTGCCACGGCTGCTGCCGGAGAGCCGTACGGGCACCGTCATCCTGCGGATGATGCGCTACGCCTGGCGCGACCCGAAGTCCAAGATGTCGTGGGCGATGGCGTTCGGCGTGGGCCTGCTCGTCCCGGCGGTCTCCGCCCTCCAGGGCGGCGGCAGCATCTACACGGCGTTCTCGGCGCCGGCCTTGCTGGGCATGCAGATGTACAACCAGTTCGGGCAGGACACCTCGGCGTTCTGGATGGTCGCCTCGACGATCTCCACACCCCGCGACGCCTACCAGGAGCTGCGCGCCCGGGGGCTGGGCCTGGCCCTGGTGGGCGTGCCGTTCGTGACCCTGGTCGTGATCGGCGCGGCCGCCTTCCTCGGCCCGTGGTCCGCGTTCTTCGACGTCTACGGGCTGTCGCTGGCCCTGCTCGGCGCCCTGGTGGCGACCGGTGCGGTGACCTCGGCGCTGTTCCCGTACTCGATCCCGGCGGAGAGCAACAAGAACGTCGCCCCGGGCCAGGGCGCCATCGCCTGGTTCAGCCTGTTCGGCGGCATGCTGGTGAGCGGTGTACTGGCCGCGCCGGTGGCCGGGCTGCTGATCTGGCTGCACGTGGCGGGCCTGCACAGCCTGCTGTGGCTGCTGCTGCCGGTGGGGGCGGCGTACGGGGTCGGGATCGCGCTCCTGGGAATGCGGGTGGCGGCGCCCCGGGTGGCGCGGCGGCTGCCGGAGATCCTGGGGGCGGTCAGCAAGGGGTGAGGTTCGGGGGCGGGGTGGTGGGGTGGCGGGGTGACTGGGTACGGAGGCGACGTGGCGGGCGCGTCGCCTTTGGTGTGGCGGGCACGTCGCCGTGGCATCGGCAATGCCTCGGCGACTTGACCTCAACTTAACTTCAGGTCGGAGGGTGTGGGTGATCGGCCGGCCGTCGGGGCCGGCCGCCGTCACGGGGGACCTTCCTCATGCCCACGCCACCGCCGCCGCATTCATCCCGTACCCAGTCACCGTCGCCGGTCCCTGCCGCCGCGCCCATACCCGCACCCCCGTCCGCATCCGCACCCGCACCCACACAGCAGCACCACCACGCCCGGCCCGCAACCCCGGCATCATGGCGACGGCCTTCGTCGTCGTCCTCGGCTCGCTGATGACGGTCCTCGACACCACCGTCGTCAACGTCGCCCTCAACCGCCTCTCCGCGGACTTCCACGCGCCGCTGGCCGCCATCCAGTGGGTGGCCACCGGCTACACCCTCGCCCTGGCCACCGTCATCCCCGTCACCGCCTGGGCCGTCGGACGCTTCGGCACCAAGCGCCTCTACATGGTCGCGATCGCCCTGTTCGCCCTCGGTTCGGCGCTCGCCGGACTCGCCTGGAACGTCGAGTCGCTGATCGCCTTCCGGGTGCTTCAGGGCCTGGCGGGCGGCATGGTCCAGCCGGTCGGCATGACGATCGTCCTCCAAGCCTCCGACCCGGCCCGCCGGGGGCGGATGATGAGCGTCCTCGGCCTGCCCGTCCTGATCGGCCCGCTGGTCGGTCCGGTGCTCGGCGGTTACCTGGTCGACGAGGTCTCCTGGCGGTGGATCTTCCTGATCAACATCCCCGTCGGCGCACTGGCGTTCGTCCTGGCCGGGCGGATCTTCCGGCGTGACGCCCCGGGACGCGGTCCCCGCCTGGACATCCCCGGCCTGCTGACGCTCTCCCCCGGCCTGGCGGCTCTCCTCTACGGGCTGAGCCACGGCGCGGAACAACGTTCCTTCACCAGTGCCGGTGCCCTGGTGCCCACGCTGGCGGGCGCCGCGCTCATCGCCGCTTTCGTCGTACGGGCACTGACCGCCGAGTCCCCGCTCATCGACCTGCGGCTGCTGCGCACCCGTCCGTTCGGCCCGGCCGCCGCCACCCTCGCCCTCTTCGTCTGCGGCTACTTCGGGTCGATGCTGCTGCTGCCGCTGTACTACCAGGTCGTACGGGGCCAGAGCGCGACCGGCGCCGGGCTGCTGGGCATCCCGCAGGTGCTGGCGACCGGCATCACCATGCAGTTCACCGGCCGCCTGGTCGACAGGATCCCGGCGGGCAGGCTCGTCCCGGCCGGCGTGGTCCTGGCCGCGGCCGGCTTCCTGACCTTCACCACGCAGGTCGCGGCGGACACCCCGTACTGGGTGCTCGCGGGCGCGCTCGCCGTGATGGGCGTCGGAGTCGGTACGACGATGATGCCGACGATGGCCACCGCCACCCGCGGCATCGACCACGCCCGCCTCCCGGTCGCCTCGACGACGCTGAGCATCATCCCGCAGCTCGCCGGCTCGGTGGGCGCGGCCCTGCTGTCCGTCCTGCTCGCGAACGCCATGAGCAGCCGGCTCCCGGCGACGTCCGGCGCGGGCGGCGGTCTCGAATCCGTCCACGGCCTGCCCGCCGACGCCGTACGCGCCCTGGCGCCCCGCCTCGCCGACGCCTTCCAGCACACGTACGTCTGGGCCGTGGCCCTGGTGGCGCTGGCACTCGTCCCGGCCCTGCTGCTCCCGCGCCGCCAACACCCGACCGGGTGACGGCGATCCGCCGCCGGCGGAGGTTGTCCACAGGCCTGCTCGCGAAATGAACTCGGCCGGTACCGTCGTGACACGGCGAACAACTGATCGCCATGACGCCACCGGACGACGACGCGGCCGTCCGGCCAAATCCGCCGGCACGGCCGGCGAACGGGGGTGGGGAAGCATGGGACCGACCGATCGACAGCGGACCAGGAGACCCTGGCCGAGCAGCGCTTCGCTGCCGAAGGCAGCGCCACTGGTCCTGGCCGTGCCGCCCGCCTCCGCACCGGACTCCGCCTCCCCGCTCCGCTTCCTCCTTCTCATCGCCGGGCCGCTCCTGCTCATAGCGGCGGTCGGCCTCCTGCTCCGGCGCCGCTCGCAACTGCGGGACTTCACCCGGCCGTCGGCGATACCCCGTACGGTCTTCGCCGCCGTGCGCCGAGCCGACGAGGCCGCAGTGCGGGAGCGCGCCGCCGAGGAAGTCGTACGCCTGGCCGGTTCCACCCGGTCGGCGGCGGCCGCTCCGGATGCCACGGAGCGGGCCCGCGAGGCCTGTGCCACGGCCGAGGCGCTGTTGCAGAGCGCTGCGGGAGTCCCCGACCTGGCGGGCGTGTTCGCCCTGCTCCACGAGGGCCACACCGCCCTCGACCGGTCGGCGCCCCCGCTCCCCCTGTGCTTCTTCCACCCGCTGCACGGTCCCGCGACCCGGCACATACCGTGGCACCGGCCCGAGAACGACGAACGCCTTCAGGTGGCCGCCTGCACCACCTGCATACGGTTCCTCCGGGCCGGCCGAACCCCGGACACACTCACCGACCAGCACGAGGGCCACTCCGTCCCGTACTACGCCGCGCCGCCCGAGCACAGCGTGTGGTCGGCCACCGGCTACGGCTCCCTGCTCACCACCGACTCCCTGACCGCCCACGTCCGACGCCATCTCAAGACGCCCGCACCGCCAACAGAACAGCCCCTGCCGCCTCCTGCCGCCCCCTGACCCGGCTCGGGGAAAACCGTGGGCCGCTGTCGATTTGGCCACCACCCGTTCGACGTCATGGTGTGGGGCGCCTCGCCCCACGACGACGCGACAGAGCCTGACGGGAGACCACGTGGAGCAACTGCTGCGAGTCATGAACTTCCATGTCTCGGACGATGGAATAGGTGCCGGTGTGCACCAGAGTTTCGAGCGGCCGTTCGGCCACGATCAGCCCGAGAGGCTGTTCTCCTGGGCCGGGGCCACAGCGAGCTGGCCCATGCGCACGGAGCCCGGAGGGAGCCGGGGCCTCGATGACTACTTCACGCGGGACTTCGCCCGCAACATCGGCGCCGAGATCATGGGCCGCAACAAGTTCGGCCCCCAGCGGGGGCCGTGGCAGGACCATGAGTGGCGTGGCTGGTGGGGAGCGGAACCCCCGTTCCGCACGCCGGTGTTCGTCATGACGCATCACGCACGTCCGTCGTTCACGCTCGCCGACACCACGTTCCACTTCGTCGGCGGCGACCCGGCCACGGTCCTCGAACGGGCGCGGGAGGCGGCGCGGGGCAAGGACGTCCGGCTGGGCGGCGGGGTCACCACCGTCCGGCAGTTCCTCGATGCCGGCCTCGTCGACACCCTGCATGTGGCGGTGTCGCCGGTGAAGCTCGGTTCCGGACTACGGCTCTGGGAGTCGCCCGATGAGCTGCTCGACCGGTTCCACCTGGAGGTCGTGCCCAGCCCGAGCGGCGTGACGCACCATCTGTTCTGGCGGAGGTGACGTGAGGACCCGCTGAGGTTCAGAGCCTGAGTCTGTCGGGAATCTTGGAAGCTACGCCGCGTGGAGGGCGAGGGCGCGAGGAGTTCGATGCTGCTGTTGAGCAGCTAGCGCGGCCACGAGG
>NZ_JBFAUH010000029.1:0-117841 GCF_040679095.1 Streptomyces sp. NPDC052496
GACCTGGAAACCCCAGGTCAGGGGCCTTGCGTCGGCTGACCGGCGGACGAGTCGGCCTGTACGCCGGGTTCTGTCGCCAGCGGGCCTTGCGGCCCGTCGGGAGACGGCCATCCATCTAGGGCTGCCGTTGCCGGCAGCCTCGTGCGGTCTACCCGCGGACTCGGGCGGGCAGCCCTCGAACGTCCGCGCAGGGCCGTCAGCCGACGGCCCCTCTTGACCTTGCTCCGGGTGGGGTTTACCTAGCCCTCCGAGTCACCTCGGAGGCTGGTGGTCTCTTACACCACCGTTTCACCCTTACCGAGGACCAGAATCCCCGGCGGTTTGCTTTCTGTGGCACTGTCCCGCGGGTCACCCCGGGTGGGCGTTACCCACCACCCTGCCCTGTGGAGCCCGGACGTTCCTCGGGGGGATGCAGTACATCCCCACGCGGCCGTCCGGCCGGCTCGTCCGCCGTGCGGACCATGGTACCTCCCGGCCGGCTGAGGCTTGACCTTGTCGTAACGGCAACGTTTCTACTTGCCGTATGAGGATCGGAGAGCTCGCGGCGCTGGTCGGCGTCACCACGCGGACCGTACGGCACTACCACCACCTCGGACTGCTCCCGGAGCCCGAACGGCGGGCGAACGGGTACCGGGAGTACGGGCTGCGCGACGCGGTGATGCTGGCGCGGGTGCGGCGGCTGACGGAGCTGGGGATCGGGCTGGGCGAGGTGCGCGACGTGCTCGCGGACGACGCCGGCCGGGATCTGGAGGAGGTGCTCGCCGAGCTGGACGCGGACCTGGCGCGGCAGGAGGAGGAGATCCGCGGCCGGCGGGAGCGGCTCGGGGCGCTGCTGCGGGAGATCCGGGAGAGCGGGGAGCTGCCGTACGAGGGGCCGTACTCGGAGCAGTTGGCGGCGCTGGCCGGCGAGATGAAGCGGGTCTCCGCCACGTTGCCGGGGCCGGAGCCCGCCATGGCGGTCAAGGAGCGGGAGTTCCTCTCGCTGCTGGAGACGGCTTCCGGGGAGGAGGGCGGGCAGCGGGTGATGTCGGTGATGAGCGAGGCGCTCACGTCGCCGGGGGCCATGGAACGGGCTTACGAGGTCTATGCGCTGCTGGACGGGCTGGCCGCGGCGGCACCCGGTGATCCACGGGTGGAGGAGGCGGCCCGCGCCCTCGCCGCGAGCATTCCGGACGGGCTGTTGGCGGATGTGCGCGGGCTGGAGGGCCTGGAGCGGGCGGAACCGGCGGGGCGCGGGTCGCGGGCGTCGGCCAAGTTTCTGGATTCGTACTTCGCGGACTTCGCGGACTTCGCACCGGCGCAGGAGGAGGCCGTACGGCGGGCGATCCGTCTGGCGTTGGAACGAAACGAGAGGGCGCAGAGGGCGCAGGGTGGGGCTGGAGAAGGCGGAAGGGAGCGGGGGCATGGGTGAGGGGATTGTCGGAAGGGGGGCCGGTGTGAGGACCGTAGAGGAAAGGCCCGGTGCGGAGGGCGTCGGGAGCGGGGCCGGTGCGGGGACCGGGCGGCTGCTGCTGGCTCATGAAGGGCGGTGGATGGCCAGTCTGGGGCTGTGGGTGGCGCGGCGGCGGGACGGTGTGGGGGCCGGGGAGCGGGAGCTCGGGTACGCGCGGGCGCAGGCGCCGATGCTGTACGGGTTCATGTTCGTGTGCGTCGTGGAGGCGGTCGGCGTCTCGGTCCTGCTCGCGAAGAATCCGGTCGTGCACTGGATCATGCTGGTGCTGGACGTCTACACGGTGCTGATGGTGGCGGGTTTCCAGGCCGCCGCCGTGACCCGGCCGCACGTCGTCGGGCCCCGCGGGCTGCGGATCCGCGCCGGTGCGCGGATGGATGTGCGGATACCGCTGGAGCGGATCGCGTCCGTCCGTTACGACCTGCGCTTCCCGAAGACGGAGACGGCCGGGCGGGAGTCCCAGGAGCGGGACGGTGTGCTGGAGCTGCCGGTGGGGGCGCAGACCTGCGTCACGGTCGAGCTGACCGAGCCGGTCACCGCCGTGAAGCTGCTGGGGCAGCGGGTGGAGGTCCGTACCGTGCGGTTCCACGCGGATGAGGGGCGGGCCGCGGTCGCCGCCGTACGGGAGGCCCTGGACCGGCAGCGGGAGAAGAAGGACGAGGCCGGGGGCGTGGTCACGCCGGCGTGAAGCAGACCGGGGCGTGGCCGGGGTCGGCTTCGGTGAGGCGCACCCGCAGGGGCCGGCCCAGCGGCAGCTCCGGGACCTGCTCGCCGCCGTCGACGCGGCCGATCACCGCCGGGTCGTCCAGGTGCACCGTGCCCCGGTCCGGCCGCCCGTCCTGGACGTCGACCACGTACCCGTCGAAGACCTCACCGAGGCGGTCCTGCATCAGGGCCGCCTCCACGATGTCGACGCACTCCCGCTCGACCTGACCGGCCCGGCGGCCGCCCTCCGCCATCTCGCCGGGGAGGGCGGGCAGCGCCGTACGGACCCAGTCCGGCGGTTCCCGGCCGGCCGCAGCGGCCAGGCACAGCTCGGCGCCGTACCGGTCGGCGAGGCGGCGCAGCGGTGCGGTGACGTGCGCGTACGGGGCGGCGACGGCGGCGTGCCGGGCGTGCTCCGGGGCGGGCGGATCGCCGTCGAAGACGGTGTAGCCCGCGCCGCGCAGCAGGGCCGTGCAGTCCTGGAGGAAGGCGGCGTGCGTGGTGCGGGAGGGGTCGAGGGTGCGGACGAGGGCGGCGTACGAGGTGTGGGGCGGCCAGTCGACGCCGAGGGCGCGGGCGGTACGGCGCAGGCGGGCGACCGCGCCGTCCGGGGCGGCGGGCAGCGTACGCAGCACGCCGGTGCCGGAGGCGAGCATCAGACCGGCCGCGGCCATACCGGTGAGCAGGGAGATCTGGGCGTTCCAGGCGTCGGCGGGGCGGGGCGCGCGGTAGGCGAGGGCGTAGCCCTCCGGGCGCTCGATGATCTCCTGCTCGGGGACGTTGAGGGAGATGCCGCCGCGGGCCACCTCCAGGTCCTCGCGGAGGCGGCCGACCGTGCGGAGGAGGACGAGCGGTTCCTCGGCGGTGCCGGTGTCGATGGCGCGCTGGACGCCCTCGTAGTCCAGCCGGGCCCGGGAGCGGACGAGGGCGCGGCGTACGTCCGTCGAGCGCAGCGCGCCGTCCGGGTCGAGATCGAGCTGCCACAGGACGGCGGGCCGGACTTCGTCGGGCAGCAGGCTGGCGGCGCCCTCGCCGAGGACGGGCGGATGCAGCGGCAGGTGTTCGTCGGGGAAGTAGAGGGTCGTCACGCGGCGGTGCGCCTCGGCGTCGAGGGCGCCACCGGGGGTGACGAAGGAGGCCACGTCGGCGATGGCGTAGTGGACGCGGTAGCCGCCGCCGGGGCGCCGGGACAGGTGCATGGCCTGGTCGAGGTCCATCGAGCCGGGCGGGTCGACGGTGAACAGCGGGATGCCGGTCGCGTCGGTGGCCGCCGTGTCGGCGGGCGGGTGCGGCCAGCGCGCGGCACTGTCCGCCTCGGCCTGCGCGGAGAGCGGAAAGGTGTGCGGGACGTCCAGCCGCGCCCGCAGCTCCCGCAGCGCGGCACGCACGGGGGCCTCGGCTGCGGCGGTCACGCGGAGGTGGCGGCGGGGCATGTTTTTGAGCGTAGGGGGCGCACGGCGCGCCCGCCCCTTGGTGGGGACACGGCAGGCCGGCTCCTTGACGGGCGGGCTTGCCTTTGAGGAGGGCGTCCGCCGGTGGCCGCTCCGTCCCTTCTCCCCCGAACCGTAAAGTGGCGGAGCCAGTGCACAGAAGGTTGAGGAGAAGCGCGTGCTCGTGTTGTTGCCGCCGTCCGAAGGGAAGGCCACGTCCGAGGGCGGGGAGCCGTTGGACCTGGGGGCGCTGTCGCTGCCCGGGCTGGGACCGGCGCGGGAAGCGGTGCTCGAAGAGCTGGTCGGGCTGTGCGCGGCGGACGAGACGAAGGCGCAGGAGGTCCTCGGGCTGAGCGACGGCCTCAAGGGCGAGATCGCCAAGAACGCCGGACTGCGCACGGCCGGGACGCGGCCGGCCGGGGAGATCTACACCGGCGTGCTGTACGACGCGCTGGGGCTCGCCACGCTCGACGCGCGGGCGCGGGAGCTGGCGGAGTCGTCGCTGCTGGTGTTCTCGGGGCTGTGGGGCGCGGTGCGGGTCGGCGACCGGATCCCGTCGTACCGCTGCTCGATGGGCGTCAAGCTGCCGGGGCTGGGTGCGCTGGGCGCGTACTGGCGTACGCCGATGGCCGAGGTGCTGCCCGCGGCCGCCGGGGACGGGCTGGTCCTGGACCTGCGGTCGGCGGCGTACGCGACGGCCTGGAAGCCGAAGGGCGAGGTCGCGGGCCGGACGGCGACGGTGCGGGTGCTCCAGTCGAAGATCGTGGACGGGGTGGAGAAGCGGTCGGTGGTGAGCCACTTCAACAAGGCGACGAAGGGGCGGCTGGTCCGCGACCTGCTGACGGCGGGGCGGACGCCGGACGGCCCCGCGGAGCTGGTCGAGGCGCTGAGCGATCTCGGGTACGTGGTGGAGGCCGCGGCCCCGGCGAAGGCGGGGAAGGCGGCGAAGACGGGGAAGGCGTGGGCGGTCGATGTGGTGGTGAAGGAGCTTTAGAGGCGGTCCGGGGCGGTCCGGGACGGACGCGAGCCGGTCGTCGAACGGTCGCGGGGCGGACGCAGGGCGGACGCGAGCCGGACCCGGGCCGGAGCGCGGGAAGGCTCACGTTGCAGCATCTGCAACGATCATTGCGGATGCTGACGCGTCGGCGCACTATGGGCCCGTGACTAGTGCTGCCGCTGCCGCCTCCTCCCCCGCCGCCCCGTCCTCCGTGCTGGGGCTCGCGCCCGTCATCCCGGTCGTGGTCCTCGACGACGCGGCCGACGCGGTGCCGCTCGCCCGCGCGCTCGTGGCGGGCGGCCTGCCCGCCATCGAGGTGACGCTGCGTACGGCCGCCGCGCCGCAGGCGATCCGGGCCATCGCCGACGCGGTCCCGGAGGCGGTGGTCGGCGCGGGCACGGTCCTGACCCCCGAACACGTGGACACGGCGGTCGCGGCGGGCTCCCGCTTCCTGGTGAGTCCGGGGTGGTCGCCACGGCTGCTGGCCGCGATGAAGTCCTGCGGCCTGCCGTTCCTGCCGGGGGTCTCGACGGCGTCGGAGGTGGTGACGCTGCTGGACGAGGGCGTGACCGAGATGAAGTTCTTCCCCGCCGAGGCCGCCGGCGGCACGGCGTACCTGAAGTCGCTCGCCTCGCCGCTCCCCCGGGCCCGGTTCTGTCCGACCGGCGGCATCGGCCTGGGCTCGGCCCCCGGCTACCTGGCGCTGCCGAACGTCGGCTGCGTGGGCGGTACGTGGATGCTGCCGGCGGACGCGCTGCGCGCCAAGGACTGGGGCCGGGTGGAGCGGCTGGCCCGCGAGGCCGCGTCGTTGCGCTGACCCGCGGCGTTGTGCTGACCGCGCCGTTGCGCAGCCCCGCGCCGGGGCGCCGAGGCGCTGAGCCGACGAGGCGGCCGGACGGGCCGGGGCCGGTGCTACGGAGTGACGATCGCGAACGCCGGGTCCGGCACCGTCAGGTAGCCGAAGACGGTGTCCGCCGCCGGCTGGTCGTCGACACGGATGCTGCCCGCCTTCACCGCCGCGTCGAAGTTCCGCTGGAACCACGGGCCTTCGAGGATGAGCGAGTCGAAGGCCGGCCTGGTCAGGATGATGGTGGCCTGCGGCTTGCCCGCGTACAGGTCCTTGCCGTCCACGTACACCAGAACGCCGTTGCGCAGTGTCGTGGTGCACTCCTGCCCGGTGTCCGTGAACTGCCACTGGAGGACGATCGCGGCCCGCTGTTCCTGTGCCGCCTTCGGCCCGTCCACACTGCGCGCCATCGCCGCGAAGACCTGCTCCAGGGTCATGCTGTGGACCAGGTCCGGCGCGCCCTTGCTGGTGGGCCGCTGTGGTCCGGTACGCAGTTCCTCCGCGCCGGTCAGGAAGAAGTTGCGCCACGGACCGTTCTCGGCGCCGTAGCCGAGCTGGGTGAAGGTCTTGATCTGGAGGGCCTTGGCGTCCTGGACGGCCTTTTCGGAGACGGTGGCGGGGTCGGCGAAGAGGACGTGGTTGAGCAGTTCCACGACCCAGCGGTACGCGTCCGGGTCGCCCTCGTGGCCGTCGTACGCCTCCTGCGCCTTCCGTACGACGGCTTCGGCGCCGCCCATCGCCGCCAGGTACCGCGTTCCGGCCTCCGTCGGCGGCAGGTTCCACAGATGGGCGGGATTTCCGTCGAACCAGCCCAGGTAACGCTGGTACACGGCCTTGAGGTTGTGGCTGAGTGAGCCGTAACAGCCCTGGTTGTACCAGTGCTCGGCGAGTCCGGCGGGGAGGTGCCGGAGTTCCTCGGCGATCTCGATGCCCGTGTATCCGCGGTTGATGAGCCGCAGCGTCTGATCGTTGAGGTACGCGTACATGTCCCGCTGATTGCTCAGGAATTCAAGGATGCTTTCCTTGCCCCAGCGCGGCCAGTGGTGGGAGGCGAATTCCACTTCGGTGTGCTCGCCGAAGGTCTGGATCGCGTCCGTGAGGTATTTCGCCCAGGCGTGCGCGTCCCGGACCTGGGCGCCGCGCAGGCTGAGGATGTTGTGCAGATTGTGGGTGGCGTTCTCCGCCATGCACAGGGTCCGCAGTTCGGGGAGGTAGATGTTCATCTCCGCGGGCGCCTCGGTGCCGGGCGTCAGCTGGAAGAGCAGCCGTACGCCGTCGATCACCCGCCGGTACAGGCCCGCCCGCCACGGGATGACGTCGGCGGGCGACCAGTCCTCCCGGGTGACGGCCGGATCGCTGCCGATGCAGTCGGTCGGCGGCAGCAGGGTGACCTCGCCGGTGGAGACCGTCAGCCCCAGGCCCGAACCGGCCTGCGCGTACGGGCCCTTGTCCAGCTGCGCCGCGTACATGTATCCGGCCCGGCGCTGCATCGCCGGGCCCGCGTAGACGTTCTCGCTGACGGCGTGCTCCAGGAACCCGTCGGGCGCGATCACCGGGAGGCCGGCGGGCACTTCGTCGTTCTGCTCGGCGAACAGGCCGCGGGCGCCGCCGAAGTGGTCGACGTGGCTGTGGGTGTAGATCAGCGCGCGGACCGGAGCCCGGTTCCCGGTGGTGTCGCGGTACAGCTTGAGGGCGGCCTGTGCGGTCTCGTAGCAGGCCAGCGGGTCGATGACGATGATCCCGTGGTCCCCCTCGATGATCGTCATGTTGGACAGGTCGTAGCCGCGCACCTGGTAGACGGACCGCCGCGGGTCGGAGACGACCTGGAACAGTCCGGCCGTCGCGGTGAGCAGGCCCTGGCGCCACAGGCCCGGGCTGACGGTCGGCGGTGCCTGCGCGTCGCCGTCGGTGAGGAACGCGTACGCGGCGAAGTCCCACACCACCTTGTCGCTGTCGGACCGGGAAGAGATCACCGGTACGTCCGGCACCGCCAGCAGCCCCCGTTGCGCGTCCTCGAAGTCCTGGGAGCCGCCCTTACTGAGGCGCTCCGCGGCCTTCCGGTTGGCTTCCGCGACGGACGCGGAAATCTCGACGGGTCCGGTGTACTCGTTCGGCATACCAACCTCCGTAAGAGCATGCGGAATTCGCGCGTACGGTGAGGGAGCGGCGCCGGTGGCGCCCCTGTGTGCCAGCGACGCTAGGAAAGCGGGCAGCGCACTACAAGGAACCAATCAAGCCAGCGGCCGGTCCCGGTCCGGCCCCGGCGAAAAGCGCAGGGTTCACGCCAGATGGAGAGGGACCGAAAAGCGGCCGGACGGCGCGCCGGAGACCGTCGGGAGAGCGACGGGAAAACGGCGCACCGCGGGCACGGAAAGGGGCCGCACAGTGACCGGCGGGTACGGGAAAGGCCCGGCCGCACCGCGACAGACGGGTACGGGAAAGGCCCGGCCGCACCGTGCCGGCCGGGCACGGGAAAGACCCGGCCGCACCGTGCCGGCCGGGCACGGGAAAGACCCGCGCAAGCAGCCGGACGCGGAAAACCCCACCCGCTACAGGCGGACGCGAAAAGACCCGCGCACCAACAGGCAGACCTTTCCCGTAGCGGGTGGGGCGGCCCCCGGCACCCCCTCAGCGCAGATGCGCCGTCTCATTGACCAGCCGTACCGAAGCGTTCCCGTCGGCGTAGTACGCGACGGCCGACAGCGACGCGGCGGACAGTTCCATGCGGAACAGGGCCTCCGGCGGGGCGCCGAGGGCCAGCCGTACCAGGGTCTTGACCGGGGTGACGTGCGTGACGAGCAGCACCGTGCGGCCCGCGTACCGGGCCAGCAGCTTGTCGCGGGAGAGGGCGACGCGGCGGGCGACGGCGGCGAAGGACTCGCCGCCGGTGGGCGCCGCCTTGGCGGAGCCGAGCCAGGCGGCGAGGTCCTCGGGGTAGTGCTCCTGGACCTCGGCGAAGGTCAGGCCCTCCCAGGCGCCGAAGTCGGTCTCGCGCAGGCCCTCGTCGATCCGTACGTCCAGGCCGAGGCGGGCCGCGACGGTCTCGGCCGTCTGCCGGCAGCGCTTGAGGGGCGAGCTGACGACGGCCTGGACCGTGCCGCGCGCGGCGAGCGCGGCGGCGACCGCTTCGGCCTGCCGGTGCCCGGCGTCGGACAGCTCGGGGTCCGAGCCGCCGCTGCCGGAGAACCGCTTCTGCGGGGTCAGCGCGGTCTCGCCGTGCCGCAGCAGGACGAGGGTGGTCGGCGTCCCGAGGTCGGCGGGCGCCCAGCCGGCCGGCGGCGCCTTCGTTCCGGTGTCCGGTCCGGCTTCCGCGGCCTCCGCCGCCGCGTCGGCCGCGCGGGCCGCGGCGCTGCGCGCCGGGCCGCCCGCGTCCAGCTCGGCCCGGGAGTCCCGCGCCTCCCACTGGCGCCCCGCCCGGCCCGCGTCCATCGCCTCGTTGGCGAGCCGGTCGGCGTGCTTGTTGCGCTCGCGCGGGATCCACTCGTACGTGACCCGGCCGGGCGGGAAGACGCTGCGCGCCTCCGCCGCCAGCGGCCGCATGTCCGGGTGCTTGATCTTCCAGCGCCCGGACATCTGCTCGACGACGAGCTTGGAGTCCATCCGCACCCGGACGTCCGCGTCCGGGTCCAGCGCGTGCGCGGCGCGCAGCCCGGCCAGCAGGCCCCGGTACTCGGCGACGTTGTTGGTCGCCGTGCCGATGTACTCGGCGGCCTCGGCGAGCGTCCCGCCCGTCTCCGGGTCGAGGACGACCGCGCCGTACCCCGCGGGCCCCGGGTTGCCCCGGGAGCCGCCGTCGGCCTCGACGACGAACGTACGGGCCACGGCCTACAGGCCCGAGTCGGGCGTGCGCACCAGGATGCGGCTGCAGTTCTCGCAGCGCACGACCTTGTCGGCGGGCGCGCTGCGCACGTCGTTCAGCTCGGTGATGTCCAGCTCCAGGCGGCAGCCCTCGCAGCGGCGCTGGTAGAGGCGGGCGGCGCCGAGGCCGCCGTGCTTCTCGCGCAGCCGGTCGTACAGCTTGAGCAGGTCGGCCGGGATGTCGGCGACGGTCAGCTCGCGCTCCTTGCGGACCGTGTCGGCCTCACCGTCGATCTCGGCGTAGGCGGCGTCCCGGCGGGCCACCGCGTCGTTGACCTTGGCCTGTACGGACGCCACGCGCTCGGTCAGCTCGGCGACGCGCTCCTGGGCGGACTCGCGGCGCTCCATGACCTCCAGGACGACGTCCTCCAGGTCGCCCTGGCGCTTGGCGAGGGAGGCGATCTCCTTCTGGAGGCTCTCCAGGTCCTTGGGCGAGGTGACGGCGCCGGAGTCCAGGCGCTGCTGGTCGCGGGCGGCGCGCTGGCGCACCTGGTCCACGTCCTGCTCCGCCTTGGTCTGCTCGCGGGTGGTGTCGCTCTCCTCGGTCTGCGCGGCGACGAGCAGGTCGCGCTGCTGGGTGAGGTCGCCCTCCAGGGTCTGGATCTCGGCCAGCTCGGGGAGGGTGCGGCGCTTGTGCGCGAGCTGGCTGAGCCTCACGTCCAGGGCCTGGACGTCGAGGAGGCGGATCTGGTCGGCGGGCGCGGCGTTCAGCGGGGGGCTCCTGATGTGTTCGTCGGGGTCGTGCGGGCGTCGGACGCCGCGTGGGCGGTCCAGGGGTCGGTGACCGTGCGCGACACGTGGGTGCGCAGGTTCCAGCCGTGCCGGTCGGAAATCTGGTCGAGCTGGGCCGCGGCCTGTTCGCACCAGGGCCACTCGGTGGCCCAGTGGGCGGCGTCCAGCAGCGCCAGCGGAGTCTTCTGGGTCGCCTCGGAGGCGGGGTGGTGGCGCAGGTCGGCGGTGAGGAACGCGTCCACACCGGCCGCCCGCACGTCGTCGAAGAGGCTGTCGCCGGAGCCGCCGGAGACGGCGACCGTGCGGATCGTACGGTCCGGGTCGCCGGCGATCCGGACGCCCTGCGCGGTGGCGGGCAGCCGGGCGGCGGCGTACGGGCCGAACTCCGCGAGCGTCATCGGGTGCGGCAGCTCGCAGATCCGGCCCAGGCCGCGGCGGCCGTGGGTGTCCGTGGCGTCCGGCACCAGCGGGCCCAGGACCCGCAGGTCCAGGGCGCCGGCCAGCGCGTCGGAGACGCCGGGGTCGGCGGTGTCGGCGTTGGTGTGTGCCACGTGCAGCGCGATGTCGTTCTTGATCAGCGTGTGCACGACGCGGCCCTTGAAGGTGCCGGCCGCGACCGTGGTCGTACCGCGCAGGTAGAGCGGGTGGTGCGTGACGAGCAGGTCGGCACCGATGCGGACCGCCTCGTCGGCGATCTCCTGCACGGGGTCGACGGCGAACAGGACCCGGCGCACCTCGGCGTCCGGATCACCGCAGACCGTCCCGACGGCGTCCCACGATGCGGCCCGCTCGGGGGGCCAGAGGGCGTCGAGCGCGGCGAGGACTTCAGACAGTACGGGCACGGGGGGAAGGTTACCTCTCAGCCGTACCGGTGTGCCGGGCCGCTTCGGGCGACGGTCCGGCGGGGCGGGGGCGCGGCGGCCTGCGGGGCGTGCCGCGGGCGGCCGCTGCCGCCCCCTGCGCCCCCGCGCTCGCTCCGCCCTCGCGCCCGCTCCGCCTCCGCTGCTTCCCGCCACGCCCCCTCCCCGGAGCACAAGCGCCTCCCCCGTCTCAGGCGAACCGGACATCCGCCACTCTTTTGCGTGAAGTGCCGCAACCTTCGCTACTCGTTTGAGAGTGCGAAAACTAGCTTCGACCGCACTGACTGGAGGTGAGCACTCGATGACGGCCTGTGTCACCGAGAACGCCGCGATGCCGGACACCCGGCAGCACAGCGCGGCGCTGACGATCGCCGCCGACGGCTCCTACGCCGCCCGGCTCGCGCGGCACGAGAGCACCGGGAGCTGGTTCCCCGAGCGCTGGACGCTGGCGGGGCCCGAGCCGTACGCGGTCCCCCTGCCCGGGCAGCAGCCCGAGGAGGCGGACGCCGGGCTGCTGCCCCTCACGGACGGCCGGGTACTGATCCGCCGCCGGGCCGCGGGCCGCTTCGCGCTCAGCCTGCTGTACCCGACCGGCCCGGGCACCGGCGAGCTGCCGCTCGGCGCCGTCGAGGCGGCGGAGCTGACGCTGCTGCCGGCCGCGCCCTGCGGCTCGCGCGCGTACGCCCTGGCGCCCGGCGAGCACTCCACCGTGCTGTGGCTGGTGCACGACGGCCGGCAGTCCACCGTCCCCGGCCGGGCCCGCTCCGTACCCGACTGTGCCGCCGAGATCGAGGGCCGCTGCACGGGCGGCGTCTGGCTGGACCGGACGGGCCGGCTGCTCGCCCTGGACCAGGAGGTGGCCGGGCGCACCAAGACGGTGGTGGTCGACCTGGAGCGCGGCGGCGAGGTCAGTCCGCTGCTCCAGATCACCGGGGAGAGCAACGACCGGCTGCTGCTGGCGGATCCAGACAGCGGGCTGCTGGTGCTGCGGTCGGACGCGGCGGGGCACGACCGGCTGGGCTGGGGCGTCCTGGGCAGCGCGCTGCCGGTGCGCTTCCCGGAGTGCCTGCGGCTGCCGGATGCCGCGCTCCAGCCGTTCGCCGTGCAGTCGGGTCAGGCGCTGGCGCCGGAGAGCAGTGCGGTGGCGTTCCGCATCGACGCGGCCGGCGGCACGTGGCTGGGGGTGTGGCGGCCCGCGGAGCGCCGGCTGCGGCAGCTCCCGCCGCCGCGCGGCTGGCTGGCGGGTACGGGGCTGTGGACGCCGGACGGCGAGCTGCGGCTGCCGTTCGAGACGCCGGCGGTGCCGTGCGGGGTGGCGCGGCTGCCGGCCACGGCCACCGGGGCGCAGACCCGGGACGCCGCGCCCGTCGTGCTGTCCGCCGACGCCGGGCGGCACGTGGGCGTGCCCGGCGCGCCCTGTTCTTCCGGGGATCTGACGCCCACCGCCTTCCCGGTCAGAACGGCACGATGGGTACGAGTCCCCTCGGCTCCCCCACCGATGTACGTGCATACGCAGCCGCCGCCGCTCACCGTCTCCACACCATCCACACCAGCGGAATCCATGGACCGGGAACCGTACGGCACTTCCGCGCATCCCTCTCCGTGCAGACCGGTGCCGTTGCAGCAGGCGCCGTTGCAGCAGGCACGACTGCACCAGGCCCCCCTGCAACAGCCGTCCCCGGTGGCCCGGGAGGCCCGGTAGAGCAAGATCGTTCGCTTCGTTAGTATCGGCGGTCGACCGGCCGCCGACGGCTTCTCGCCGCGGCACTTCCCAGTGATGACAGCGATGGCAGTGATGACTGGGCGAGGTCCCGACGCGTACCGCCGCAAGCGATCTGACGGAGTGACTCCCCGCATGTCCGAAGCCCGAACCGATACGACCCAGGCGCGCCCGCAGGACGCCGACCGGGCCGCCGCGGCGGCAGGCGCCGGCAGACACCGTGGCCCGGCCGCCTCGGAGGACACCGCCGTGTCCCCGAACGGCAGGCACCGCCGGAACAAGCAGCCGCAGGACGCCTGAGAGCCCGCGTCCGAGCCTCTCCGAGCCTCCGGGCCCCGCCCCGGACCGCGTGCCGCCCGACGGCCGTGACCTCCGTACCGCCCGGTCAGGGGTACGGCGGGCACGGCCGTCGGGTGCGTGCCGGGACCGGAGGGCTCGCCTCCGCCCGTCCCGGAGGGCTCACCTCCGCTTGAGGCCCAGCACCTCCTTGGCCGCGAAGGTCTCGTCCGGCGGGCGCTCCGCGTAGTACGGCGTCAGCAGGCCGTCCAGCTCCGCGTACGTGAAGACGTCCTGCGCGGTGTCGAACTGCGCCGCCACCCTGGGGCGTTCGACCACCGCGACCATTCCGCCGTGCACGACGAGCAGCTGCCCGTTGACCCGCGCGGCGGCGGGCGAGGCCAGGTAGCCGACCAGCGGGGCGACGTGCTCGGGGGCCAGCGGGTCGAGAGCCCCCTCCTCCGGCACCGCGAACCCGGCGAAGACGTCCTCCGTCATCCGGGTACGGGCGCGCGGGCAGATGGCGTTGGCGGTGACCCCGTACTTGGCCAGGGCGAGCGCCGTGGAGGTGGTGAGGCCGACGATGCCGCCTTTGGCCGCCGCGTAGTTGGGCTGGCCCGCCGAGCCGGCGAGGAACGCCTCGGAGGAGGTGTTGACGATCCGCCCGTACACGGCGGCGCCGGCGGCCTTGGACCGTTCGCGCCAGTGGGCGGCGGCGAAGTGGACGGTGTTGAAGTGGCCCTTGAGGTGGACGCGGAGCACTGAGTCCCACTCGTCCTCCGTCATGGAGAACACCATCCGGTCCCGCAGGATGCCCGCGTTGTTGACCAGGATGTCCAGCTTGCCCCAGCGTTCGACGGCCTGCCGGACCAGGCCGCGGGCGGTCTCGTGGTCGGCGACGTCACCGGCGTGCGCGACGGCCTCGCCGCCCGCGGCGCGGATCTCGGCGGCGGTCTCCTCGGCCGGGGCCGCCGACGCCGCGCCGGAGCCGTCCCGGCCGGGCTGCCCGAAGTCGTTGACGACGACGGCCGCGCCGAGCCGGGCGAGCTCCAGCGCCTCCGCCCGGCCCAGGCCGCGGCCGGCGCCGGTGACGATCGCGGACAGTCCGTCGAGCGGCCGTTCGGTGGGAGCGGTCACGTTCTCGGCTTCCTCTCGTTCGGTGTACGGGCGGGAGGCGGTGCTCGGTGTACGCGGCGCTCGGTGTACGCGGTGCTCGGTGACGGGCCGTCCGGCGTACGGGCGGGGCGCGGCGCGCCGGGACCGGACCGGCCCGGCCCGGTTCACATCTCGATGCACGTACGCAGGGCCGTACCGCCACGCATCTGCTCCAGCGCCTCGTTGATCTCCGGCAGCCGGACCCGGTGGGTGATCAGCCCCTCCAGGTCGATACGGCCAGCCCGCCACAGGGCGATGGCCCGCTCGTAGGAGCGCAGCGCGTCCTGGCCGCCGTACAGCGACGGCAGGATCCGCTTCTCGTCGAAGAACAGCTCGAACATGCTGACCTGGAAGTGATCGTCCATCGCCCCGGCGCCGACGACGCACAGCGTGCCGCCGCGCCGCGTCGCCTCGTACGCGGTCCGGGCCGTGGCGGACCGGCCGACGACCTCGAAGACGTGGTCGAAGCCCTCCCCCGCGGTGATCCGCTGCTTGGCGTCGGCCAGTTCCTCCGGGGGCACCGCCTCGGTGGCGCCGAAGCGCAGCGCCGCCTCGCGGCGCGCGGCCACCGGGTCCACCGCGACGATCTGCGCGGCGCCGCACACCCGCGCGCCCTGCACGGCCGAGATGCCGACGCCGCCGCAGCCGATGACGGCGACCGACGCGCCGGGCTCCACCCGCGCGGTGTTCATCGCGGCGCCCAGCCCCGTCGTCACCCCGCACCCGATCAGCGCCGCGATCTCGTACGGCACGTCGTCCGGGATCGGTACGGCGCAGCGGGCGTCGACCACGACCTCCTCCGCGAAGGTGCCGGTGCCCGCGAACCCGAAGATGTCGGACGGGTCGGCACCGGGCCGGCGGAAGTTGGGGGTGCCGGCGCTCAGGAACCCGGTCAGGCACAGGTGGGTCTGGCCGCGTTTGCAGGACGGACACGTGCCGCAGGCGGGCAGCCAGCACATCAGCACCCGGTCCCCGGCCTTCAGGCCCGCGACGCCGTCGCCGACGTCCATGATCTCGCCCGCGCCCTCGTGCCCGGGGACGAAGGGCGCGGGCTGCGGCAGCACGCCGCTCATCGCGGACAGGTCGGAGTGGCACAGCCCGGTCGCCCGCATCCGGATCCGTACCTTTCCCGGCCCGAACCCCACCGCTTCGACGCCGTCGAGGACCTCCAGCTTCTCCTGGCCTGTCTGGTGCAGTACCGCTGCGCGCATGGTGTGCTCCCTTCGCGGGGCGACGGGCCGGGCGGCCTGGCGCCGGGGACGAGGTGCTCGCGTACTGTTCTCACCTGCCGGACGGGCTGATGCTGACTGCTGTGTCCGCCAGGACCGGCGCGTCCTCCCGGTCGGCCGCCGTCACCGACACCAGCACCCGCTGCGGCGCCGACGCCCGCTCCGGCTCCTGCTCCGACGCCCGCTCCGGCTCCTGCCACATGCGCACGCGCAGCGTCTCGCCGGGGAAGACCACCCCCGCGAACCGGGTCGTGTACGCGGCGACGCGCGCCACGTCGCCGCCCAGCACCTCGTCCACCACCGCCTTCAGCGTGATGCCGTAGGTGCACAGCCCGTGCAGGATCGGCCGGTCGAAGCCGGCGAGCTCGGCGAACTCGGGGTCGGCGTGCAGGGGGTTCCAGTCGCCGGACAGCCGGTAGAGCAGCGCCTGGTCCTCCCGTACGCGCCGCTCGACGGTACGGTCCGGCGCGCGCTCGGGCAGCGTGAGCCGGGCGGACGGCCCGCGCTCCCCGCCGAACCCGCCTTCCCCCTTGACGAAGATCTGCGTGTCGCACGTCCACAGCGGCCCGTAGTCGTCGGCCGTCTCGGAGCGCAGCACGATGACCGCCGCTTTCCCCTTGTCGTACACGGCGGGCACCGTCGACGTCTGGACGGCGCGCCCCCGTACGGGCAGGGGGCGGTGCACGGTCACGGTCTGGCCGCCGTGCAGGACGGCGGCGAGGTCCACGTCGATGCCGGGGGCGGACAGGCCGCCGGCCAGCGCCATGCCGCCGCCCGCCACCGTCGCGAAGCTGGGCAGCACGTGCAGCGCGCTCTCCAGGGTGTAGCGCAGCTCGGCGGGGTCGGTGGCGGGCACGCCGGCGCCGATGCCGAGGTGGTAGAGCAGGACGTCCTTCGGCTCCCAGACGAGTTCGGTGGTCCGCGGCTCGGCGGAGGTGGCCTTGGCGGCGTCGATGGGCATGGGGCTGCTGCTCCTTCACCACGGTGGAAGACCCCGGCCCGGCCGTCCGCACCGTCGGCCGTGCCGGGGTCGTCTGCGGTCGGCGATCCGGGCCCGCCACGGCCGGCAACCGCACCCGGGCGTCCCTTTCTAGAACGCGTTCTATCCGACGGCTCTCATGTATAGCCGATCCGGCGGAAGCCCGGAACCCCCTGACACCCCGTCAGGCGGGCGCGCCGCCCCCACCGGCCCGCGTCCGTGACATCTGTCGGTGCCGGCCGCGTACATTCACCTCTGCCGAGGCCGCCGGCAGCGTCGGTAACGTCGCGGGCAGAGCGCAGCACAGTACGGGCAGCGGCGCGGAACAGGGAAGAGGCAGTACGGAACGTGCGCGGGAGACGGCAGACCGAAGAGAACGGCCGGTGCGAGCGGGGCGGGCTCCTGGCCCGTACCCGCAAACGGGCCACGCCGGGCCGGTCCGGCCTGTCCGGCCCGCCCGGCCGGGAGAGCGGGCCGCGCGGGGACGGCACGGCCGCGAGCGGTGACGGCCACGGCACCATCCCGTCCACCCCCTACTTCAAGGGCAAGGGCCCCCGCCCCCAGACCTTCCTGCCCTGGCTGCTGATGGGCATCGGCGCCCTGTCCAACATCATCAGCGGCAAGGACCAGAACACCTGGCTGGCCGGTCTCGGCCTGCTCGCCTTCAACTCGATCTACATCTTCGTCGTCTTCTCGGCCTTCAACCCGCGCTACCGCGACTCCCGGATCCCGCTGTACGGTTTCGCCGCCCTGGCCGCGGTCACCTACGCCATCACGCTCACCTTCGGCCACGCCTGGATGCTGTTCTTCCCGCTCCTGTCACTGGCCTCCGGCGCGGTCCGCGCGCTCCACGGCAAACAGCACTTCCTCGTACTGATGGTGCTCAGCGGATCGGCGGGCACCATCACCGGCGTGCGCTTCGCCGACCACTGGATGTCCACCGCCATCGGCTACGGCACCTTCCTCTCCGGCATGGTCGCCGCCACCGTCCTGAACCTCTTCGACACCGTCAGGAAGCTCGACGCGACCCGCCAGGAACTGGCCCGCACCGCCGTGGAGAAGGAGCGCCTGCGCTTCTCACGCGACCTGCACGACCTGCTCGGCCACACCCTGTCGGTGATCGTCGTCAAGGCGGAGGCGGTACGGCGGCTGGCGCCGCGCGACCTGGACGCGGCGCTGGCCCAGACCTCCGACATCGAGGCGGTCGGCCGCCAGGCGCTCACCGAGATCCGCGAGGCGGTCACCGGCTACCGCGAGGGCAGCCTGAGCACCGAGCTGGACCGCGCCCGCTCCGCCCTCCAGGCCGCCGGCATCGAGCCCGTCGTCCGCGAGTCCGGCCCGCCGCTGCCGCCGCAGGCGAGCGCGCTGCTCGGCTGGGTGGTCCGCGAAGGCGTCACCAACACCGTCCGGCACAGCGGCGCGACCCGCTGCGAGATCGAGGTCCGCACCGACGCCGCGGGCGACCGGGCCCGGCTCACCGTCACCGACGACGGCCACGGCCCCATACCGTCCGACGCGCCGCCCGCCACCGGCGGCACCGGCCTCAAGGGCCTCACCGAACGCCTGGCGGCGGCCGGCGGCACGCTGGACACGGGGCCGGACGGGCGGCGCGGATTCCGGCTGGTGGCGGAGCTGCCGGTGGCCGGGGAGGAGCCGGCGAGGGAACACTGAGGCACCTCCCGCCGCGTACGGCACCGTTCACACCGCGACACGCCTTTCACCTCAGGACATGACTTCCGCCCCGTCCGGGACAACCTTGTAGCGGAGTTCCCGCGCCTACGAACGGAGAACGCTGTGCGCATGACCGACATCCAGCGTTGCGAGGTCCGGCCCGGACGGCTGGTGGAGTGGACGCTGCACCCGACGGCCGTCGAGACCGCGCTGAACCTGCCGAAGGACGCCCGGCCGCCCGCGTACATCCAGGAGTCCCACGTGCGCACGGCTCGCTCGGTGCGCCAGGACGGCCTGTTCGTACCGACCTGGCTCGGCACCGCCTTCGACATCCCCGGCAAGGCCGACCTCGACGTCCTCCAGGAAGCGCTGCGGGCCTGGACGCTGCGGCACGAGACGCTGCGCAGCGGGTTCCGCTGGCACGACGACGAGATGCAGAGGTTCACGCTCGACGCCGACGCCGTCGTCCTGCACCGCCGGGAGGCCGGCGACTTCCCCGACGCGACGGCGCTGGTGCAACACCTCCAGGACCGCTTCGACGCCGAGGCGGACGCGCTCGGCTGGCCCAACTTCCTCTTCGCCGCGGTGGTCCGGGACGACAGCACCAGCGTGTACATGGCGTTCGACCACAGCAACGTCGACGCGTACTCCATCCAGCGCATCACCGCGGAGATCCACGAGCTGTACGCGGCCGGTCTCGAACGCCGCAGCGTGGACACCGCGCCCGTCGCCAGCTACGTCGACTTCTGCGCGACCGAACGCACCGACGCCGACCAGGTCGACGACGCGCACGAGATCGTCGCCCGCTGGCGGAAGTTCATCGACCAGTGCGACGGAAGGCTGCCGAACTTCCCCCTCGACCTCGGCCTCGTCCCCGAAGGGCCGCTGCCCACCCAGAAGTTCCTGCACGAGATGCTGGTGGACGACGCCGCGGCGGCCGCCTTCGAGGCGTACTGCCGCCCGTACGGCGGCAGCTTCATCGGCGTGCTGGCGGCCACCGCCCTGATCGTCCGCGACCTCGGCGGTCACCAGGTGTACCGCACCGTCGTGCCGTTCCACACCCGGGCGCGATCCCAGTGGTCGGACTCCGTGGGCTGGTACGTGGGCGGCGCGCCGATCGAGGTGCCCGTGGGGCAGGCGCCGGACTTCGACAGCGCCATGCGGATGGTCCGCGCCGCCTTACGCGAGAACCGGTCCCTGTCCCGCATCCCGCTGGCCCGCGTGCTCCGGCTGCTCGGCTCGGACTTCCGCCCCACCTCCCCGGACCTGTACTCGATCGTCTCCTTCGTCGACGCCCGCGGCGTCCCGGGCTCCGAACGCTGGCAGCACCTCAAGGCGTACGGGCTGATCCGGGTCTCGTACGGCGACCAGGTGTGCGCGTGGATCACCCGGCTCCACGAGGGCCTGCAGTTCGCCGGCCGCTACCCGGACACCGACGCCGCGTACGGCAGCCTGCGGCGCTACATCGACCGGCTGCGCGAGACCGTCGTCTCGGTGGCTGGCTAGTCTTGCCCCCATGACCGACCAGGGCGGCGAGCAGGCCGACGCGTGTGTGAAGGTCCTCCTCGCCGAGGATCAGGGAATGATGCGGGGCGCGCTCGCGCTGCTGCTCAACCTGGAGGACGACATGGAGGTCGTCGCCCAGGTGTCGGCCGGCGACGCGATCGTACGGACGGCGCTGGAGGCGCGCCCGGACGTCGCGCTGCTGGACATCGAGCTGCCGGGCCGCAGCGGGCTGGACGCCGCCGCGGAGCTGCGGGAGGCGCTGCCGTCCTGCAAGGTGCTGATCGTGACGACCTTCGGACGGCCCGGGTACCTGCGCCGGGCCATGGAGGCGGGTGCCGCCGGCTTCCTGGTCAAGGACGGGCCGGTGGAGGACCTGGCGGCGGCGATCCGGCGGGTGCTGGCCGGGGAGCGGGTCATCGACCCGGGCCTGGCCGCCGCCGCCCTGAGCGCCGGCCCCAACCCGCTCACCCCGCGCGAACGCGACGTCCTGACCGCGGCCGTGGACGGCGCGACCGTCGCCGACATCGCCGGCAAACTGCACCTCTCCCAGGCCACCGTCCGCAACTACCTCTCCAGCGCCATCGGCAAGACCGGCACCCGCAACCGCATGGAGGCAGCCCGCAGCGCCCGCCAGAACGGGTGGCTCTAGCGGGCGGCGGGGCGGAGCATCACGAGTGTCACGCGGCCTAGGCCGACTCCTCCTGGAGGTAGCTCCCGTAGGTCTTCGCGTCCAGCAGGGCGTCGAGTTCGGCGGGGCGGGAGAGGCGGAGGATGATCAGCCAGCCGTCGCCGTACGGGTCGTCGTTGATCTGTTCGGGGGCGTCGTTGACGGTGTCGTTGACCGCGAGCACCGTGCCGGTCAGGGGGGCGTAGACCTCGGTGACGGCCTTCACCGACTCCAGTGAGCCGAACGCGTCGCCCGCCTCGAACCGTTCGCCCTGTTTGGGCAGTTCGGCGTAGACGATGTCACCCAGCTGCCGCTGCGCGTGGTGGGTGATGCCGACGGTGACCTGATCGTCCCTGACCCGGACCCATTCGTGGTCCTTGGTGTACGAAAGATCCGCGGGGATGTTCGCCATGCCGCGGACGGTGCCACCCCGCCCGGGCGGAGGGAAGGCTTCCGGCGGGCGGTCAGGTGCGCAAGTAGGAGGCCCCGTTGAGGTCCAGTACGGCGCCCGAGCTCCACCGGGCCTCCGGGGAGGCCAGCCACCGTACGGCCGCCGCGACCTCGTCCGGGGTGGCGACGCGGCCGAACGGGCTCTGGGCGCGGATGGCCGCGCCTTCGGGGCCGGTCAGACGGTGGGCCACCCGGTCGGTGTCGATGAAGCCGGGGGCGACGGAGGCCACGGCGATGCCGTACGGGGCGAGGGCGACGGCCAGGGACTGGCCGAGGGCGTGCACCGCGGCCTTGGTGGCGCCGTAGGCGGGGTGGTCGGGCTCGCCGCGGAAGGCACCGCGGGAGCCGATGTTGACGATCCGGCCGCCGGTGCCCTGCGCGATCATCGCCCGGGCCGCGCCGTGGCTGAGGTGCGCCGTGCCGAGGAGGTTGACCGCCACGTGCTGCTGCCAGGCGGCGGTCCAGTCGTCGTACGGGGTGGTCGCGGGCGGGTGCGGGGTGTTGACGGCGGCGTTGTTCACCAGGACGTCGATGCCGCCGAGCGCTTCGACGGCCGCGCCGGTCAGGGCGGCGGCACCGGACGGGTCGGCGAGGTCGGCGCCGAGCAGGACGTGGCCGCTGCCGGGCAGGGCCGCGAGCGTCTCCTCGGCGTCCGCGCGCCGCGAGCCGTAGTGCACCGCGACCCGGTCGCCGTTCCCGGCGAAGGCGTGGGCGACGGCCCGGCCGAGGCCGCGCGAGGCCCCGCTGACCAGGACGCGGCGGCCGGTGGCGGGGAAGGAGTCGGTGCCGGGGGTGGTGTCGGGCGTGGTTCCGGGGAAGGGGGTGGTGCCGGGGGTGGTGTCAGGCATGGTGGGCGTCCTCGGGGCGGCGGGGCAGGGCCAGGACCATCAGCAGCACACTGGCCAGCAGGATGACCGTACCGACCTGGAAGGCGAGACCGTACCCGTCGGCCATCGCCGCCGGGCCGCCGTGACCGGACTCGATCCGGGTGGCGGCGACCGTGGACAGGACGGACAGGCCGAGCGCGCCGCCCATCTGCCGCGAGGTGTTGATCAGGCCGGAGACCAGGCCCTGGTCGGAGGGGGCGGCGCCGGAGGTCGCGATGGAGGCGACCGGGGTGGCGGTCAGGCCCGCGCCGAAGGCCATCAGGATGCCGGGGCCGAGCAGCGTGCCGAGGTAGGTGCCGTCGGCGCCCATCTGCCCCTGCCAGAGCATGCCCGCCGCGGAGACCAGCGCGCCGGTGACGGCCAGGGTCTTGGCGCCCATCCGCCTCATCAGGCGCGGCCCGATCTTCGAACCGAGCACGATGCTCAGCGAGTGCGGGATGAAGGAGAGGCCGGCTTCCAGGGGCGTGTAGCCGAGGACGTTCTGCACGTAGAGGGAGAGGAAGTACCACATGGAGAACATCGCGGCGCCCGCCAGCACCATGGCGCTGTTCGCCGCGTACACCGAGCGCAGCCGGAAGAGGGTCAGCGGCATCAGCGGTGCCTTCGTACGGGCCTCGACGGCCACGAAGGCGAGGAGTACGAGCAGGCCGGCCGCCAGGGGCAGCAGCGCGCTCGCCGAGGTCCAGCCGTCCGACTCGGTCTGCACGATGCCGTACGCCACCAGTGCGAGGCCCGCCGTCACCAGGAGGGCGCCCGGGATGTCGAGCCGCCGCCCCGCGCCGCGCCGGCTCTCGGTGAGCCAGAGCAGCGCCCCGCCCAGCACCAGCGCGCCGACGGGCACGTTGATCAGCAGCACCCAGCGCCAGGACAGGTACTCGGTCAGCACCCCGCCGACCAGGCCGCCGACGGCGCCGCCGCCCGCGCCGACCGCGGTCCAGGTGGCGATGGCGCGGGTGCGCGCCGGGCCCGCGGGGAACGCGGTGGTGAGGATGGTGAGGGTGGCCGGGGACAGGACGGCCGCGCCGATGCCCTGGACCGTACGGGCCGCGATCAGGTGCCACGGCTCCTGCGCCAGACCGCCCGCCAGGCTGGCGACGGTGAACAGGGCGAGCCCCACCACGAAGATACGTTTGCGCCCGAAGATGTCGGCCACCCGGCCGCCGAGCAGCATGAACCCGGCGAAGGTGATCACGTACGCGTTGACCACCCACTGCAGCCCCAGCTCGCTCAGCCCGAGGCCGGTGCGCATGCTCGGCAGCGCGACGTTGACGACCGAGACGTCGAGGACGACGAGGAACTGCCCGGCGCAGACCAGCAGCGTCACCAGCCAGACGGGCGGGGTACGGCGGGCGTTTTCGGGCAGGGTGGCGGGAGTGGCTGTCGGGGGCATGGTCTCCATCGTTGCACCCGGCACGCGTCCGCGGCATCGGATTATCGGCCCGGGCGTGACCGGTCACAGGTCCTAGGTCCAAGGTCCGCCGCTCCGCCGCCCCTCCTTCGCCTCATTCCCTGCGCAGCAACGTCACCACCGCCGCCCCGCCCAGCCCGATGTTGTGCGCCAGCCCGGTCCGCGCGCCCGGGACCTGCCGGGCGCCCGCCGTGCCGCGCAGCTGCCACACCAGCTCGGCGGCCTGCGCCAGGCCGGTCGCGCCGAGCGGGTGGCCCTTGGAGATGAGGCCGCCGGAGGGGTTGACCACCCACCGGCCGCCGTGGGTGGTGGCGCCGTCCTCGACGAGCTTGCCGGACGCGCCGTCCGGGCACATGCCCAGCGCTTCGTACGTCAGGAGTTCGTTGACCGAGAAACAGTCGTGCAGCTCGATCACGTCCACGTCCTCGATGCCGAGCCCGCTCGCCTCGTACGCCTGCCGGGCGGCCGCCCGGGACATCGGCCGGCCGACCACGTCGATGCAGGTCCCGGTGGCGAAGCTGTCCGGTGTGTCCGTCGCCATGGCCTGTCCGGCGATCTCCACGGCCCGGCCGGCGAGCCCGTGCTCGCGGACGAAGCGGGCGGAGGCCACGACGGCGGCGGCCGAGCCGTCGGAGGTCGGTGAGCACTGGAGCTTGGTCAGCGGCCGGTGGACGGTCCGGGCGGCGAGGATCTCCTCGACCGTGTAGACGTCCTGGAACTGGGCGTTCGGGTTGTCCGCCGAGTGCCGGTGGTTCTTCGCGCCGACCGCGGCGAGCTGCCGCTCCGTCGTGCCGTAGCGGTCCATGTGCTCGCGCGCGGCGTTGCCGAAGATCTGGGCGGTGGGCGGGGTCATCTCGAAGCCGTGCGCGGCGGCCATCACGCCGTAGTGGCGGGCCACGGGTGAGGCCGCGAAGTCGCCGCTGTCCGCGCCGCCGCCGAGCGCGCCGCGTTGCATCTTCTCGAAGCCGAGGGCCAGGACGCAGTCGTTGATGCCGGAGGCGACGAACTGCCGGGCCATCATCAGCGCGGTGGCGCCGGTCGCGCAGTTGTTGTTGACGTTGTAGACGGGGATGCCGGTCAGGCCCAGCTCGTAGACGGCGCGCTGGCCGGCGGTGGAGGGCTGGTAGCAGTAGCCGACCGCGGCCTGTTCCACGGCGGTGTACGGGATGCCCGCGTCGGCGAGGGCCTTGCCGCCCGCCTCCCCGGCCATGTCCCAGTACTGCCACTCCCGCGTCTCCGGCTTCTCGAACTTCGTCATGCCGACGCCGATGATGTACGCCGTGCCGGACAGGTCCATCGTCCGTCCTCTCGTCGGGCGCCCGGTCCGTCAGACCATCGGGCGCGGCTCCGGATCCCTGGGCAGGCCGAGCAGGCGCTCGGCGACGACGTTCAGCTGCACCTGTGTCGTACCGCCCGCGATCGTCAGGCAGCGCGACATCAGGAAGCCGTGCAGGGCGCGTTCCGCCTCGCCCTCCGCCGTCGCGCCTTCCGGGCCGAGCAGTTCGAGCGCCAGCTCGGCGACCTTCTGCTGGTGCGCGGTCTGCACCAGCTTGCGGATGCTCGCGCCGGCGCCCGGTTCCCGGCCCGCCACCTGCTGGAGGGTGGTGCGCAGCCGGATGCAGGCCAGCGCGTGCGCCTCGGCGGCCAGGGCGCCCACCCGTTCGCGTACCGCGCCGTCCAGCGCGGCGGACCGTTCGATCAGCGCCTCCAGGCCGGTGCTGAAGGTGACCTGGTCGGCCATGTGGACGCGCTCGTTGCCGAGGGTGTGCCGGGCCACCTGCCAGCCGTCGCCCACCTCGCCCACCACCGCGTCCGGCGGCAGCAGTACGCCGTCGAAGTAGACCTGGCTGAAGAGCGCGTCACCGGTGATCTCCCGCAGGGGCCGCACCTCGATGCCGGGTGTCGACATGTCGACCAGGAAGAAGGTCAGGCCCTGGTGCTTGGGCGCCGCCGGATCCGTACGGGCGAGCAGGATGCCGTACCCCGCCCACTGCGCCGCCGAGGTCCACACCTTCTGGCCGTCGACCCGCCAGCCGTCGGGCACCCGCTCGGCCCGGGTGCGCAGCGCCGCCAGGTCGGACCCGGCCTCCGGCTCGGAGAACAGCTGGCACCAGGACCGGTCGCCGCGGAGCGTCGGCAGCAGGTGACGCTCCTGCTGCTCCGGCGTCCCGTAGGTGATCAGGGAGGGCACCACCCAGGTGGCGATTCCCAGGTCGCTGATCCGCACGCCCGCGTCGCGCATCTCCTGCTGGACGGCGAGCTGCTGTACGGGGCCGGCGGCCAGGCCGTACGGGGCGGGCAGGTGCGGCGCCGCGTACCCGGTGGGCGCCAGCTCCCGGCGTACGGCACCGGGGTCCAGGCCGCGCACCTTCGCGATCACCTCGCGGGCCTGCTCGCGGTACCGGGCCGCCTCCCGCGACCGCTCCACGGGCAGGTCCATGCGCAGCTCACGCCGGGCGCCGCCGGCGCCGTACCGGGCCGCGCGGAGCCGGTGGCCGCCGCCGCTGCCCAGCAGCTGGCGGGCCACGGTCGCCCGCCGCAGGTACAGGTGCGCGTCATGCTCCCAGGTGAAGCCGATGCCGCCGAGGACCTGGATGCAGTCCTTGGCGCAGGTGAAGGCGGCGTCCAGGGCGGTGGCGGCGGCCAGCGCGGCGACGAGGCCGCGGGTGGCCGGGTCCGCGTCCGCCGCGCGGGCCGCGTCCCAGGCCAGGGCGCGGGCCTGCTCGACGCGTACCAGCATGTCCGCGCAGAGGTGTTTGACGGCCTGGAACTGGCCGATCGGCCGCCCGAACTGCTCGCGTACGGCGGCGTGCGCGGCGGCGGTACGCAGCGCCCACTCCGCCGTGCCGCACGCCTCGGCGGCGAACAGTGTCGCGGCCAGGTCCCGCACGAGGGCGGAATCGACGTCCAGCACCCGCGCGGACGGGACGGTGACGCCTTCGGCGGTCACGCGCGCGGCGGGCCGGGTCGGGTCGGTGGCGGAGGGGACCTGGACGGAGAGGGTGTCGGCGTCGACGGCCAGCCAGAGGGTGCGGGGCGGTGCTTCCGCCGGGCCGCCTTCCGCTTCCGCCACACCCGCCACATCCACCGCTTTCACCGCTTCCCCCGGGCCGCCTTCCGCTGCCACGTCCGCCGCCAGCAGGATCAGGTCGGCGTCGCCGCCGCCGAGGACGGGCGGTGCGGTGCCGTCCAGTACGTACCCGTCCGCCGACGGGGCCGCGCGGAGCGTGCCCGTGCCGAGCGCGACGGCGCCGATGCGGTCGCCGGCGGCCAGGGCACGTACCAGGCCGGTGGCGCCGCCGCGCCGCAGCACTTCGGAGGCGAGCACGCTGGGCAGGTACGGGCCGGGCAGCGCGGCGCGGCCGGTCTCCTCCAACACGACTGCCAGGTCGAGGAGTTCACCGTCGCCACCGCCGCACTCCGCCGGCAGGTGCGGCCCGAGGAGCCCCATCGCGGCGAGCCCGTCCCAGTAGGCGGGACGGCCGCGCCGGGCGGGTCCGGCGTCGAGCAGCTTGCGGACCTCCTCCGGGGGCACGGCCCGGGCCGCCCACCCCCGTACCGCCTCGGCCAGCTCCCCTTGCTCCGGCGTGACTCCGATGCCCGTGCCCATGCCCATAGCCATGCCGGGCAGACTAGAACACGTTTCAAACTGACGGTAGGTCAGGTTGGGTACCCGCTTCCGGCCGGACGGCCCGGGCGGCAGGGCGGAACGGGCACCCGTACGCCCCGGCCGGAATACCCGCCCCCGTACCGCGCCACCGTATTCCCCGCCCCCGCTCCCGAAGCCCCCGCATTCCACCCGAATCCCACCGTTCCGTAATACGGCCCGCCCCGCCCGCGCGCATTACCGGCACGTACGATCCGCGTTATGAGTCACCGCCGCACTCCGGTGACCGTACGACCGAGGAGGAATCCCCATGGCCGCCGCGAACTCCCCCGCGCCGGAGATACTCGCCGCATTCGAGGCGGCAAAGGGTTTCATGCCGCTCGACGAAGGACTGGCCCTTTACGCGGCCGCCGGCGAAGCGGCGGCGCTGGGACTGCCACTGGTCGAGGTCGGCACCTATTGCGGACGTTCCACCCTCCTGCTCGCCGACGCCGCGCGCGCGGCGGGCGTGACGGCCGTCACCGTCGACCACCACCGCGGCAGCGAGGAGCAGCAGCCCGGCTGGGAGTACCACGACCCGTCCGTGGTCGACCCCGAGGTCGGCCTGATGGACACCCTGCCCACCTTCCGCCGCACGCTGCACGCGGCCGGGCTGGAGGACCACGTCCTCGCCCTGGTGGGCCGCTCCCCGCAGGCCGCGGCGCTCTGGAACACCCCCGTCGGCCTGGTCTTCATCGACGGCGGCCACACCGACGAGCACGCCACCGCCGATTACGAGGGCTGGGCGCCGCACGTCGCGCCCGGCGGGCTGCTCGTGATCCACGACGTCTTCGCCGACCCGGCGGACGGCGGACAGGCCCCGTACCGCGTCTACCGGCGCGCCCTGGAATCCGGCGCCTTCACCGAAATGTCGGTACACGGATCGCTGCACGTGCTGCGTCGCACCGGTGAAGGGCACTGATCCCCCCACTACGATCGCGATGTGTCGAACGGCAGTACTTTCCCCCCGCGCCGCCGCTTCGGCGGCACCCTCGTCGTCCTGGCCGCGCTGCTGGCCGCCTGCGCCGCGGGCTGGCTGATCTGGCGGTCCGCGAGCGGGCACGGCGGCGACAAGCCGCCCAAGGCCCTGCCCGCGGCGAGCCCGGCCTCCCCCGGCAGCACGCCCGGCAAGGACGGCGCGGGCAGAGCCGACGGCGACGGACACCCCGGGAAGGACGAGGGCCGGGACGGCAAGGGAGACGAGGCCGGGGCCGGCGGCGGGAGCGGCGGCCGCGCCGGAACCCGCCTCAAGGGCAAGGTCGTCCTCCTCGACCCCGGCCACAACCCCCGCAACCGCGACCACACCCGCGAGATCGCCCGCCAGGTGGACGTCGGCAACGCGCACAAGGAGTGCGACACCACCGGCACGTCCACGAACGACGGCTACGCCGAGGCGTCCTTCACGCTCGACGTGGCGCGGCGCGCCCGTACCCTCCTCCAGGCCGAGGGCGCCGAGGTCGTCTTCACGCAGGACGGCGACCGCCCGTACGGCCCGTGCGTGGACGAGCGCGCCCGCGCAGGGAACGCGGCGAAGGCCGACGCGGCGGTGTCCGTGCACGCCGACGGGGCGGGCCGGGGCAACCGCGGCTTCCACGTGATCCTGCCCGGCCGCGTCACCGCCGGCGCGGCGGACACCTCCCGCATCGTCGGCCCCTCGCGGTCGCTCGGCGAGCACCTGGCGGGCCGCTTCGTGGCGGCCACCGGAAGCGCGCCGGCCAATTACCTCGGCGGCGGCACCGGCCTGGTCGTACGGACCGACCTCGGCGGCCTCAACCTCTCCACCATTCCCAAGGTGTTCCTGGAGTGCGGCAATATGCGGGATCCGCAGGACGCCGCGCAATTGACCGATCCGCAATGGCGGGAAAAGGCGGCCCGCGGGATCGCCGAGGGCATTTCGGGCTTCCTGACCCGCTAGCGGCCGGCGCCGATACCGACTCGACACCTGACCGATACCGACAAGACGGCCCACAGGATCCGGCGGTAGGTTCCCCCTTACGATGGGGGGCCACCCCGTGCCTCGCCACGCGCCCGCCGGCGCATACGGCAGCGACAGCGAAGACCAGAACACCGGAACCGACAAAGGACCCTTACGTGAACATCCGCTCCCTCACTAGAGGCGACGGCGTGGTGATCGGAGCAGCGGTGTTGCTGTTCATCGCCTCGTTCCTCGACATCAGCTCGTACGACGGATCGGACTGCACCGGCAGCTTCTGCCCGAAGATCACGTCCACGAACGCCTGGGACTCGCTGTCCCTGCTGATGGGCATGTTCCTGGCCGGCGTGCTCGCGGCCGCCCTGATCGTCGTGGCGCGCGCCCTGCCGCAGCCGCTGAAGGTCGCGGGCCTGGACCTCGGGCAGTTCGGCGTCGCGTGGACCGTGTTCGTCGCCTGGTTCGCCTTCTGGACGACCGTCAACAGCGGCAGCGCGGGCGCCGGCCTGATCCTCGGCCTGATCGCCGCGCTCATCCTGGCCGGCGCGGCCGTGGCCACGCCGCTGGTACCGGCCCTGAAGGCCGGCCTGGTCCCGGCCCCGCGGCCGCAGACCCCGTCCCCGTACGGTGCGGCCCCGGGCCAGGGGTACGGCTACCCCGGCGCCCACCAGCAGCAGCCCGGCCAGGGCGGGTACGGCTACCCGGGCGCCCAGCAGCCCGGCCAGGGACAGCCGCAGCCGGGGCAGGGCGGTCAGCCCGGCCCGCAGTCGTACGGCGGGCAGCAGCCGTCGCCGGCCGCCGCGCAGCAGCCTGCGCCCGCCGCGGACTTCGCGCCGTTCTGGTTCGCGGTGCCGGTGGCGCGTCCGCTGTACGGCGAGGACGGCACGCCCACGCCGATCGCCGAACTGGCCCCCGGTACGTGGTACCTGGCCGTGGACCAGCGCGGCCAGGCCCTCATCGCGCAGACGCAGGACGGGCGCCGCGGCGTCCTCCAGGACACGACCGGCATCCAGCGCGGCTGACACCGCCCGCCGCCTCCACCGCAGGGCCCCTCCCCACCCCGGGCGAGGGGCCCTCGCCGTACCCACCCTCCCCCTTCCCGCCCTTCCCTTCCCTCCCCCCACCTCCTACGCTGCCCAAACCCACCTGACACGACATCACCTCACCTGACGCGGCATCAGCCTCAGCCACCCACGGCGAACCCCCGGACCGCCCCCGACGGAGGCCCTCCTCATGCGACTCGGCCTGGCACTCGGCTACTGGGGCCGCGGCCCCGACCCCCGGCACGTCGAACTCGCCCAGGAGGCCGAACGGCTGGGCTACGACTCCGTGTGGACCGCGGAAGCCTGGGGCTCCGACGCTTTCACCGCCCTCACCTGGATCGCCGCCCACACCACCCGGATCAAACTGGGCACCGCCATCGCCCAGATGGCCGCCCGCACCCCCACCGCCACCGCGATGCAGGCCCTCACCCTGGACCACCTCTCCGGCGGCCGGATGCTGCTCGGACTCGGGCTGTCGGGGCCGCAGGTGGTCGAGGGCTGGTACGGCCGCCCGTTCCCGGCGAGCCCGCTCACCGCCACCCGCGAGTACGTGGACATCGTGCGCCAGGTGCTGCGCAGGGAAGCCCCGGTGACCCTCGACGGCCGCTTCCACCCGCTCCCCTACCGCGGCCCCGACAGCACCGGCCTCGGCAAACCCCTCAAGCCCATCACCCACCCCCGCCGCCCCGGCCTCCCCGTCCTCCTCGGCGCCGAGGGCCCCAGGAACATCGCGCAGACCACCCGCATCGCCGACGGCTGGCTCCCGCTCTACTGGTCCCCCTACCGCACCGACGCGTACGAGTCAGCCCTCGCCGACGCCCCCGAAGGCTTCCTCGTCGCCCCCATGGCCCGCGCCCAGCTCTGCGACGACGTCACCGAGGGCCTGCTCCCCGTCAAGGCCATGCTCGCCTTCTACATCGGCGGCATGGGCCACGCCTCCCGCAACTTCCACGCCGACCTGATGGCCCGCATGGGCCACGAGGAAGCGGCCCACCGCGTCCAGGACCTCTTCCTCCAGGGCCGCCGCGACGAAGCCGTCCGCGCCGTCCCCGACACTTTCGCCGACGCCATCTCCCTCATCGGCCCCCGCCCCCGCCTCGCCGACCGCCTCACCGCCTGGCGCCGGGGCCCGGTGACCGACCTCCTCGTCACGGCCCCCGACGTGCAGACACTGCGGGCACTGGCGGAACTGAACGGCTGAGGCGGGCCCGAACTCAGCGGTCCCCTCCCCGCGACTCAGGCGAACGTAGCCGCCGCCAGCCACTCCTCCAGGAACGTGCGGTCGCCGGTGACCTCGACGCCCGGTGTGTCGAGGGGAAGGCGGCGGTAGTAGACGCGGAGGAGGTCGGCGGTGGGGGCCTGGAGGGTGACGGTGGGGTGGTCGGGGGTGTGGTGGTAGGTGGGGGTGGCGGCGGTGAAGTCGAGGAGCCAGTCGGCGGGGACGTGCGGCGGGGTGTCGGTCGCGTGCAGGTGGAGGGTGCGGCCGGTGTTCATGAAGCCGCGCAGCTCGTGGTCGGGGCGGATGGCGCTGATCAGGCAGATCAGCTGCGTCCACTCCTCGATGGTGTCGGCGGCGAGCTCGGGGTCGAGGGGGAAGTCGCCGCCCGTGGCGGCGACCGCGTCCGCCCGGTGGATGACCGTCTCGTGGACCATCCGCCGGGGCCAGAAGGCGGAGTTCTGTCCGGGTGCCCAGGACCAGATCGGGGCGTCGGGGCCCGCTTCGCGCATCGCCTCGGCGGCCAGGCGTGCGCCTTCGGCCAGCCAGGCGTCCAGGGCCGCGGGGTCGTCGGCCGGCGGGCCCTGGCTGTCCGGGACCGCGTCGAAGGGCACCATCTCGGTGGCCCGGGTGCGTACGGTCCGGTCCGCCCAGCGGTACGCGCCGCCGACGTGGCGTACGAGGTCTTCCAAGGTCCATTCCGGACAGGTCGGTACGGGCGTCTTGAGGTCGGCGCCGCGTACGGCTTGCCGGAACCGGTCGCCCTCGGCGAGGACTTCCGCGCAGTAACGGTCGTGGTCGAATATGCCGTTCAAGGTCGTCATAGGGGGCACAGTAATGGGTGCCCCGAGCGGCCCGCCTCCGGGTTTACCCGTGAACGGGCCGTGAGCAGGGGGCTGTTGTTTATGGCGGGCTCATGCGGCTACCCGGACCCCATGTCCAGGAGACACCGGTACGGAAGCAGTCACGCGGCCACGGCCGTCACCGTCGTCGCGGACGTCATGGCCGTCATCCTCGGCCTGTGGATCGCGATGTACCTGCTCGACGCGAACCGCGCCAACGACCTGGTGCACTTCGTCCAGGGCGCGGCGCGGTGGCTGGCGGGCTGGTCGTATGACCTGTTCACCTTCGACGCCGACTGGCTGCGGACGCTGCTGAACTACGGGCTGCCCGCGATCGTGTACCTGGTCGTGGGGCACGCGCTGGCGGCTCGTATCCGGCGTATCGAGCAGTGAGGGAACGGCGGCCCCGGGGCGGCGCCCCGGGGTTCCGTCAGCGGCAGCAGTCCGGGTCCAGCCCCGTCGGCAGGCGTTCGCCGCCGAAGACCGCCGTGGTCGCCTCGTCCCCTCCCAGCGCGGCCACGGCGAGCAGCATGGAGCCCGCCGTCCAGGAGGTCTGCTCCTCGGGCCAGACCGCGTCGTCGTCGAAGACGTAACCGGTCCAGTACATGCCGTTGTCGGCGCGCAGGTGCTGGACCCACTTGAGGATCTGTACGGCGCGGTCGGACTCGCCCATCGCCCAGAGGGCGAGGGCCAGTTCGGCGCTCTCGCCGCCGGTGACCCACGGGTTGGGCAGGACGCAGCGGACACCGAGGCCGGGGACGACGAAGTCCTCCCAGGCGGATTCGATGCGCTCCTTGGCGGCGGTGCCGCGCAGGGCACCGCCGAGGACCGGGTAGTACCAGTCCATCGAGTAGCGCGCCTTGTCCAGGAAGCGCTCGGGGTGGTGCTGGATGGCGTGGCCGAGCCGCCCGAGGGCCAGTTCCCAGTCGGGCTGGGGCTCCTCACGCTGTTCGGCGATGGCGAGCGCGCAGCGCAGCGCCTGGTAGACGGAGGAGGAGCCGGTCAGCAGGGCGTCGGTGACGGGCGTGCCGTCGTCCTCGCGCTTCCAGCCGATCTCGCCGCCGGGCTGCTGGAGGTCGAGGACGAATTCGACGGCCGCGTAGACCGCGGGCCACATGCGGTCCACGAAGGTGTCGTCGCCGGTGGACAGGTAGTGGTGCCAGACGCCGACGGCGAGGTACGCGCAGAAGTTGGTCTCCCGGCCGCGGTCGGTGGGCGCCGCGGCGTCCCCGTCGGCGTACGCCGCGTACCAGGAGCCGTCCGGGTTCTGGTGCCGGGCCAGCCAGGCGTACGCGGCCTCGGCGCGCTCGTGCTCGCCGGCCGCGTCCAGGGCCATGGCGGCCTCGGTGTGGTCCCACGGGTCGAGGTGGTGGCCGCGGAACCAGGGGATCGCGCCGTCCTCGCGCTGGGTCGCCAGGATGCCGGTGACCGTGCGGGCCGCCTGTTCGGCCGTCAGCACTCCGGGCAGGACCAGGCGTTCGGTACGTCCTGGTGTGGTCACTTGGCGGCCTCGGCGGCGGTCCCGGTGGCGGAGGCGGCGGCCCGCTCCGGCAGGTGCGGCTTGGTGGCGTACGCGACGAAGCTCTTGCCGATGACCGGGTTGAGCAGCTGCTCGGCCATCCGCGTGGCCAGCGGCTTCTTCATGATGTCCCAGACCAGCAGCTTGTGGTACGCCTTGACCGGCAGCGCCTGGTCGTTGTCGACGCCGAAGGCGCACTTGAGCCACCAGTAGGGGCTGTGCAGCCCGTGCGCGTGGTGGGTGCCGTACGGCTTCAGGCCCGCCTCACGCATCTTGCCGAGGAGTTCGTCGGCCTTGTAGATGCGGATGTGGCCGCCCTCGACCTCGTGGTACGCGTCGCTGAGCGCCCAGCAGACCTTCTCCGGGCCGTAGCGCGGCACGGTCACCGCGATCCGCCCGCCGGGCCGCAGCACCCGCACCATCTCGGCGAGCACCCCCTTGTCGTCGGGGATGTGCTCCATGACCTCGGAGATGATGACGACGTCGAAGCTCTCGTCGGGGAAGGGCAGGGCCAGCGCGTCGCCCTCCATGGCGGTGGCGGTGGCGCCCGCCGGGGCCTCGCCGGCCTCCTTCATCGCGGCGAACCACTTGGCGACCTCGCGGATCTCCTCGGCGTTCTGGTCGAGCGCCACGACCTGCGCGCCGCGCCGGTAGCACTCGAAGGCGTGCCGGCCCGCGCCGCAGCCCAGGTCCAGGACGCGGTCGCCCTGCGCCAGCGGGAATCGGGAAAAGTCGACGGTCAGCAAGGGCTCTCTGCTTTCGTCCTGGGGGTCCGCGGCAGCTACGGCCGACGGCGGCGGGTCATGGCGGTGGTCACGGTGGTGCGGGTCGGTGCCCGGCCGGGGCGCATCAGGCGCGGCCGGCCGGGGACGGTGCGGTGGCGGGCGCGGGCCCGCGGGCGGTGCGCCCGCCCCGGGACTGCACGGCGATGGCCTCCCGGTAGCGTTCGGCGGTGCCGATGGCGGCCTGGCGCCAGGTGAAGCGGGCGAGGACGCGTTCGCGGCCGGCGGCGCCGAGGCGGCGGCGCAGGGCGTCGTCGTCCAGCAGCCGGGTCAGTCCGGCGGCCAGCGCGTCCGCGTCGCCCGGCGGCACGGACAGGCAGGTCTCGCCGTCCGGCCCGGAGACCTCGGGGATGGCGCCGCCGGTGGTGGCCAGCAGCGGCGTACCGGTGGCCATGGCTTCGGCCGCGGGCAGCGAGAAGCCCTCGTAGAGGGAGGGCACGCAGGCGATCTGGGCGCCGCGGACCAGGTCGACGAGTTCGGCGTCGCTGATGCCCTTGACGAACTCGACGGCGCCGCCGAGACCGTGGCGCTCGATCGCGGCGGCCACCGGGCCGTCGTCGGCGCGCTTGCCGACGACCACCAGATGGGCCCGCGGGTTGCCGGTACGGACCTTGGCCAGGGCTTCGACGAGGTGGACCAGGCCCTTGAGGGGCACGTCCGCGCTGGAGGTGGTGACGATGCGGCCGGGGATCTCGGGGACCGACGGGTCCGGCGAGAAGAGGTCGGTGTCGGCGCCGATGTGCACGACGTGGATGCGGCCGTCCCGTACGCCGAGGTGGTCCACGATCTCCTGGCGGGAGGAGCCGGAGACGGTCAGCACCGACGGCAGGCGGCGGGCGACGCGCTTCTGCATCCGGGTGAAGCCGTACCAGCGGCGCACCGAGGCGCGGCGCTTCCAGCCCTCCGCGGCGTCCAGGTCGAGCTGCCGGTCGACGGTGATGGGGTGGTGGATGGTGGTGACCAGGGGTGCGCCGAGGTCGCCGAGCAGGCCGTAGCCGAGGGTCTGGTTGTCGTGCACGACGTCGAAGTCGCCGCGGCGGGCGGCGAGGTGGCGGCGGGCGCGCAGCGAGAAGGTCAGCGGCTCGGGGAAGCCGCCGGTCCACATCGTGCCGACCTCGACGGCGTCGATCCAGTCCCGGTACTCGCCGCGCCGGGGCGTGCGGAACGGGTCGGGCTGCCGGTAGAGGTCGAGGCTGGGCAGCTCGGTGAGGGTGACCTTGCCCCCGGCTCCCGTCCCGGAGGTGTCCACCTCGTCGAGGACCGGGTACGGCTGGGCGCCGATCACCTCGACGGTGTGGCCGAGGCGGGCCAGTTCGCGGGAGAGGTGGCGGACGTAGACGCCCTGGCCGCCGCAGAAGGGGTTGCCCTTGTAGGTGAGCAGGGCGATGCGCAGGGGGCGGTCACCGTCCGGCCCTGAGGAGGCGGCGGGGGCCTCGGCGGGGTGCGGCGCGGCTGCCTGGACGGCCTCGGCGGACACTCTCGGCCCCCTTCTCGCTGGACTTTCGCCGGAGCGTAACCGCTGGCGCTAATCTAGAACAAGTTTCAGTACGGTTCGGCCGCGGCCGGCCGGCGGCCGGTTCCGCGGCTCCCGCGGGCCGGGGCGGCCGGCGGGCTACTGATCAGTTCAAGGAGCTTCGAATCTACCGGCCGGAAACCCGGCGGAAAGAGCCGCACCAGGTGATTCGCGCCACCACCCGCGCCCCTGCCATGCTGTGCCGATCGCTTGACCGGTACGTGCCGCACCGCGGACGGACTGTCACGGAATGGGACATATGACTACGGACTCCACAGCGGCCGGTGCGGCGCTCCCCGCCAGTCCGCCCCTGACCGCCCGTCAGGAGGCCCGCCGGCGCCGCATCCTGCACGCGAGCGCCCGGCTGGCCGGCCGGGGCGGGTTCGACGCCGTGCAGATGCGCGAGGTCGCCGAGTCGTCCGACGTCGCGCTCGGCACGCTCTACCGCTACTTCCCGTCCAAAGTGCACCTGCTCGTGGCGACCATGCAGGACCAGTTGCAGCACATGCACGAGACGCTGCGCAAGCGCCCGCCGACGGAGCGGGAGCCGGGCGCGCGGGTGGCGCAGACGCTGATGCGGGCCTTCCGGGCGCTCCAGCGCGAGCCACAGCTGGCGGACGCCATGGTGCGCGCCCTGACGTTCGCCGACCGGTCGGTGAGCCCGGAGGTGGACACCGTCTCCCGGCTCACCACGGCGATCATCCTGGACGCGATGGGGCTGGACGGCGCGCCGACGCCGGAGCAGCTGTCCGCCGTCCGGGTCATCGAGCACACCTGGCACTCGGCGCTGATCACCTGGCTCTCCGGGCGGGCCTCGATCGCCCAGGTGAAGATCGACATCGAGACGGTCTGCCGGCTCATCGACCTCACCGCGCCGCCGCGCCACGCCTGACGTCATCGGCCGCGCCGCACCACCGCCGCGCCCGGTGTAAAGGCTACGAACGGGTAACCCCTAACGCGGCGCATTCAGGGCGCACACCACCCCAACGCGCGCCCCCACGCCCCCGCTTGGCCAATTCTTCGGGTCCATGACAGCGGCATTGCCGGTATGAATTCCGGGTACTCGCAACCGTGCCGGTACACGGGGGTCTGGAGGGGGACTGCAGTGATCCGGGTACTACTCGTGCACGACATCTGTCTGTTCCGATGGGCATTGACAGAAGTGCTCGACCGGGAGAACGACATCGACGTATCCGCCGCCACCACCAGGGACGCGACGGAACGGGTGCGCGCATTGCGCCCCGACGTCTGCGTGGTGGACGCGGAGAGCCCGGAGCCCACCGGGCAAGGCATATTGCGCAAGTTATCCAGACTCGCGAAAGGGAAAGGCCCGGGGAAATCACCGGCTCTGCTGGTGCTGGGCTCGGCACACCGGCCCGGCCCGCTGCGCCGGGCCTTCGAGGCGGAGGCCCTCGGATACGTCGACAAGGAAGCCTCGCCGGTGCAGCTGACCACCGGGATACGGCAGGTGGCCGCGGGGAAACGGTTCATCGACGGCTCGCTCGGTTTCGGCTTCCTGCAAGCCGCTGACATCCCGCTGACCCGCCGCGAGCTGAGCGTGCTGTCACTGGCCGCCGAGGGCTCCTCGGTCTCCGAGATCGCCGGCGTCCTGCATCTGTCGACCGGGACCGTACGCAACTACATGTCCGCCATCACCCGCAAGACGGGGGCCCGCAACCGCGTCGACGCCATCCGCATCTCGCGCGGGGAGGGCTGGCTGTAGCGGCGGGGCGGCGGCGCTCCCCGCGTCCTCGTGTGCCCATCCGCCCGTCAGCTCGCGGTACAGCGCGGACCGCAGCAGCAGTTCACCGTGCCGGCCCGTGCGGGCGTGCGTGCCGTCCATCACCAGCACCCGGTCGGCCCGCAGCGCCGAGCTGATGCGGTGCGCGACGACGATCAGCGTGCCGGGCCGGGCCGCGAAGGCGCGTTCCGCCCGGGCCTCGGCCGCCGGGTCGAGGTGGCAGGTCGCCTCGTCGAGGACGATCAGCGGCGCGGGTGACAGGTAGGCGCGGACCAGGGCGACCAGCTGGCGTTCCCCGGCGGACAGCTGCGCCGGTACGAGCGTGCCGTCCGGCCCGCCCAGCCGCGCCAGCAGCACGCCGGCGCCGATCGCCTCGGCGGCGGCCAGCAGCTCGGCGTCCGGGCCGTCGTGGCCGTCCGGGCCGTCGTGGCCATCGTGGTCGTCCGGTCCGCCCCCGCCGTCCGGGCACAGGTAGCGCACGTTCTCCCGTACGGTCCCGGAGAAGACGTACGCCTCCTGCGGGACCAGCACCCGGTCCGCGACGGCGGGCCGCCGGACCTCGCCGCTGCCGGGCTCCAGCAGGCCCGCGACCAGCCCGGCCAGGGTGGACTTGCCGATGCCGCTGGGGCCGACGACGGCCAGGTGCCCGCCGTCCGGCACGGTCAGGTCCAGGTCACGGAAGACCGGGTCGGCGTGCGGGCCGTACGCGAAGGTCACCCCGCTGAGTTCGACGGCGGTCCCCTTGCGGGGCGTACGGTGCGGCCCGCCGCCGTCCGGTCCGGTGACCGGTTCGGCGGTGAGACGGCGCAGCACCACACCGAGGCGGGTGCCGGACGTGCCGAGCCCGTGCATCAGGCTCTGCAGCGCGGGCAGCAGCGACTGCGTGAGGTACGCGAGCGCGCCCACCAGCGCGCCGGGCGTCACCCCGCGCCCGAGCAGCCAGGGCGCGCCGACCAGCAGCAGGACGACCGGCAGCCGGCCGCTGATGCCCAGCGCGAGCTCCCGGGTCGTGCTCCACCGGGCCAGCGAGACCGACGCCCGCAGTTCGGCGTCGAAGCGCTCGTCCGCCGTGCCCGCCACGGTCCGCTCCGCCCCGGCCGCGGTGATGTCGCGCAGCCCGCCGACCGCCGCGCCCGTCTCCTCGGCGATCGCCTCGTCCGCCGCGAGGAACGTCTCCTGGCGGCGGGCCATCGGCCGCAGCGCCCAGGCGAACAGCGCCAGTCCGAGCAGCAGCGGCGGCAGGACGAGCAGCAGGAGTACGGGGGCGAGCGAGCACAGCCCGATCAGCGCGCCGGCGGTGACGAAGACGAACGAGCGGGACACCAGCACCAGCCCGGCGAAGGTGTCGCGGGCGATCTCCACCTGGTGGGTGAGCCGGGAGACCGCGGCGCCGTCGGGCGCGTACAGGGCGCGGCGCACGACCTTGCGCACCAGGCTGTCGCGCAGCGGTTCCACCAGGTCGGCCACGGCTTCGTAGACCCGCGCGGTCCCGTACGCGCCGGCGCCCACGCAGACCGCGGCGGCGGCCAGCCAGCCGATGCCGACGGCCGGGGCGCCGTGCAGGAACCCGTCGTCCAGCGCGCGGGCCAGCGCAAAACCGAACAGGAAGGTCTGCGCGGACTCGGCCAGCGACCAGCCCGCGAGGCGGCCCAGCACGCGGCGCCGCCGCTTGAGGAAGCGCGGCCCGGAACGCCGCAGCGGCTCCCCGGGAACGGTCCCGTGCCGCCCGTCCGGAACGGCTTCAGGCATGCGCGGTCTCCTTCGGGGCCGTGGCGAACAGTGCCTGGTACTCGGGCAGCTGCCACAGCTCGGCGTGCGGCGCAAGAGCGCGAATGCGCCCGTCGTCGAGCCACGCCACCAGGTCGGCGCGGGCGGCGGTGGCGGCGCGGTGGGCGACGACGATGCGGGTGGCGGCCTTCACGTCGCGCAGCAGGGCGCGGGTGACGTGCAGTTCGGTGACGGTGTCCAGGCTGGAGGTGGCGTCGTCGAGGACGAGCAGCCGCTCGGCGTGCGCGAAGGCGCGGGCCAGGCCCAGGCGCTGGGTCTCGCCGCCGGACAGCGGCGCGTCCGCGCACCGGGTCGTGTAGCCGTCGGGCAGGCGGTGGATGAAGGGGGCCGCGCAGGCGGCCTCGGCGGCGGACTCCAGTGCGGACTGCCCGGGGGTGTACGAGCCCAGCGCGAGCGTGTCGCGGAGGGTCGCGCCGAGGACCGCCGGACGCTCGAAGGCGTACCCGACCGCGCGGCGCAGGGCGTCGTGCGTCAGGTCGCGCAGCGGCACGTCGTCGAGGGTGATCATGCCGGAGTCCGGGTCGGCCAGCCGTCCGGCGACCGCGGCCAGGACGGACTTGCCGGTGCCGGAGCGGCCGACGACGGCCACCGACGTGCCGCCGGGCACGGTCAGGTCCAGGCCGCGCAGTACGGTGCGGTCGCCGCGCCGCACGGTGACGCCGTGCAGCTTCAGCGTGCCGTCGCCCGCGCTCAGCTGCCGCCTGCCGTAGCGCAGGGCCGGGACCTCCAGGGCCTCCGCGATGCGCCCGGCGGCGGCGCGGGCGTGCACGAGGGTGTTCAGCTGCCCGACGATCTGGCCGATCCCGGTGGCCAGCGCCGCGTACCGGGACGCGGCGAGCAGCCCGCCGACGCTCAGCTCGCCCTGCGCCAGCCGCACACCGGCCACGCACAGCACGGCGATCTGGAGCAGCGGTACGAGCATCGCGCCCTGGGCCGTGGACCGCCCCAGGACGCGCCACGTGCGGTGGCCGTGCCGGGCGAGGCCGGGCAGCGGGGCGAGGATGCGGGCGGTCTCGCGCCGCCGGGTACCGGCGGCGGCGATGGTGCGGGCGCCGCCGACCGCCTCGACGAGCCGGCGCGCCAGTTCGCCCTGGTCCTCCTGGTAGCGCACGACGCAGTCGCCGGTGGCCCGCGCGAAGGTGCGCAGCAGCAGGGCCAGCAGGGGCATGCCGAGGAGGAAGACGGCGGCGGTCCACACGTCCACGTACGCGAGGGCGACGAGCGCGCCGACCGGGGTGACGACGGCGGCGAGCGAGGCCGCCAGGGCGGAGGGCGCGGTGCCGGCGTGCGCGGCGTTGCCGACGACGCGGGTGACCAGGTCGCCGGTGCCGTACCGCTCGGTGGCGCGCGGCCCGGCGGCGAGGAGATGGCGGGTCAGGCGGCGCCGTATCCAGGCGGTGCCGCGGGCGTCGGTGGTGCCGGTGAGCAGCCCGTCGAGCGCGTCCAGCAGGACGATCAGGCCGGTCAGCGCCGCGCAGGCGGCGAGCCAGCGGCCGGCGGGCCGGTGGTCGAGCAGCAGGTCGAGGGTGTGGCCGAGGGCGCCGGGGAGGGCCAGGCCGAGGCCGGCGGACGCGACGGTGAGCAGCAGCAGCGCGGTGGCGCGCGGGGCGCTGTGGCGCAGGGCGCCGCCCAGCAGCCGGTCGGCGGGGGTGACGGTCACGGGCTCTCCCACGGGGGTGTGCGTGCGGCCCGCGCAGGGGCCGCACGCACGTCCGGATCACAACTCCCGGATCAGGTCTACCGGTTCAGGCATTCCGGTAGGCGCGTCGTCCTGTCAGAGACACAGGAGAACGCTGGCCTGGCTCGCGCAGAGCGTCAGGCTGATGGTGCTGCCGCCACCGCCGCCGTGCTCGGGAGCGTCCATCGCCTGCAGGTCGAGAAGTGCCATGACACTTTCCTTTCACTTATGGGGACGTGGTTGTGCAGGTGTTGCTGTATTGCTCGGTGTTGCTTGGTGTTGCTGCGGTTCCGGACGGGCGGGTCGCCCCGCGTCGCCCGGTGTTCGGCTCCGGCACGCAGACCGGAGCCGGCTTCAGGGCCGCCGGTGCTCCGAGGAGGGCGGCGGCGGGAGGAAGGGCAGGTGGACGGGCCGGTCGTGCAGCGCCGCGCCCAGGCCCAGGAGGCAGCCCGCGGACCCGGTGGCCAGGTCCATCGACAGCCGCATCATCTGATCGCCGGGGAAGGCCAGGTGCTTCTGGTAGGGCATGGCGTACCAGCTCAGGTAGGAGATCTGGGCGGCCAGCGCACCGTCGAGGTCGGGAGCCGGCGTGGTGGTCCGCGCGAGGTGCAAAACGCATCCGGCACGGCCGCGGAAGAGTCCGGGCTGTACGTAGAAGCGGGACATCGCGGCGGGCAGGACGGCGGTGCGCGCCTGCTCGAACTCCTCGTCCGCGCGGTGCCTGAGGTACTCGTCGAGGACCGTGGCGATGCCGACGCTGCCGCCGCCGAGGTACGGCATGGTCCGCCAGCCCTCGTCCACGACCAGCGCGCCGTCCTTGTCCCGTACGCAGCGCGCCAGGTCGCGACGGAGCGCCTCGGCCGCGAGGTCGAGCAGCCCGGGGTCGCCGGTGGACTCGTACAGCCGCAGGAACAGCAGCGCGGGTCCGGTGGCGCCGCGCAGCAGGCCGGCCCGCTTGCCGCAGGCGTCGAGCCGGTCGGCGGCGTGTCCGGCGGCCTCCAGGGCGCGTTCGCGCAGTTCCCGTTCGCCGCGGGTGCGGGCCAGGTCGTCGAGTGCCAGGCCGAGGCCGGCCAGGCCGCCGTTCAGGTCGGGGGCGAGGCGGTGCCACTTCTCGGCGAGGACCTGTTCCAGCAGGTCCGTGGCGCGGTCCTGGTGGCCCAGCCGGTCCAGCACCCAGGCGACGCCGGACAGCCCGTCGTAGAACCCCAGCGGGGAGCCGGGCGGGGGCGGGGCCGTCTGCCGGAGCAGCCACTCCTCGCCTTCCTCGTACCGCCCGGCGCCGGTCTCGGCGAGCGCGTGCAGCACGCCGGCGGCGCCGTGCGCGATCCCCAGGCCGCCGCCGTCCGAGAACTGGGCGATGTCGCCGGGGAAGAGCCGGTCGGTGCGTTCGGGGGTGGCCGAGGCGAGGATGCCGCGGACGATCGAGTCGCGGCTGTGCGGCCAGTCGGCGGGCTCGGCCGGGAGGTAGGGCGCGGGTCCGGTGCGCCGCTTCTGGGGCGCGGGCTTCGTCCCGTCGTCCGCGGTGGTCGCGTCCGGCGGCCCCTGGATCACCTCGACCGCCCCGGCCAGGAATTCCGCGGGTACGTCCGGGAATTCGTGCGCCACGACCTCGGCGAGGTGCGCGGCCTTGTCCCGGTCGATCACCAGCAGCGAGGTCATCGGCAGGAACAGGGCGATCCGCAGGCAGGCCAGCGCGTAGCGGTCCACGTCGGCGCCGGACCGGTCGGCCGGCGCCATGAAGCCCGGGTGGGCCAGGGTCTGGCGCAGCTTCGCGCCGTCCACCGCCGCCGCCTCGAAGTCCAGCAGCCGTACGCCGCGTTCGTCGAAATCGACCATGATGTTGAACATGTGCAGGTCGTTGAAGACGACGCCGTGGCGGTGCAGGACGGCGACCGCTTCCTCGACCGCCGCGTGGACGTCCAGCGCCCAGCGGGTGTACTCGGCGAGCCGCTGCGGGCTCGGGGAGGCCGTCGTCAGCGGGTGCCGCTCGGCGAAGAAGGCGTTGAGGGTGCGCCCCTCCAGGAAGTCCATGACCAGGAAGCGGTGGTCGTCCAGGAGGAACCAGTCCCGCACCTCCGGCGCCACGCCGCTCCCGGACAGCTTCTCCAGGGCGGCCCGTTCACGCTCCAGGCGGGTCACCGCGTCGGCGCCGTCGGCGGCCAGGCCGGCGTGCGGACGCGCCTCCTTGAGCACCACCTTGTCGCCGGTGCGCCGGTCGCGCCCCAGGTAGACGCCGCCGCCGTTGGAGAAGTGCAGTGCCGACTCGATCTGGTACGGCAGGTCAGTGACGGTGGTGGAGTTGCGGGCGGCGAGCTGCGGGGCCAGGAAGTCCGGCAGCGTCACCCACTCCGGCGGCTGGAAGCGCGGCTCGCGCCGGTCGGGCACCAGCTTGCCCTCGGGGTTCTCGATCGCCCCGACGAGGCTGCCGTGCTCGTCGACGCAGAAGCGCCGCGCGAAGCCGCCGTAGCGTACGTACAGCGGCCCGTTCTGCCACCGCAGGTCGGTGAGGATGTACGGGCCGGCCTGGCCGTCCAGCAGCGCGCCCAGCTCGCGCAGCACGGTGTGCAGCTGCCGCTCGTCCGACGGGTAGATGGTGGCGAACTTGCCGCTCCCGCCGCGGTCGGCGTACTTGGAGTTGCGCATGTGCATCGGGCGCGGCCCGGGCACGAACTTGAACGGGATCAGCCGGTCGACGCAGTAGTCCCACACCTGGGAGGCGGTCTTCTCGGCGTTCTCCGTACAGGCGGAGACGTGGATCTTCCAGCCCTGCGCGGGCAGTTCGGGCCGCGGCTGTCCGTCGGCGTCGACGGGGTTCACGTGGAGCCAGTCCCCGGAGAGGAAACACCGCCACCCTTCGGGGACTGCGCGCTGGGCCGCTTCGTAGAGAGGGCCACTGCCGGACGCGGTTCCGTTCCCGGCGGACAGACGGTCCGGTGTCTCGTAGAAGATTCTGTCGGCGAGACAGTACACCTCGTACCGCTTGTCCATCGTCTCCCCCCTCGGCGGCGTGGCATCGAGATTTCCACGCCGCCGCGGGCCGTTAACAGTCCCAGATGTCACGAGGTGACCGTGAGAAGTTCACGGGTTACTGACGGTACGTACCGGTGGGCGCGGGCCTCGCACCCGTACCGCCCAGAGGGAGGGCGCGCCGCCCCCGGTGGCCGGAAGCCGCTCACTCCTCCGGCGGGAAGACCACCTCTCCCGTGGCGGCGAGCCGTACGGTGATCGCCTCGACGGGGCAGCCCTCGGCCGCCGCCAGCACGTCGTCGCACGCGTCGCACTCGGGATGTACGGGGTGCGACTGGCGCGCCGTGTCCAGCTCGAAGCCGTCGGGGGCGGTGGCCACGCACAGGCCGGAGCCGATGCACACGCTCCGGTCGACCTCGACGTGCCAGCGGCCGGGCGCCCCGGCCCGCTCGTCCTTGCCGCTCGTGCCGTTCACGCGGTCCTCCCCTCACCCTTCCGCCGGCAGGTGAATCATCTTGTGCTCCAGGTACTCCCCGAAGCCCTCGGGCCCGAACTCCCGCCCGATGCCGGAGTTCTTGTAGCCGCCGAACGGGCCGAGCATGTCGATGCTGAAGGTGTTCACGGAGTACGTGCCGGTGCGCACCCGCCGCGCCACGTCGATGCCGTGCTCGGTGTCCGCGGTCCACACCGAGCCGGACAGCCCGTAGTCGGAGTCGTTGGCGATCCGGACGGCCTCCTCCTCGCCCTCGTACGGCAGCAGGCAGATCACCGGACCGAAGATCTCCTCGCGGGCGATGCGCATGGCGCTGGACACCTCGCCGAACAGGGTCGGCTCGACGTACCAGCCGGTCTCCAGCCCCTCCGGCCGCCCGCCGCCGGTCAGGATCTTGGCGCCCTCGCGCTGCCCGAGCGCGACGTAGTCCAGCGAACGCTGCTGCTGGCGCCGGGTGACCAGCGGACCGACCTCGGTGGCCGGGTCCAGCGGATCACCCACGCGCAGGGCGGACGCGGCGGCGGCGAGGCGTTCGGCGACCTCGTCGTAGCGCTCGCGCGGCGCCAGGATGCGCGACTGCGCGATGCACGCCTGCCCGTTGACCAGGTACGCGTACGGCACGATGCCCGCCACCGCCGCGTCCAGGTCGGCGTCCGGCAGGATGACGGCGGCCGACTTGCCGCCCAGTTCCAGCGTCACCCGCGTCAGGTTGCACGCCGCGACCTCCATGACGCGCTTGCCCGCCGCGACCGACCCGGTGAACGCCACCTTGTCCACGTCCGGGTGCCCGACCAGGTACTCGCTCACCTCGCGGTCCGCCGGGAGGATGGACAGCACCCCCGGGGGCAGCCCGGCCCCGCTCGCGATGTCCGCGAGCAGATAGGCGTCCAGCGGTGTCTCGGGCGACACCTTGAGCACCACCGAGCACCCGGCCAGCAGCGCCGGCGCCAGCTTGGCCGCCGCGGTGAACTGCGGCACGTTCCACGGCACCACGGCCGCCACCACACCGGCCGGCTCGCGCCGCACCAGCAGCGGCCCGAGCACACCGGCCCGGCGCTCCTCGAACGGGAAGTCCCGGGCGACGGTGAGCGCCGCGTCCCACGCCAGCACGGAGGCCAGCGCCTGCACCATCACACCCGAGGTGTACGGGGTGCCGTTCTCGGTGCTGATGACCCTGGCGATCTCCTCGCTGCGCGCGGCGAAGGCGTCCTTGATGCGCGTGACCACCGCGATCCGTTCGGTGAGCGGCGCGTCCGCCCACACCCCGGAGTCGAAGGAGGCGCGGGCCGCGGAGACGGCCCGGTCCACGTCGGTGCGCGAGGCGTGCGGCACCCGGCCGACGACCTGCTCGGTGTGCGGCGAGACCACCTCGATGGTGCCGCCGCCGGCCGGGTCGGCGAACTCGCCGCCTATGTAGAGCTGTTCGTACTCGACGAGTGCGCTCATGGCTGCCGCCTCCTGCGGGTCGACCGGTGGGTGATCACGCACCTGGAGCGGTACGCAGATTTTCTGACGCCGCATCAGGACTGATACCAGTTCTAGTTATGCTGGGCAATGCTCGGTACGGGGGCGCGGCGCGTCCGCGCGGAGGCGGAGGTGCGGCGGATGACGGCAGCGGCCCGGACCGGAACGGCGGCGGGCGGACCCCGGGTGACCGACCACCGGGGCGGCGTGTGGTCGATCGCCGTCCCCATACCGGACAACCCGCTCGGCCACACCCTCGTCCACCTCCTGGAGACCGGCCGCGGCCCGGTCCTGGTGGACACCGGGTGGGACGACCCGGACGCCTGGGACACCCTGACCGCCGGGATCGCCGCCTGCGGCTTCGAGGTCACCGACCTGTACGGCGTCCTCCTCACCCACCACCACCCCGACCACCACGGCCTCTCCGCCCGCGTACGGGAGGCGTCCGGCGCGTGGCTCGCCATGCACGCCGCGGACACCGCCGTCGTACGCCGCACCCGCGAGGCCGAACCCGGCCGGTGGCTGGACTACCTGATCGCCAAGCTGACCGCGGCCGGGGCACCCGACAGTCACCTGGCACCGCTGCGCCTGGCCCGCGCCCGCGGACAGGTGCGCGAGCTCCCCGGGCTGCGCGCCGCGCTGCCCGACCGGGAGATCACCCCCGACGCGCTCCTCGACCTGCCCGGCCGCAGGCTGCGCGCCGTCTGGACACCCGGCCACACGCCCGGCCACGTGTGCCTGCACCTGGAGGAGGAGCATCCGGCGCGGCGGCCCGGCCACGGCCGGCTCTTCTCCGGCGACCACCTGCTGCCGGGCATCAGCCCGCACATCGGGCTGTACGAGGACCCGGGCGACACGGCGGTCACCGACCCCCTCGGTGACTACCTGGCCTCCCTGGAACGCGTCGCCCGGCTCGCGCCCGCCGAGGTGCTCCCCGCCCACCAGCACGCCTTCGCCGACGCGCCCGGCCGGGTACGCGAGCTCCTCGCCCACCACGAGGAGCGGCTGGCCGGCCTGCGCGCGCTGCTGGCCGTGCCCCGCACGCCGTGGCAGCTCGCCGAGGCCATGGAGTGGAACCGGCCGTGGGAGCGGATTCCGTACGGGTCGCGGAACATCGCCGTCTCGGAGGCGGAGGCGCATCTGCGGCGGCTGGTGCGGCTGGGGCTGGCGGAGGCGGTGCCGGGGCCGGAGCCGGTGACGTACCGGGCGGTGTGAGGAGCGGGCGGCAGGCGGAGCGGGGGGAGCGCCGGGTGGCGGGCCCGTGCCCGGGTCTCCCCCGGCCCGCCGGTTAAGGTGTGCGAGACAATTTCATCCTGTGCCCGATCGGGGGAAGCCGGTGGAAATCCGGCGCTGACCCGCAACCGTGATCCGGGACGTACGGCACCGCCGCACCGGCCGCCGCCGGGACCGTGAGAAGATCCCGCGCACCGGCCGTCCGCGCCGGGCCCCGTACGCCCGGTGAGCCGGAGCACCCGCTGGGGCACGACCAAGGCTCCCGCCACCGGCAGGCCGCGCCTCCTCGCGCGGACGGCCGGTGCGCGGCACCGTCGAGGTATGCGGAGCTGAGCCCGGTGCCACCGCGGCCGGTCACCGACCGGCGGGCGGCGGGGCGTCCGAGTGCGGCTGCGCACCCACCGCAGCACCCACACCGGCCCACCGCGGACCCACCGCAGCGAACTGACCCGAGAGGCACCGACCCGATGGCCACCACGGCTTCCCAGGCTTCCCCGGCCCCCAGGGCTTCCACGGCCCCCACCCTCGCCGCCCTGGCGCGGCGCGCCGCCGCGGCGCTGGCCGGGGCCGCCGTGCTGTGCGCGGCCGGTGCCCCGGTGGCGGCCGCCGACTCCCCCGCGCCCGCCGCCAAGGCGTCGAAGCTGCCCGACGGGCTGTACGGCACCAAGGACCCGCAGTACGACGGCGTGTGGCGGCAGTCGCTCGCCCTCCTCGCGCAGCGCACCGTCGGGGTGCGTCCGTCGGTGGCGGGCGTCGACTGGCTCGCCGGACAGCAGTGCGCGGACGGCGCCTTCAGCGCGTACCGCGCCGAACCGGCGAAGGCCTGCGACGACAAGACGATGCGGGACACCAACCAGACGGGTGCCGCGGTCCAGGCGCTGGCCGCGCTCGGCGGGCACGACGACGCCGTACAGAAGGCCGTGAAGTGGCTGAAGTCGGTACAGAACGACGACGGCGGCTGGCCCTCGATGAGCGGCTCGCCCAGCGACGCCAACTCCACCTCCGTGGTGATCGGCGCGCTCCAGGCCGCGGGTCAGAAGCCGGAGTCCGTCAAGAAGGGCGACAAGTCCCCGTACGACGCGCTGGTCTCCTTCCAGCTGGGCTGTGACGCGAAGGAGGGGGAGCGCGGCGCGTTCGCCTTCCAGCCCAAGGACGGCAAGCTGGCCCCGAACGCGGACGCCACGGCCGCCGCCGTGCTCGGCGGGCTGGGCAAGGGCTTCGTGGTGGACCCGGCGGGCAAGGACGTCGACGAGCCGGTCGAGCCCCTGAAGTGCGCCGGGGGCGAGGACCCGAAGCGGAACCCGCAGCAGGCCTCCGAAGGCGGCGCGGCCTACCTGGTCGCGCAGCTCGGCGCGGGCGGGCAGCACCTGAAGTCCGCGATGCCCGGCGCCGGGGACCAGCCGGACGTCGGCAACACCGCCGATGCCGTCGTGGCACTCGCCGCGGGCGGGCACGGTGCCGCCGCGCAAAAGCCGTTGCAGTGGCTTCAGAAGAACTCCGCGAACTGGGCCAAGGAGGCCGGACCGGCCGCGTACGCGCAGCTGGTGCTGGCCGCGCACGCCGCGGGCGCCGACCCGCGCGCCTTCGGCGGCGCCGACCTGGTCGCGCAGCTGAACGCCACCGGCCCCAAGCCGGCCGGCAGCTCCGCGCCGTCCGCCGCGCCCGAGAAGGACGCCAAGGACCAGGACGAGCAGGGCTCCGGCGCGTGGTGGGTCTTCGGCGTCGTGTTCGTCGCGTGCGTGGGCATCGGGTTCCTGATCAGCGGCCGCCGGAAGAAGAACGGCCTCTGATGCGACGCCCGCCGCTGCCCCGCTCCCGCTCCGCGCGCCTCCTCGGCGCCCTGGCCCTGGCCGGTACGGTCACCGGCCTGGGCGCGGCGCCCGCCCAGGCGCAGGAGTACCGCTACTGGTCGTTCTGGGACGGGCCCGCCGCCGGCGCCCCGGCCTCCGGGGACGGCGGCTGGTCGTACGCGACCGAGGGCCCGGCCACCAGCCGCCCCCGGGACGGCGCCGTGGCGGGCTTCCGCTTCACCGTCGGCGCCGACTCGAAGGCGGCCGGCAAGCCGCGCCGTGCCGCGGACTTCGACGCGATCTGCGGCACGACCCCCGCCCAGGACGGCAGGAAGCGCGTCGGCCTGGTCCTCGACTTCGGCACGAAGGCGGAGGCACCGGCCGGGGAGAATCCGCCGCCGGTCCGTACGGAGTGCGCGCGGCTGCCCGAGGACGGGACGGTCGGTGACGCGCTGGCCGCCGTCGCGGGGCCGCTGCGGTACGACACGAACGCGCTGCTGTGCGCCATCGCCGGATATCCGAAGGCGGGGTGCGCGGAGAAGGCGGGGCCGGGGGCCGGGAGCGGCTCCGGTTCACCGGAGCCCGGGGCTTCCGACGGCGCCTCCGCCTCGGGCGAGGAGGCGGACGACGACGCGGGCGGCCCCTCCGCCGGACTGATCGGTGGCCTCGCCGTCGTGGCCGTCCTGGGCGCGGCGGCCGGGTGGCAGGCCCGCCGGCGCCGCCGGTGAGCGCCCGCGTCCCCCGCGCCACCCGCTCCACCGCGCTGCACGCGGGCGCCTGGTGGCTGTGGGCGCTGGGCCTGGCCACCGCGGCGTCCCGGACGACCAATCCGCTGCTGCTGGGTCTGCTGGTCGGTGTCGCCGGGTACGTCGTCGCGGCGCGCCGCACGGACGCGCCGTGGGCCCGCTCGTACGGCGCGTTCCTCAAGCTCGGGCTGCTGGTCATCGGCATCCGGCTGGTCTTCGCGTTCTTCCTCGGCTCGCCGATCCCGGGGACGCACACCCTGGTCACGCTGCCGGAAGTGCCGCTGCCCGAGTGGGCGCGCGGGGTGCGTATCGGCGGCCGGGTCACCGCGGAAGGCATGCTGTTCGCGTTCTACGACGGGCTGAAGCTGGGCACCCTGCTGATCTGCGTCGGCGCCGCCAACGCGCTGGCCAGCCCGGCGCGGTTGCTGAAGTCGCTGCCGGGCGCCCTGTACGAGGCGGGCGTCGCGGTCGTGGTCGCGATGACCTTCGCCCCCAACCTCGTCGCCGACGTACAGCGGCTGCGCGCCGCGCGCCGACTGCGCGGCCGCCCGGACCGCGGCGTCAAGGCGCTGCTCCAGGTCGGGCTGCCGGTCCTGGAGGGCGCGCTGGAGCGTTCGGTGTCGCTGGCGGCGGCGATGGACGCGCGCGGCTACGGCCGTACGGCGCAGGTACCGCCCGCCGTACGGCACACCACCACCGCGCTCACCCTCGGCGGCCTGCTCGGCGTCTGCGCCGGTACGTACGGGCTGCTGGCCGACACGGGGGCGGCGTACGGCCTGCCGGTGCTGGCCGCCGGGCTCGTCGCGGCCCTCGGCGGGCTGTGGCTGGGCGGCCGCCGGTCCGTACGCAGCCGCTACCGTCCCGACCGCTGGGGCGTGCGCGCCTGGCTCGTGTCGGGCTCCGGCATCGCGGTGGCCGCCCTGATGATCTGGGCGAACTCCGCCGACCCGGCCGCCCTGCACCCGCCCGCCGTCCCGCTCACCGCCCCCGTCCTCCCGCTGTGGCCCGCGGCCGGCGTCCTGGTGGGCCTGCTCCCGGCGTTCGTCGCGCCACTGCCGCCGCACCCGAAGGAGTCCGACCAGTGATCCGCTTCGACCAGGTGTCGGTCACCTACGGGGACGCGGCGGAACCCGCCGTCCAGGGCGTCGACCTGACCGTCCCGGAGGGCGAACTGTGCCTGCTCGTCGGCCCGTCCGGCGTCGGCAAGTCCACCGTCCTGAACGCCGTGTGCGGCCTCGTACCGCACTTCACCGGCGGCACCCTGCGCGGCCGCGTCACCGTGGCCGGCCGCGACACCCGCACCCACAAGCCGCGCGAACTGGCCGACGTGGTCGGCACCGTCGGCCAGGACCCGCTCGCCCACTTCGTCACCGACACCGTCGAGGACGAACTCGCCTACGGCATGGAGTCGCTGGGCCTGGCCCCGGACGTCATGCGGCGCCGCGTCGAGGAGACCCTGGACCTCCTCGGCCTCGCCGACCTGCGCGACCGCGCCATCACCACGCTCTCCGGCGGCCAGCAGCAGCGCGTCGCCATCGGCTCGGTGCTCACCACCCACCCCAAGGCGCTGGTCCTGGACGAGCCGACGTCCGCCCTCGACCCGGCCGCCGCCGAAGAGGTGCTCGCCGTGCTGCAACGCCTGGTGCACGACCTCGGCACGACGGTCCTGCTGGCGGAACACCGGCTGGAGCGCGTCGTGCAGTACGCGGACCAGGTCATCCTGCTGCCCGCGCCCGGCGCGCCCCCGGTCGTCGGCGCGCCCGCCGACATCATGGCCGTCTCCCCCGTCCACCCGCCGGTGGTGGCCCTGGGCCGGCTCGCCCACTGGTCACCGCTGCCGCTGTCCGTACGCGACGCCCGCCGCAAGGCGACATCGCTGCGGGAGCGGCTGGCGGGGGTGGAGCCGGGGGGCACGGGTGCCGGGGGGTCCTCGGGTGCCGGGGGGTCCTCGGGTGCTGTGGCACCCGTGGATGCCGGTGGTGCCGGGGATGCCGGAGCGGCGACCGCTCCCCGTAAGCGTTCGGGCTGGTGGCGCCGCCGCGACAGCCGTACCGGGAGCGACGCGCGTGGCGGTGGTGCCGGTACGGGGACGGGCGCGGCGTCCGCGCCGGAGCCCACACCGCTTCCGGCCGCCTCCGGCGCCCAGCCCGCCGCCGAGGCCGTGGGCCTCTCCGTACGGCGCGGCCGGACCGACGCCCTGCACCGCGTCGGCCTGACCGTACGCGCCGGTGAGACGGTCGCCCTCATGGGCCGCAACGGCGCGGGCAAGTCCACCCTGCTCACCACCCTCGTCGGCATGCACGAGCCCGCGGCGGGCTCGGTGCGCGTCGGCGGCGCGGTTCCGCACCGCACCGCGCCGCGTACGCTGCTGCGGCACGTCGGCCTCGTACCGCAGGAGCCGCGCGACCTGCTGTACGCGGACACCGTCGCCGCCGAGTGCGCCGCCGCCGACCACGACGCGGACGCCGCCCCGGGCACCTGCCGTGACCTGGTCACCCGGCTCCTCCCCGACGTGCAGGACGGCACCCACCCGCGCGACCTCTCCGAGGGGCAGCGGCTCGCCCTCGCGCTGGCCGTCGTCCTGACCGCCCGCCCGCCGCTGCTGCTGCTCGACGAGCCGACCCGCGGCCTGGACTACGCGGCCAAGGGCCGTCTCGTGGCGCTGCTGCGCGGGCTGGCCGCCGAGGGCCATGCGATCGTCCTGGCCACCCACGACGTGGAGCTGGCCGCGGAGCTGGCGCACCGCGTCGTCATCCTCGCGGACGGCGAGGTCGTCGCGGACGGTCCGACCGCCGAGGTGGTCGTCTCCTCGCCCGCCTTCGCGCCGCAGGTCTCCAAGGTGCTCGCGCCGCTGCCGTGGCTCACCGTGCCGCAGGTCGCACACGCCCTGGAGGCCACGGCATGACCCGTACGCTCCCCTCGCCGTCCTCCCCGCCCTCGCCCCCCGCCGCGCCGCCGGACCGGCAGGCGCGGGCCGTACGGCTGGGCCCGCGGGCCGTCGCCGCGCTCGCCCTGATCACCGTCATCGGCGTGATGGCCTTCGGCTGGCCGCTGCTGGCCGACTCCGCCTCCGGCCTGGCGCACTCCAAGGACGCGCCGTGGCTGTTCGCGGGGCTGCTGCCGCTGCTGCTCGCCGTCGTCATGGCCACGATCGCCGACACCTCGGCGCCCTCGGCGGCGGGCGGCGCGCCCGGTCTGGACGCGAAGGCCATCGCCATGCTCGGCGTACTGGCCGCCGCGGGCGCGGCGATGCGTCCGCTGGGCGCGGGCACCGCCGGCATCGAGCCGATGTTCTTCCTGATGGTGCTGGCCGGGCGGGTGCTGGGGCCGGGCTTCGGGTTCGTGCTCGGCTCGGTGTCGATGTTCGCCTCCGCGCTGCTCACGGGCGGCGTGGGGCCGTGGCTGCCGTTCCAGATGCTGTCGATGGGGTGGGTGGCGACGGGCGCGGGCCTGCTGCCGGGTCCTGACCGGCTGCGCGGCCGCCGCGAACTGGCCGTGCTCGCGGCGTACGGCGCGGTCTCCGCCGTCCTGTACGGCCTGCTCATGAACCTCCAGGGCTGGCCCTACATCGGCGGCATGGCCACCGGCGTCTCCTTCGTGCCGGGCGATCCGCTGCCCGACAACCTGGCGCGCTTCGTGGCCTACTGCCTGGCCACCTCACTGGGCTGGGACCTGCCCCGGGCCCTGGTCACGGTCGTCCTCACACTCACCCTCGGCGGCACCCTCCTCAAGGCCCTGCGCCGCGCCACGCGCCGCGCGGCCTTCGACGCCCCGGCGACGTTCGGACCGGACCCGGGCCGTAATCCCTGAACCTCCACTGTGACCCTTACTCACTGCCCTGTCCCTGTGACCCCACCCACAGGACTTCCGCCCCGGTACGACCGCCCTTCGTAGACCCCGCACCCTCGTCGATCCCCTCCCCCTCGGGCCGGAACAGGCGGGACCTTCCACCCAGGGTGCGAGATCCACTAGTACGTACGGGTATTGCCAAGCCCCCCGACCACTTCCCAGGGTGGATGTCGTCGCCGAGCGCAGCGTGCTTCTTCCCCCCTGGCCGCAGCCTCGGCGGCGCCCCTTGCACCCGTCGGAAGGTTTCTCCTCCCGTGAGCGTCACCCCGTCCACGATCACCCGTCTTGCCGCCCACAAGAAGGCCGTCGTCGCCGCCGGTGCCGTCGCCCTGGGTGCCTCGGCCGCCGCCTTCGGCGCCACGCCGGCCCAGGCCGCCGCCCCCGCGCAGGCACCGTCCGCCGCGAGCGCGAGCGACGCCAAGGCCGCGGCGCACAAGCTGATCCCGGACCAGGCGCAGTACCAGTGCTTCAGCAACATCGTCGAGCGGGAGAGCGGCTGGGATCCGACCGCCACCAACCCGTCCAGCGGCGCCTACGGCCTGGTACAGGCGCAGCCGGGCTCGAAGATGGCCTCGGCGGGCCCGGACTGGAAGACCAACCCGGAGACCCAGATCAAGTGGGGCCTGGACTACATGAACTCCACGTACGGCAGCCCCTGCGACGCCTGGAAGTTCTGGCAGTCCCACAACTGGTACTGAGCCACTGAGCGGCAGCACCTCCCCCGAAGCGGTCGGCACCCCCGGTGCCGGCCGCTTCCGCGCGCCCGCCCCTCACAGCCGCTGAATGATCGTCCCCGTCGCCAGTCCACCGCCCGCGCACATCGTGATCAGCGCGAACTCCTTGTCCGTGCGTTCCAGTTCGTGCAGCGCCGTGGTGATCAGGCGGGCGCCCGTGGCGCCGACCGGGTGGCCCAGGGCGATGGCTCCGCCGTTCACGTTGACCTTGTCCAGGTCCTGGTCGAAGACGCGGGCCCAGGACAGCACGACGGACGCGAACGCCTCGTTGATCTCGACCAGGTCGATGTCCTGGAGCGACATCCCGGCCTTGCCCAGCACGGCTCGCGTCGCGTCGACGGGCCCGTCGAGGTGGTAGTGCGGGTCGGCGCCGACCAGCGCCTGCGCGACGATCCGGGCGCGCGGCCGCAGTTTCAGCGCGCGGGCCATCCGCTTGGACGCCCACATCACCGCGCACGCGCCGTCGGAGATCTGCGAGCAGTTGCCCGCCGTGTGCACCGCGGTCGGCATGACCGGTTTGAGCCCGGCGAGCGCCGCCATGCTCGTGTCGCGTAATCCTTCGTCGCGGTCCACGAGCCGCCACATGCCCTGCCCGGCGGCCTGTTCCTCCTCCGTGGTCGGCACCTGCACCGCGAACGTCTCGCGCTTGAAGCGCTCCTCGGCCCAGGCCGCCGCGGCCCGCTCCTGCGAGCGCAGCCCCAGCGCGTCGACGTCCTCGCGGGTCAGCCCCCGGTTGCGGGCGATGCGTTCGGCGGCCTCGAACTGGTTGGGCAGGTCCACGTTCCACTCGTCCGGCCAGGGTTTGCCGGGCCCGTGCTTGGAGCCGCTGCCGAGCGGCACCCGGGACATCGCCTCCACGCCGCATCCGATGCCGATGTCGATGACACCGCCCGCGACCATGTTGGCGACCATGTGGTTGGCCTGCTGGGACGAGCCGCACTGGCAGTCCACGGTAGTGGCAGCGGTCTCGTACGGCAGGCCCATCGTCAGCCAGGCGGTGCGCGCCGGGTTCATGGACTGCTCGCCGGCGTGGGTGACGGTGCCGCCGACGATCTGTTCCACACAGTCCGGCTGGATGCCGGTACGGTCGAGCAGTTCGCGGTAGGTCTCGCCGAGGAGGTAGGCGGGGTGGAGGTTGGCGAGCGCGCCGCCGCGCTTGCCGATGGGGGTGCGTACGGCTTCCACGATGACGGGTTCCGCGGCCATGACTGACTCGTCCTCTCCTCACGTCCCGCAGGACGTCCCGGCACCCCCGACGACGGAACTGGTACGCGTTCTAGTTCCTCGGCCAGTCTCTTTGAGCCGCGCCCGGGGGCGCAAGGGTGCTGCACGGGCCTTCCGCCCTCAACGGCCCTACGGAGGCGGCGTTCGACGGCCCGCGCCCCCTTGCCACTTATAGAACTCGTTACTACCTTCACCGCCATGAGCTGACGGCCCGTCAGGACGACCGGTCGGCACCGCACGACGACGAGCCGCCAGGCCCCTACGACCGGCACCGGGCCGGACCAGAGCTGGAGTCGCCGAGATGCCCTGCCCCGCGCTGCCCGACGGGTTCGACTTCACCGACCCCGACGTCTACCACGACCGCGTACCGCTGCCCGAGTTCGCCCAGCTGCGGCGCACCGCGCCCGTCTGGTGGAACGCCCAGCCGCACGGCGTCGCCGGCTTCGGCGACGACGGGTACTGGGCGGTGACCCGCCACGAGGACGTCAAGGAGGTCTCCACCCGGCCGGAGGTCTTCTCGGCGAGCCTGAACACCTCGATCATCCGCTTCAACGCGGCCATGACCCGCGACAAGATCGACGTACAGAAGCTGATCATGCTGAACATGGACCCGCCGGAGCACACCCGGGTCCGCCAGATCGTCCAGCGCGGCTTCACCCCCCGCGCCGTCCGCGCCCTCGAAGACGCCCTGCGCGACCGGGCGCGGGCCATCGTCGCCGACGCCCGGCACCAGGAGTACGGCGACTTCGTCACCGACATCGCCTGCGAACTCCCGCTCCAGGCCATCGCCGAACTGATCGGCATCCCCCAGGACGACCGGGCCCGCATCTTCGACTGGTCGAACAAGATGATCGCGTACGACGACCCCGAGCTGGCCATCACCGAGGAGGTCGGCGCCACCGCGGCGGCCGAGCTGATCTCGTACGCGATGGGCCTGGCCGCGGCCCGCAAGGAGTGCCCGGCGCAGGACATCGTCAGCCGGCTCGTCGCGGCGGAGGACGAGGGCAACCTCGCCTCCGACGAGTTCGGGTTCTTCGTCCTCCTGCTGGCCGTCGCGGGCAACGAGACGACGCGTAACGCGATCACCCACGGGATGCACGCGTTCCTGACCCACCCCGAGCAGTGGGACCTGTACAAACGGGAGCGGCCCGGCACCGCCGCCGAGGAGATCGTGCGCTGGGCCACGCCCATCGTCTCCTTCCAGCGCACCGCCACCCAGGACACCACCCTGGGCGACGCGCGGATCGAGAAGGGCCAGCGGGTGGGTCTCTTCTACGCCTCCGCCAACCACGACCCGGAGGTCTTCGAGAACCCCGGGACGTTCGACATCACCCGCGATCCCAACCCCCACCTGGGATTCGGCGGCGGCGGCCCGCACTTCTGCCTCGGCAAGTCGCTCGCCGTCCTGGAGATCGACCTGATCTTCCAGGCCATCGCCGACACGCTGCCGGACATCGCCCTCGCGGGCACCCCGCGCCGGCTGCGGTCGGCCTGGCTCAACGGGGTGAAGGAGCTGCGGGTGCGGTACGTGTAGGCCGTACGCGCCCCGGAGCCGAGCCGCCCGCGGTACGCCCCGCGGCCGGGCCGGGCCGGCACGTCTCTTTTGCGTCTCCTGTGGTTCCTTCGGTCCTCAACCTTGCCAACGGCTACTGGCAGACTTACATTCAACTCGCCAGTAACACCGGCCAGTTCTTCACACCCTCCACATAATCACCACGCGCCATCACCTTCTGGCCAGGTGCCCAGCACGTCCCCCCACATCTCTCGGCTGCGCGATCCACCGCACTTCGAAGGGGACCACTCTCATGAAGGACGCACACGGCAGACACGTCACGGGGCGGGTCAGCTGGCGCAAGTTCGCCGTGCTGTCCGTCCCGGCCTTCGCCGGGACCGCCGCGCTGGCCATCGCCCTGGCCAACGGCGCGCTGGCGGCTTCGTTCGCCGTATCGGGACAGCAGTTCAAGGTGTCCGCCGCCTCTCTCACGGGCGACGGCTTCGCCCAGTACGGCGGCGTCGACCAGAACGCCCGGGGCGAACTGCTGCCGGTGGCCGTGACCGCCATCAAGAAGGCCGAGCTGAAGAGCCTGTGCCAGTCGGTCGTCACCACCCTGCCGGTCATCGGCGACATCTCGCTCAACCTCACCGCGGGCGGCGGCAAGACACCGGTCCAGGCGACCGACCTCTTCGTGGACGCCACCCAGCTCTCCGGCAACGCGTCCTTCACCAACATCGAGATCGGCCGGGACGCCTCCACCCTCGACAAGGGCCCGGCGACCGCCCAGGGCATGCAGGACCTGTTCGCCCAGCAGGCCGACGACGTCAGCATCACCAACCTCAGGCAGACGGCCTGGGCCACCAACGCCGGGACGTTCCGGCTGGCCGGCCTGAGCATGAACATCTCCAAGGGCAAGAAGGAATGCTTCTGACCTCGCAGGGCTCCTGGCGGCGCGGCCGGGCTGCCTGGCGGCGCTGGCGCAAGGGCCGTCCCTTCTGGGGCGGACTGGCGGCCGTCGTCGCCGGGGCGGAGATCTGCGCCATCCCGCTGGCGCCGCTGAAGGTGATGCTCCAGCAGGGCATCGCCGGGATCCCGTCCGTCCTGATGGGCCTGGTGATGATCCTGATGGGCCTGTCCGCGTGGTTCGCGCCGCACTACCGGGGCCTGGCCGGCATCCTCACCGTCCTGGTCGCCACCGCCGCGCTGGTGATGTCCAACCTCGGCGGGTTCCTGTTCGGCACGATCGTCGGCATCCTCGGCGGCGGCATGATCTTCGCCTGGCAGCCACGCCCGCTGCCGGAACGGGAGCCGGAGCCGGCAGCGGGGACGGGGTCCGAACCGGGGCCCGAGCCCTCCGGGAACACGCCGCCTCCGCCGCCCCACACCCAGCCGCAGAGCTGACCGGGCCGGGCGTCGGGACGGTCGTACGCGTACCACTCGCTCCCTGCCGTACGCGTACGACCGCCCCCGTACGTGTACGACCCGCCTCCATGCGCGTACGACCCACCTCCGTGCGCGCACGACCGCTCCGTACGCGCACGGCCCGCCCACCCGCGCACGGCAGGCCCACGCACGCCCCCCATGACCCGCAGGTGTTCGCAGGCACCTGCGTAGCCCCATCCACACCGCTCGCAGAAGGAGATTCGCGATGACGCACGGACCCGCACGCTCTCGCGCACATCACTCCGCCGTACGGCGACCGCGCGCCCTGGTCGCCGCCGGTACGGGGATCCTCGCGACCGCGTCCCTCTCCCTGGCCCTGACCGGTTCGGCCACCGCCCAGCCCACCGGGGCCGCGGTCACCCCCGCCTCGACCACCGTCACCCCGGCCGGTCACGCCTACGCCGCCGACCTCAGCGGCAAGGCCACGTTCAAGGCCGGTTCGGTGACGGTGACCTGCACCGTCTCGCACGCCGCCGGACAGGTGCCGGACGCCCCGGACAACACCAACGCCGCCGGCCCGGTCAGCAGCACCCTCTCGGCGCCCACGTACAGCTCCTGCACGACGAGCATGCCGGGCGTCAGCGCCACCATCGAGACCTCCGGCACCTGGGGCGTCGCCATGCAGAACGGCGCGCCGACCACCGCCGGGCTGACCATACCGACCGGCGGTTTCGTCCTGAAGACCAGCGGTCTGGCCAGCTGTACGGTGACGGCCGCGCCGCAGAGCGCCGCGACGGTCGACGGCGCCTGGACCAACGGGGCCCCGTCCACCCTGACCTTCACCAACGCCTCGGTGCCGGTCCACGTCGTCGGCGGCTTCGGCTGCCCGACCAGCGCGACGACGTCCCTGTTCAACGCCACGTACAAGGTCACCGACAGCACCGACCCGGCGTCGCAGATCACGGTCACCGGCTGACGGGCGGCCCCCGGCCGGCGGCCGGGAGTGCCCGCCGGCCGCCCCCTCAGCCGCGGGCACGCCCGGCCGTCGTCAGACCGTTGCCCTCACCCGCCGGTGAGGGCAACGGCGACCGCCACCGCGCCGGACACCAGCACCACGGCCGCGGCCAGGCAGCCCGTCACCAGCCGGCGCCGCAGCACCTCGTACACGCCCTCGTACTCGGCGCGCAGTTCTCCGCTGCGCGCCGCGATCCGTTTCAGGTAGGCGTGGGAGAACTCCAGCTGGTCGGCCTGGTAGTGCCGCTCGACCTCTTCCCGCTGTGCGCGGGTCAGCCACGGCAGCCGGGCGGTGAATTCACGGGCACGCGTACGCGCGCGGTCCTTCTCGGCCTCCCAGAGCAGATATCCCTCGATCTCGTTGACCGCCTCGGCCGTGCTCACCGGCGTACCGCCGCTCATACCAGCGCACCTCGTTCCTTTTCGCGGCCCAGCGCGGGCGCGCCGACCTCGGGGTGGTGCAGGTCGAACGCCGGGGACTCGGAGCGGATGCGCGGCAGCGCGGTGAAGTTGTGCCGCGGCGGCGGGCAGGAGGTCGCCCACTCCAGGGAACGCCCCCAGCCCCACGGGTCGTCGGCCTCGACCTTTTCCCCGTACTTCGCGGTCTTCCAGACGTTGTAGAGGAACGGCAGCAGTGACAGGCCGAGCAGGAACGAGGCGATCGTGGAGACCGTGTTCAGCGTGGTGAAGCCGTCGGCGGCCAGATAGTCGGGAATGCGGCGCAGCATTCCTTCGGCGCCCAGCCAGTGCTGGACGAGGAAGGTGCCGTGGAAGCCGATGAACAGCGTCCAGAACGTGATCTTGCCGAGGCGCTCGTCGAGCATCTTGCCGGTGAACTTCGGCCACCAGAAGTGGAAGCCGGCGAACATCGCGAAGACGACGGTGCCGAAGATGACGTAGTGGAAGTGGGCGACCACGAAATACGAGTCCGTCACGTGGAAGTCCATCGGCGGCGACGCCAGGATGACGCCGGTCAGACCACCGAAGGTGAAGGTGATCAGGAAGCCGACGGCCCAGAGCATCGGGGTCTCGAAGGACAGTGAGCCCTGCCACATCGTGCCGATCCAGTTGAAGAACTTCACGCCGGTCGGCACGGCGATCAGGAACGTCATGAAGGAGAAGAACGGCAGGAGTACGCCGCCCGTCGCGTACATGTGGTGCGCCCAGACGGTGACCGAAAGGCCCGCGATCGAAATCGTCGCCGCGATCAGACCGATGTAACCGAACATCGGCTTCCGGGAGAAGACCGGAATGACCTCGGAGATGATGCCGAAGAACGGCAGCGCGATGATGTACACCTCGGGGTGGCCGAAGAACCAGAAGAGGTGCTGCCACAGCAAGGCGCCGCCATTGGCCGCGTCGAAGACGTGCGCGCCGAATTTGCGGTCCGCCTCCAGGGCGAAGAGAGCCGCCGCCAGCACCGGAAAGGCGAGCAGGACCAGGACGCCGGTCAGCAGCACGTTCCAGGTGAAGATCGGCATGCGGAACATCGTCATGCCGGGCGCCCGCATACAGATGATCGTGGTGATGAAATTGACCGCGCCCAGGATCGTACCGAAGCCGGACAGCGCCAGCCCCATGATCCACATGTCGCCGCCGATGCCCGGGGAATGCACGGAGTCGGACAGCGGCGCATAGGCGAACCAGCCGAAGTCGGCGGCGCCCTGCGGCGTGAGAAAGCCGCCGACCGCTATCAGCGAGCCGAAGAGGTAGAGCCAGTACGCCAGCATGTTCAGCCGGGGGAAGGCGACGTCGGGGGCGCCGATCTGCAGCGGCATGATCCAGTTTGCGAAGCCGGAGAACAGCGGCGTCGCGAACATCAGCAGCATGATCGTGCCGTGCATCGTGAACGCCTGGTTGAACTGCTCGTTCGACAGGAGCTGGTGGCCCGGCCGGGCCAGCTCCGCGCGCATCAGCAGGGCCATCAGGCCGCCGACGCAGAAGAACGCGAACGAAGTGATCAGGTACAGCGTGCCGATGGTCTTGTGGTCGGTGGTCGTCAGCCACTTCACGGGGGACTTCATGCACCGTAGGTGTCCGGGGCCGCGGAAATCTTCACCGCGGCAGGGTGTGAAGATCTCGTACGTGCCGGACACCAACAGATCATGAGCAAGGACGCAGGCGCCGAGGACGGCCCCGGCCAGGACTTCGACCAGGGCGTCGGCGAGGACGTCCGCAAGGACGCCGACGAAGCCTTCGCCGACGCCTACCGCGCGCACTACTGGGCGGTCAGCCGTTTCGTCGCCCGGCGGCTGGACAGCGGACAGGCCGACGACGTCGAGGAGGTGGTGGCGGAGGTCTTCTCCACGGCCTGGCGGCGGCGCGCGGAACTGCCGCCGTCCCCGCTGCCCTGGCTGTACGGCGTGGCCCGCAACTGCCTGTCCAACACGGTGCGCGGCTTCGGCCGCTACCGGCGCCTGCTGCACCGCCTCGGCAACCACGAGGCCGCGCACCGCCGCCAGACCGTGGACAGCCCCGACGCGGAACGGCCGGGCTCCTGGGTGCACGAGGCGCTGGAGCGCCTGTCCCCCGCCGACCAGGAGGTGCTGCGGCTGACCGCCTGGGAGGAACTGACCCTCCAGGAACTCTCCGTCACCCTCGACTGCAGCCAGAGCGCCGCGGCGATGCGGCTGCACCGGGCGCGCAACCGGCTCCGTACGCAGATAGACCGCCTCCGCCCGAAGGACGCGCCGGATCCGGGCCCCGACCCTGGCCCCGCCCTGCGCGCTGCGCCGGACCGCGCCCCGGCTCCCGTTCCGCCCCCGCCGCGCCCGCGCGCACGCCGTACCCCCGCACGTTCCCCCCTGCCCGCACCCGCGGTGCCGACCCGAGCCGGAGGCCGCGGCCTTGACTGACGAACTGGAGCTGCTGCGGCAGGCCGACCCCGTACGGTCCGACGAGGGCCCCTGGCGCGACCGCCCGCTCGACGCCCGCGCGGAGCACCGGCTGGCAGCACTCATGAGCACCGGCGCGCCGTCTCCCACACCGGCGCGCGACCTCAAGCGCACCACCGAGTACACCACCACGCCCACCCTGGAGCGCGCCCCTGAACCCGCCCGCCGGGCCCCCCGGACCCGCCGTCCCCGCCGCACCCGCCGTCTTCTCATCGGTGCCACCGCCGCCTCGGCCGCCGTACTGACCGTCCTCACCCTCGCCTTCTCCGGTGCCGGTACGACCCCGGCGGCGGCCTCCCCCACCGCGCTCGTCGTGCAGCCCGATGCCCCGGTGCTCCCGCTGGACGAGGTCGCGCGCCGGGCGGAGACGTACGCCCGCGCCCTGCGCGACGCCCCCCAGCCGCACCGGGGCAGCCACCTCCAGAGCTGGTACCTGAGCATGCAGACGGGCCCCGGTGCCAAGCCGCCGGTCACCGTCCCCGAGGAGCGCATCACCCGCTGGAACCCGGACGGCAGCGGCTCGGAACTCGTCGTCGCCACCGACCCCCGGCACCCCGGCCGTCCGGTGATCAACGACGCCGACGGCGAGTGGCGCACCGTCAACGACGGCAAGGTCCTGCACCGCAGGACGTACCCGGCGGGCACCCGCCTGGACGATCCGGTCACCGGTGACGGCACGCTGCCCGCACGGCCGCCCGCCGACCCCGACGAACTGCGCTCCTACCTGGCCACCTTCTACAGCGGCGCCGGCACCCAGACGCAGCCTCTCCTGATGGCCCTCTCCTCCTTCCTCCAGGAGTGGACCCCGGGCCCGCGCGAGTCGGCGGCGCTGGTCCGGATGCTGTCGCGCACGAAGGGCCTCCGCCCGGCCGGGCAGGTCATCGACCGCCTCGGGCGGCGCGGGCAGGCGTACGCGTACCGGGGCACGGACGCGTCGCAGGGGTCCATGGAAGGCACCCTGCAACTGGTCATCCTCGACCCGGAGACCGGCCGGATCCTCGGCATGGAGACGTCGTTCACCGAGGACATCCCCGACTTCAGGATCAAGTCGGGTGACGTGCTGTCGTACGAGGCGTGGATGCCGTGAGGTGCGCGCCCGCCTCCTTCGGGGCGGGCGCGCGCAGGGGTTCCCCCGAGTGGCGGGGTGCGGCCGGATGGCTGATGCTTGACGGGCGCGACGATCCGCGGCGCGGCGGCCGGACGGCTGCCGCGCCGCTCGCCTCCCTCAGGCCAGGGGAACGTTCACGCAGGCCAGGCGGGCGCCCGCGGTCCCCGCGTGGCCCGGTTCGGTGTGCGTCATGTGCTCGTGGACGACCACGGAGCGGGCCTGTCCGGGACGGACGTGCCACCTGACCCGGGCGGCCGAGGCGCCGTCGCCGTCCGCGTCCGTCGTCAGGTCGAGCCACACCTCGTTGCGCGGATTGGCGTAGGCCGGGTCGGTGGAGGGCTGCACGGGGTCGGGCACGTTCTGGTAGTGCGGCCCGGAGTCGTTCGGCTTCGGCCCGCACGGCTTGGTGTGGACATGAGCACCGTACGTACGGTCCGGGACCAGGCCGGACAGCCGCAGACCGACGGCCGTACGGGCGTCCTTGCCGGATCCGTACCGCTTCTCCACGACCGTGACCCGGCTGCCCTCGGGCACCAGGGCCGGGTCGTAGGTGACGGCCTCACCCGCCGGCGACGCGGTGAAGTGGGCGCGGACGGTCACGCTGGTGCACTGCACTCCCATGGATGGCGCGGCGACCGGCGCCATCGCCAGTGACGCGGTCAGCACTGCGGTAGCGATAGACATGCGTCGCACCCTTGCGTCCCGGCGCACCGGCCGGAAGCGGATATCCGGTCAGGCGGGCCGCACGGGCACGTCAGGGAAAGGGGTGAGGGAAGAGGCCGGGGAGGGGGTTGAGGAAGGATCCACGGGGCACACGGGAGGCGCTCCGCGAACCTCCGGACGAACCCCGGAAAAATTCTTCCGATCGACCTGCATACATCCGCGAGGAGTGGGCAGGGTCAGGTCCGTGCCGTGCGCATGTGGCGCAAGACAGGGCAATTCGGTTGCGGTGATCGTCGCGAGATGGATCACATCCATAAAGGCCGGATAAGGACCCTCGGAACCGCGTTTCCCCTGCCGAGAGCAGGGATGCACGCTGTTGCGCGGTCGCCCGTGCACTGTCCGTGATGAGGCGCTCTGCCCCTATGGTCGACCTTTGCCCGCCACGCCATGGCGGGCCCGACCCGCCCCCGGCGGGTGTTCCATGCAGTCGTCCCAGAGAGCGCAGGCGAGCGAGCACGTGCCGACGCAGTCACCCGTGGCACCGCGGACCCGTACCGGTGGTCCGGCCCCCGATCCGGCCGAGCCGGAGAAACCGGAGAAGCGCGGCCAGGGCGGCGACGTCACCGTCGTCGATCCGGCCATGGTCAAGCGCGCCGTCTCGGCAGCCGCGGTCGGCAACGCGATGGAATGGTTCGACTTCGGCGTCTACAGCTACATCGCGGTCACGCTGGGACAGGTCTTCTTCCCGTCCGGCAACCCGACCGCGCAGTTGCTGTCGACGTTCGGCACCTTCGCCGCGGCCTTCCTCGTACGCCCCATCGGCGGCATGGTCTTCGGGCCGCTCGGTGACCGTATCGGACGGCAGAAGATCCTCGCCATCACCATGATCATGATGGCGGCCGGCACCTTCGCGATCGGCCTCATCCCCTCGTACGCCTCCATCGGCGTCTGGGCCCCGGTCCTCCTGCTGGTCGCCCGGCTGGTGCAGGGCTTCTCCACCGGCGGCGAGTACGGCGGCGCCTCCACCTTCATCGCCGAGTACGCGCCCGACAAGAAGCGCGGCTTCATGGGCAGCTGGCTGGAGTTCGGCACGCTCGCCGGGTACGTCGGCGGCGCCGGCCTGGTCACCCTGCTGACCTACCTGCTGCGCGACAACCACGACGCGCTGCTCTCCTGGGGCTGGCGCATCCCGTTCCTGATCGCGGGCCCGATGGGCATCATCGGCCTCTACCTGCGGATGCGGCTGGAGGAGACCCCGGCGTTCGCGCAGCTGGAGAAGGAGGCGCGGACCAAGGAGAAGGAGCGCCGGGAGGCCGAGAAGAAGATCGGCCTGCGCGAGATGATCTTCGGCCAGTGGCGCGCGATGCTGCTCTGCGTCGGCCTGGTCCTGGTCTTCAACGTCACCGACTACATGCTGCTGTCGTACATGCCCAGCTACCTGACCTCGGAGCTGAAGTACGACGAGACGCACGGACTGCTGGTCGTGCTGGCGGTCATGGTCGTGATGATGTGCGTGCAGCCCTTCGCGGGCCGGCTCACCGACCGCTTCGGGCGCCGCCCCGTCATCGCGACCGGCTGCGTCGGCTTCCTGGTGCTGTCCGTACCGTCGCTGCTGCTGATCCGGCAGGGTTCGCTGGCCGGCATCGCGCTGGGCATGGCCGTCCTCGGCCTGCTGCTGGTGTGCTTCACGTCCACCATGCCGTCCACGCTGCCCGCGCTGTTCCCGACGAAGGTGCGCTACGGCTCGCTGTCCATCGGCTTCAACATCTCGGTCTCCGTCTTCGGCGGTACGACTCCGCTGGTGGTGACCGCGCTGATCGGCGCCACGGGCAACAACATGATGCCCGCGTTCTACATGATGGCCGCCGCCGTGGTCGGCGGAATCGCGGTCCTGCTGATGTCGGAGAGCGCGCGCAAGCCGCTGCCGGGGTCGCCGCCGGCCGTCGAGACCGAGTCCGAGGCGCGCGCGCTGCGCAAGGCCGCGGCGTCGAAGCCGGTCACGGGCGTCGCGGGCAAGAAGCGGCGGGTCGCCGCGGAGTCGCCCGCCTGACCTGGCCGGCGGCGCGAGCCGCCGCCGGTCACCCGGCCCCCACGGCGCCTGTGCGCGAGGACTTCGGGTCCTCGCGCACCGGCGTTCCGGGTTCTCGGGGAAGCGCGCCCGTATCCGCGCGCCGGTGAACGCACTCACGTATCCGCGCGCCCGTACTCGCCCACCAGCATCCACCCGCCCGCATCCGCCCGCCCGTATCCGGTCGCCCCCTGCCTCAGGTATCGCTAGGACGGTACGGCCGCTCCCACTCACCGTTGTCGCACGTGCGCCCCGACGGGTCCTTCTGGCCGTGCGCGAAGACCCCCTCCCCCGAGGTCGCCCCGGACGGCGAGGGGAAGAAGCTGGTGTACGCGGCACGGCAGCTCTCACCGCGCGCCGCACGGTCGTGTGCGGGGCAGGCCGACGCGGCGGGGACGGCGGCCAGTACGGCGCCGGCCGCCGAGACCGACACCACCACGGCACGGGTGAACTTCCGCATGGGGTACAAGAGACTGCCTTTCGTCACCGGGCCGCGCCCTCGCGCGCCCTGGTGGCCATGCTGGCGGGAAACCGCCGTCCGGACCCGGCCACACTCCGGCGCCCCGACGGCTGCAACCTCAACGGCGGACACGGCCGTTACCGCCGCGCCGCCACCCCGTTGAACCCCTCAGGTCACTGCTCCACCAGCCGTACGAACGGTATGTTCTCCCCCGCCTGCCGGTAGCCCTCCGCCGTGCCGTCGACCTCGAAGCCCATGTACGCCGTCAACTGCCTGGCCGCCTTCGGGTGCTTCGGCGCGTACCGCGCCATGATCCGGCCGCCCTCCTCGGCGGGGAGGAAGTGCGCGATGACGGCACACCTCCTGCGCCCGACCTGAATGGTGGCCCGGGGCTGCGCCTGAAGGTTGCGGTACCACTGCGCGCCCGGTCCGAAGCCCGAGGCCAGCGTCCACGTACGGGCCTGCCGGTCGTACGACACCACCTCCAGGACGACCCGCCGGGTCTTGCCCGACGTACGGCCGAGGTGCTCCAGAAGCAGCAGCCGCTTGCCGAAGAGACCACCGAGGCCGAGCCGGTAGAGGTGGACCGGAGCACGGAAGGCGAGCCGCTTCCAGCCCGTCGGCCGCACCGGTCTGCTGACCCGCCGCGCCGCCCGCGGCGTCTGCGACGGTCCCTGTCCCGCTTCTGAGTTCGACATACTCCGACGCTAACCCCGCCCACCGACAACCGGAGTGAGGCAACCGGCCGAGCTGCGGCCCTCCGGGCGGCCGCTCCGCCCCGGGGCGCACCAGCGTTCAATACGGCGGCTCCGCGTCCGGACGAGACTCCCTCCATGAGCACCGACACTCCCTCCGGGACCACCGAACGCTTCCCCACCAAGATCGCCATCGTGGTCCGCGAAGACCTCGCCGACTGGCAGAAGCTGAACGTGACGGCCTTCCTGGCGAGCGGTATCGCGCACGCCTCCGACGACGTCATGGGCAAGCGCTACGAGGACGGTTCGGGCAACGACTACCTGGCGCTGCTCCGCGAACCCGTCCTGTGCTACGCCGCCGACTCCGCCGGCCTGGCCCGTACGCGCGCCCGCGCCCTCTCCCGGGAACTGCCCACCGCGGTGTACACGGCGGACATGTTCACCACCGGCAACGACGACGACAACCGCGCGGTGGTACGCGCCGTCACCGCCGACGAACTCGACCTGGCCGGCGTGGCGGTGCACGGCCCCCGCAAGCAGGTCGACAAGGTGATCAAGGGCCTGAAGCTGCACGGCTGAGACGCGGACCGTCCGGCGGGTGGCCCTGGCCCACGCCCGCCGGACGGTATGGGGCACGATGTTCGGTATGAGCATCGTGAAGATCAATGTGCTGACCGTTCCCGCCGAACAGCGGGAGGTGCTGGAGAAGCGCTTCGGAGCGCGGGCGGGCTCCGTGGAGTCGTCGGACGGCTTCGAGTGGTTCGAGCTGCTGCGCCCGGTCGAGGGCACCGACCAGTACCTCGTCTACACGCGCTGGCGGGACGAGGAGTCGTTCCAGGCGTGGATGGAGGGGCCGATGAAGGCCGCGCACCAGGGCGGCGGCGCGGAGGGCGGCGAGCGGCCCAAGCCCGCCGCTTCCGGGTCCACGCTCTGGTCGTTCGAGGTGGTGCAGCAGGCCGGGCCGAAGGCGCAGGGCTGAGCAGCCGGGTGACCGGGACGGCGGCCGCTCAGAAGTCGAGCAGCCGCTGGGCGGTCTCCCGGTAGTGGCGCAGGGCGACACGGAGCTGTTCGGTGTCGGTGCCGCCCTGCTCCCAGGCCGAACTCAGGGCGCGGCGGCGGGCGGCCAGGGCCTCCGGGAGGAGGGCGGCCAGCTCCTCGTAGATGCCGTCGGCTTCCTGTACGGCCTCACGGGGGTGGTCGACGAAGCCGTTGACGGCGTGGTCGAGCCGCTGCCGCAGCTTCTCCCGGGCGTCCGACGGGAGGAGCGGTTCGGGGTCGCCCGCGCGGCCGCGGTCCGTGGCTCCGGACGTCGGGGCGGGTGAGGCGGGTGTGCCTGATGCCCCGGGAGCGCCGGGTGTACCCGCCGGGTAATCGGTCTCGGTGCCGGGCAGGCCGGCGTACACACCGGGTGCGGACTCGGAGGCGCCCGAAGTCGCGGTGGGCGGCGGAGCGGCCGGCTGCTGGGCGCTGCGGTCCCCCTCGTACGCCGCGGCGCCGCGCTCCGGAGGCGGCATGCCCTCGCTCGACGCGCGCTCGCCGGGAGTCTCGGCGGGCGTCCGGGCGGGCCTCTCGGCGGGGCCGGTCCCGCGCTCGTCGTACGTACTCATCGCGCACCGCCTTCCGCGGTGTCGTGCCCGTGGCCGTGGCCGCCGCCGTGCGTCCACGGGGAACGCAGCCGGTCGCCGAGCCGCCGGGCGGTGGGCTTGTCGTGCCGGGGGCCGTGGCCGGCCGCCGGGTGGTGGCCGTCGCGGCCGGCCAGGCCGGTGCGGCCGTGGGCGGTGCCGCCGCGGCCGTGGTCGCGGGGGCCGCGCGGGGCGCCGGAACGGCCGGAGCCGGCGTCGAGGAGTTCGGTGAACAGGGCGCGGGCGTGGACGACGGCGGCGCGCAGTTCCTCGGTGCCGGCGGCGTTCTCCGGCCGGTTGTTCCGGGCGCGTACGGCCGTCTCGTGGGCCTTGCGGTAGTCGTGGACGCCCTGCGCGTGGTGGACGGAGAGCGCGTCGGTCTGCTCGTCGTAGGTGTCCGCCGGGTAGCCGCGCTCGCGGGCGAGTCGGCCGATCAGCAGGTCCGCCTCGACGACGGCCTGTTCGGGCTCGTCGACGAACTGCCGCTGCACGGCCTCCCACCGCTCCTCGTACTGGAGCCGGAGTTCGGCGGACAGCGGCTGCGGGCGGAACGCGCCGTGCCGGTCCAGCCGCTGGTTCAGCTCGCGTTCGGCGGCCGCGGTGTCGCCGTCGTGCACGGCGACGGCGCGTTCGTACTCGGGGCCGAAGCGTCGTCGCAGGCCTCTGCTGCCACTGCGGGCGACCTTGGCGCGCGCCATGAGGACGAGAGCGGCGATCACCAGGAGCGCCACGATGGGGACGATGATCAAGGTGATGGACATATGGGGCGGGTAGCCACGCCGCCGGGCGTCAAACCCCGCCTGGTGAGGGGCTCTTGGGGCGGGCCGGCGGTGTGCCGTGTGATATTCGGGGGCGGCGGTCCGCCCCGTACCGGCACAATGCCGCCATGACCGACGCCGCCGTCAGGAATGTGACCGGAGACGAGGGCCTGGCCGGGCACGTGAGCCCGTCCGGGCCCGGCAGCCCGTCCGGGCCCGCGACCGCCTCCGGGGACGAGGGCCTGCCCGGAAGCTGGCGGCTCTCCGTCGAGCCCGACGACTCCCCCACCGCCACCGCCCTGTTCCGCGAGTACTACACCGAGGTCGCGGCGCGCTACCACGTGGTGCACGGATTTCCGCCGATCACGCCGGAGGAGATCGACGAGGGGCTGACGGAGTACCCGCCGGGCCAACTCGTGCCGCCTCATGGTGAATTGCTCGTCGTACGCGACGGTGACGAGGAGGCCGTCGGGTGCGGCGGGCTGCTGCTCCTCGACGGCGGACGTACGGCGGAACTGAAGCGGGTGTTCATCCGCACAGCGTGGCGCGGGCAGGGGGCGGCAGGCGTCCTGATGCGCGCCCTGGAACGGCGCGCGGCGGAACTGGGCGCCGGGCGTCTCCGGTTGGACACCAGGAGCGACCTGGTGGAGGCCGTCGCGCTGTACCGCGCCTACGGGTACGCGGAGATTCCCGCCTACAAGGAGGACCCGTACTCGGACCTGTTCTTCGAGAAGGCGGTGGCGGGCGGGTAGTTCGCCCTCAGCGCGACGCCGCCGGCGGGCGCCGTTTCCGGGCGTCGCCGTCGCGCGGGCTCTCCGCGTCCGAGCCGCACAGTTCCGCCGACAGCTGGTCGACCAGCTCCGTGAGGTCGGTCGGCCGGTCCTCGGTCCACCAGTCGCCGAGCAGTTCGGCCAGCGACGCCCGGCGCGCGGCGGCCAGCCGTTCCGCGACCGCGCGGCCCCTGTCGGTGAGGACCAGCGGCAGCCCTTCGCGTACGGCCAGACCGCGCTCCTCGATCTGCCGGGCGGCCTCGGTGATCACCCGGAACGGCACGATGCTGCGTTCGGAGAGCAGCGCGGGCTCCACCGACCCGTAGCGGCTGATGCGCAGCAGCATCCAGCTCGCCGCGGGCTTCAGGTCCAGTCCGGCCTTCTCGGTGATCCGCTCGTAGACCGCCTTGCGGCCCTCCAGGCTGCCCAGCTTGGACAGCGCGCGGCAGACTTCCTCGTACGAGGAGCGCTGCACGGGGTTGGAGGACAGCACCTCGGAGGTGTCGGGCGCGGTGACGCCGCGGCGCAGCGGCTCCTCGCGCAGGAACCAGGCCAGCACGAAGGCGATCAGCACGACCGGGACCGCGTAGAGGAAGACGTCGGTGATGGAGGTCGAGTAGGCGTCGAGGACGCCGGACGCGGCGTCGGCGGGCAGCTGCCCCACCGTCCTGGGGTCCTCCGCGATACGGGACGGGTCGACGCCGGGCGGCAGTTGCCGGCCCGCGAGGGCGTCGGCGATCCGGGGGCCCAGCTGGTTGGCGAAGATCGTGCCGAAGATGGAGACGCCGAAGGAGGAGCCGATCGAGCGGAAGAAGGTGGCGCCGGAGGTGGCGACGCCGAGGTCCTCGTACGCGACGGCGTTCTGCACGATCAGCACCAGGACCTGCATGACCAGGCCCAGCCCGAAGCCGAAGACGAAGAAGTACAGGCTCATCACGGTGACGCTGCTGGCCGGGCCGAGCTGGTGCAGGAGCAGCAGACCGGCGGCGGTGACGGCGGTACCGGCGATCGGGAAGATCTTGTAGTGCCCGGTACGGCTGACCAGCTGCCCGGAGCCGGTCGAGGACAGCAGCATGCCGATGACCATCGGCAGCATGTGCACCCCGGACATGGTCGGCGAGACGCCCTGCACCACCTGGAGGAAGGTCGGCAGGTAGGTCATCGAGCCGAACATCGCGAAGCCGATGACGAAGCCGATGACCGCGGTGAGGGTGAAGGAGCGCAGCCGGAACAGGCGCAGCGGCAGGACCGGTTCGGCGGCCCGCCGCTCGACGGCGACGAACGCCGCCAGCAGGACGAGTCCGAGCACCCCGAGGCCGATGATCTGCCAGGAGCCCCAGCCGTAACTGACCCCGCCGAGCGAGGTCATCAGCACGAAGCAGGCGGCGACCGCGGCGATCAGCGCGGTGCCGAGGTAATCGATGCGGTGCGGGGTGCGGCGGACCGGGATGTGCAGCACCGCGGCGATGACGGCCAGGGCGACGATCCCGATGGGCAGGTTGATGTAGAACACCCAGCGCCAGCTGAGGTGGTCCACGAACAGGCCGCCGAGCAGCGGCCCGAGCACGCTCGTCGCGCCGAAGACCGCGCCGAACAGGCCCTGGTAGCGGCCACGGTCCCGGGGCGGCACGAGGTCGCCGACGATCGCCATGGACAGCACGATCAGCCCGCCGCCGCCCAGGCCCTGGACCGCCCGGTAGGCGATCAGCTGCGGCATGTTCTGCGCGATGCCGCACAGCGCGGACCCGATCAGGAAGATCACGATGGCGGTCTGGAACAGCCGCTTGCGGCCGTACTGGTCACCGAGCTTGCCCCACAGCGGGGTCGTGGCGGTCGAGGCCAGCAGATACGCGGTGACCACCCAGGACAGGTGGTCCAGGCCGCCGAGGTCGCTGACGATGGTGGGCAGCGCGGTGGCGACGATGGTCTGGTCGAGTGCCGCGATGAGCAGACCGAGCAGCAGCGCGCCGATCGCGACGAGGACCGTCCGCCGGGACCGGCCCTCGCCGGGGACGGCCGGAGTACCGGTGTCCTGCGCCATGAGCGTCTCTCTCCATGCTTCGGACGGGCGGGGTCGCTTCCCTCCATCCTGATCGTTTCGGGCGGATACGGCCTGCTGAGAGCCGTGGGGTCCGGTGGCTTGTAGATGCTCCCTGTGCAGGAAGGGGCCAGACCGGGATAATTCGCTGACCGATCGAGGGCTTCAGGAGGGGGAACGCTCGTGACGGACCGAACCTGCCCGCACTGCTCGGCACCCACACGGGACGACGGCCGGACGCGGTGTCTGTGCGAGGCGGCCGGCGCCGAGGACTTCGATCCCCTACGGGTACGCCCGTATGTGCGACTGCCGGACGGGGCGGACACCGGTGGGACCAGGGCCGGCGGAACAGGTGCCGGTGGCACTGGTACCGGCGGGGCGGACGGCACCGGGGTGACGGGCGCGACGGCGGGGAGACGGGGCGACACGGCGGCGGGGCGGCCGGGGGCCCGGACGGCGGACGTGATGCGTCCCGAGCCGCGTCCCGCGCCCAGATTCGGCTTCCGTACGGTGCCGCCGGCCGGAACGGGGGCACGGAGCGGGGCCGGGGTCCGGGCGGGGGCGAGGGGCAGGCCGGGCGCCTCGGGGCCGGGCACGAGGGCCGGGACCGGGGCCGGGTGTAAGCACACGGGCGGGGATGCCGGCACCGACGCCCCCCGGCCCCGTAAGAAGCAGGCGGCCTTCGCCGCCATGGCGGTCGCCGCGGCGTCCCTGGCCGCGGGCGCCGTGCTGCTCAGCGGCGCGCTGCTGTCCGACACGGACCAGGACCGCGCCCTGCCGGACGACCACCGGCACATGCCCAGCTCCGCCCGTACCTCGGACAGCGACGGCGGCAGCTCCGGAGGCGGCGGTGCCGGCCGGCACGCCGTGCCGCCGCCCGCCGCCCCCACCACGCCGCCTCAGCGGGTGACCAGGACCCAGCCGTCCGCCGGCCCGCCCCGTACCCCTGCGCCCTCCGCCAGCCCGTCGTCGGCCGCGCGCACGGCCACGGCGTCCGGCAGCATCACCAGCGCCCCGGAGAGCCGGGCGCCGAGCAGCCCGCCGAACGGGCCCCTCGTGCTGCGGGAGGGGGCCAGCGGGCCGGAGGTGCTGGAGCTGCAGCGGCGACTGGTGCAGATGGCCGTGTACCCGGGCCCGGAGGACGGCCGGTACGACCGTGCCGTACGCGATGCCGTCGCCGCGTACCAGCGCTCCTACGGGCTGTCGCAGGACCCGGCCGGTGTCTACGGGGTGCAGACCCGCCGGTCGCTGGAGGCCCGAACGGTCGAGCCGTGAGCCGGGATGCGCCGAGTGGCCCGCGGGATGCGGGGGCACGGGTGCGGCCCGTGGGACCAGGGGGCGTTTGGTCTCTCGCGGAGGCTCTTTGTATCGTGTAGGAACAAAGTGGTTCCGCCCGCACTCCCTGACCGGCGGGCGGAGCCGCTTGACTCTTTCCTCAGCGCCCAGGAGCCCGCCGATGCCGACAACCACCCCGCTCATAGCCCGCGCCCTGCTGCTGGACATGGACAGCACGATCGTGAACTCCGAGGCCGTGGTCGAGCGCTGCTGGCGCCGCTGGGCCGCCGAGCAGGGGCTCGACGCGGACGAGGTCCTCCAGGTGGTGCACGGGCGGCAGGGCTGGGCCACGATGGCGGCGCTCCTCCCCGACCGCCCGATGGAGCTCAACCACGAGGACAACCGGCGGATGCTGGCGCAGGAGACCGCCGATGTCGAGGGCGTCGTGCCGGTCCCGGGCGCGCCCGCCTTCATGGCGGCCCTCGCCCGCCTCCCGCACGCGCTGGTGACCTCCGCCGACATCGCCCTCTCCGACGCCCGCATGGGCGCCGCCGGGCTGCCGATGCCGGCCGTACGGATCACCGCCGAGTCGGTCAGCGCCAGCAAGCCGGACCCCGAGGGCTTCCTCAAGGGCGCGGCCGAGCTGGGGTACGCGCCCGAGGACTGCGTGGTCTTCGAGGACTCCGAGGCGGGCATCGCGGCCGGGCGCGCGGCGGGCATGCGCGTGGTCGGCGTCGGCGAGCGGGCCGGGGCCTTCGGTCCCGACGTCCACGTACGCGACCTGGAGCAGGTCCGGGTCGAGGCGCGCGCGGACGGGTCGATCGCGCTGCACATCGAGGGCTGAACCGGCCGGGGCGGGGACCACCCGCCGGTGACCCCGCTCCGTACCCGTACCCGTACCCGTACTCAGCCCACGATCGCCTCGTACAGGCTGAAGCCCGCCAGCAGCACCATCACCGCCGCCGCCACCTTCGTGATCAGCTTGAGCGGTACGTACTTCATCAGGGTGCGGCCGCCGAGGATGCCCAGGCCGGCCACCGCCCACAGGGCCAGTACCGCGCCGACGCCCACCGAGAACGGGTCGTCGTAGCGGGCGGCGAGGTTCGCGGTCATGATCTGGGTCAGGTCGCCGAACTCGGCGACCAGGATCATCATGAAGCCCGCCCCGGAGACCTTCCAGAAGCTCTGGTCGGCGGGCTTCTTCACCTCCTCCTCGTCCTCGTCCTTCTTGAAGAGCAGGACCGCCGCGCCCGCCAGGAAGAGCACGCCGACGACCGCCTGCACGAGGCGGTGCGGGAGCAGGGACAGCACGCTGCCCGCGGCGATGGCGAGCGCGACGTGCACGGCGAAGGCCGCGGCGACGCCGGCGAACACGTACGAGGCGCGGTAGCGGGTGCCGAGCATCAGCCCGGCCAGGGCGGTCTTGTCCGGCAGCTCGGCCAGGAAGACGACGCCGAAGACGACGGCGGCGACGGTGAAACTGAACACGGGGTGTCTTACCTCGATCGGTCGGGCCGCACCGAGGGGCCCGGAAAAGGGGTCGCTTCGGCACGGCAGCGTCTCTTGCGCACACGTGCGTCTGCGCAAACACTGCGGCCGAAGGTCTCGCTGGCGCGGCAGGGACACCGGCCACCTGCCACGCTCCGGGCGCCGGCCCACCGCGGGCGGCCTGTCACCTGGGCGGTGACGGCCGACGGGCGGGCAGTATGTCGACGGTCCGGCGAAGAGCTACTCCCCTTCTGCTGCGGCCAAGGGTACGCGGTGCAGCCGCCCGCGGGCCACCAGCTCCAGCACCACCGCCACGGCCGCCGCCTGTACGGCGAGCAGCGCGACCAGGACGAAGAGCTGCACCGCGCCCGCCTGAACGGGTGACGCGCCGCCGAGCAGCATGCCGACGAAGGCCCCGGGGAGCGTGACGATTCCCACGGTGCGGGTCTGGTCCAGGCCCGGCAGCAGCGCGTCGGACGCGGCCGGACGGGCGACCTCCATCCGGGCCTCCCGGTCGAGCAGGCCCAGCGCCAGCCCCGCCTCCACCTCCCCGCGCCGCGTCTCCAGCTCGTCCAGGGCCCGCCGCCCGCCGAGGACGGTGGCGGTCAGGGCGCCACCGATGAGGATGCCGGCGACGGGGATCAGGGCGACGCCGCGCGGCGGGACCAGGCCGGTGAGCAGCAGGGCGCCGACGACCGGCACGACCCCGGCGGCGAGCGGCGCGGCCGCCCACCACCAGGTGCGGTTCGGGGTCAGGCGGCGGCCCGCGGTCCGTACGGCGACCGTGAACATCAGTACGAGGAAGCAGAGCAGCCAGGGCACGGCCCGGACGACCCAGCCGATGAGGTACGAGACGGCGGCGAGCTGGAGGGCGGCGCGCAGCCCGGCGAGGGCGACGGCGCGCGCGTGACCGAGGCGGGCGAGCGCGGCCACGGCCACGGCGGCGGCCAGCAGGACGGCGAGAACGGCCCCGAGGGTGGCGTTGACCGGCAGCAGCACGCGCTCACTGTAGGGGGCTCGTGGCAGTGCCGCGGGCGGGGCGCACGCGCCCGCGCGAGCCACATCCCGGCGCGCCGGGAGGGGGTGACGTGATGTCAACCCCTTGAACTGACGTGGGCATGTCGTCACTCTGTTACCTGGAGCCCGCCCGGTGGTAACCCCACGGCGCCACCATGGGCCCCGTTCCGCCCCTCGACTTCCCCCCACTTCCAGGGAGTTACGCATGCCCAAGGTCTACGCGCGTCGTGTATCGGTCGCCGCCGGGTCCGCCGCCGCCCTCGTCTGCACGCTGGTGCTCGGCACCCAGCCCGCCCAGGCGGCGCCGCCCACCCCGCCGGACGCCGCCACGGCCCGTACGTACCTCGCCCAGCTCAAGGAAGCACCGCAGGGCTCGCAGGACGGTTACAGCCGCGACAAGTTCCCGCACTGGTCCGACCAGGGCAAGAACTGCAACACCCGCGAGGTCGTGCTCAAGCGGGACGGCGAGAACGTCCAGACCGACGGCAAGTGCGCCTCGACCAGCGGCACCTGGAAGTCGGCCTACGACGACGGCGTGTGGACCCAGGCGTCCGACGTGGACATCGACCACGTCGTACCGCTGTCCGAGGCGTGGAAGTCCGGCGCCTCGACGTGGACGACCGAGCGCCGCAAGCAGCTGGCCAACGACCTCACCCACTCGCAGCTGATCGCCGTCACCGACAACGTGAACCAGGAGAAGGGCGACAAGGACCCGGCCAAGTGGCTGCCGCCGAAGACCTCGTACCACTGCACGTACGCGCGGATGTGGGTCTCGGTGAAGCACGTGTACGGGCTGACCGCCGACTCGGCCGAGAAGGCGGCGCTGAAGAAGATCCTGGACCGCTGCTGAACACCGCCTCCGGGCGGCCGCTGCTGAATGGTTACTCCTGCTGTCACGCCTGACCGGCGCAGGACCGGGCAACCGGACGACGCAACCGTACGGCCGGATGGCTCCGTCTTCCTCCGCGAGGAGGCCGGAGCCGTCCCCCCGCCCCGCGATCGGCTCCTATCCTCTGAGCACACACGTACGGGCACCGGCCCGTACGAGGGGAGGATCGCCGATGGCCGGGCTGCGACTGGGGCCGCTGCTGCGGTACGTGGACGAGATCAGCGCGACGGTGTGGGTCGAGACCGACCGGCCGTGCGAGGTGCACGTCCGCTGCGAGAACGGCGCCGGCGGTGCCGAGCGCACGTGGCAGGTGGCCGGGCACCACTACGCGCTGGTGCCCGTCGCCGGGCTCGCGCCGGCGAGCGAGACCCCGTACCGCGTCCTGCTGGACGGCGAGCAGGTCTGGCCGCTGCCGGACAGCCGCTTCCCGGAAAGCACGATCCACACGCCGGCGGCGCCGGACGACGCCCCGGCGGACCAGCACCTGCGGGTCGCGTTCGGCTCCTGCCGCTGGGCCGCGCCGCCCGCCGACGCGCACGACCCGGTCGGCCCGGACGCCCTGGACACCCTCGCCGCCGCGCTCGCCGCCGACCCCGCGCGCCCGCGCCCGGACGTCCTGCTGCTGCTCGGCGACCAGGTGTACGCCGACCAGACCTCGGACGCGACCGCCGAGCTGCTCGCCACCCGCCGTGACACCTCCGAGCCGCCTTGGAAACAGGTCGCGGACTATGAGGAGTACACCCACCTCTACGCCGAGTCCTGGCTCGACCCGGAGGTCCGCTGGCTGCTGTCCACCGTGCCCAGCTGCATGATCTTCGACGATCACGACGTCATAGACGACTGGAACACCTCCGCCGCCTGGCAGACCCGGATGCGCGCGACCTCCTGGTGGCGGGAGCGGGTGCTGGGCGGCCTGATGTCGTACTGGGTGTACCAGCACCTGGGCAACCTCTCCCCCGCCGAGCTGGAGAAGGACGAGCTGTACGCCCGGGTGCGCGCGCTGCCGGACGGCACGGACCTGGTACGGGAGTTCGCCGCCGCGGCCGACGCCGACCCGGGCTGCGCGCGCTGGAGCTACCGCCGCGACTTCGGCCGCGTACGGCTGGTCATGGTCGACACCCGCGCCACCCGCGTCCTGGACGAGGGCCGGCGGGCGATGCTCGACCCGGCCGAAGCGGAGTGGCTGCGCGAACAGGTGCTGGCCGACCACGGCGCGTACGACCACCTGCTCATCGGCAGCTCGCTGCCCTGGCTCCTGCCGAACCTGATCCACGACGCGGAAGGCTGGAACGCCGCACTGTGCGCCGGGGCGCGCGGCGCGCGCTGGGCGCGCCGGAGCGAGTCGCTGCGGCAGCGGGCCGACCTGGAGCACTGGGCGGCGTTCCCGGAGTCCTTCGCCGCGCTCACCGACCTGCTCACCGAGGCCGCTTCGGGCGAGGCGGCACCGGCGACGGTGTGCGTGCTGTCCGGTGATGTGCACCACGCCTACGTGGCCGAGCCGCACTGGCACGAGGGCTCCGCGCCCGCCGGCCGGGTGCTCCAGCTGACCTGTTCGCCGGTGCACAACAGCATCCCCGCCACGATGCGGGCCGGCTTCCGTTTCGGGTGGAGCCGGCTCGGGCGCCGGCTGGGCCACGCGCTCGCCCGGCACGCCCGGCTGGAACGCCCGTCGATCGGCTGGCGCCGCACGGGAGGCCCGTGGTTCGGCAACCAGCTGATGACCCTGGCGCTGAACGGGCGCACGGCGCGGCTGCGGCTGGACCAGGCGCAGCGTGAACGGGGCGGCGGCGCACGGCTGTTGTGCGCGTGGGACGAGCAGCTGACGGGGCGGCAGGAGGCGGCGCGCTAGGCGCCGAGGCCGTCGCGCCGGGCGCCGGGGACACCGCTGCCCCGGCGCCGAGCCCTTCACCCGCTCTTTCACTCGACCTGTCGTCGGACTGTCCGTCCGGCCGGGCTTCTGCTGCCGTCCGCAGCGTGCCACCCGGCGGACGGGCACATTCCGGGGCATCCCCGGGTGAGTTCGGTGGACTGCACAGACACTCTCGCCGTCGCCCGTGCGGCACTTCGCGCCATGACCATTTTCGGCCAACGGCCGGATATGGCCAGATGTTGAACTTGCAAGTACCGATTAGGTCTCCCTAACCTTTGTCCTTGTCGGTTCCCGTCCCCGAAACCGCAGGAGTTCCTTCATGTCCGCTCAGTCCCCGGTGACCGAGTTCACCGAACGATTCAAGCCGCATACGCTCTCGCTCTTCCGCATCGTCACCGGCCTGCTCTTCGCCTGCCATGGCGCGTCCTCGCTGTTCGGCATCCTCGGCGGCGCGATGGGCAAGGGCCTGACCGTGCCCGCGGGCAGCTGGCCCGGCTGGTACGCGGCCGTCATCCAGTTCGTCGGCGGCGTCCTGGTGATGCTGGGCCTCGGCACCCGCGTCGCGGCGCTGATCTGCTCCGGCTCCATGGCGTACGCGTACTTCTCCGCGCACGCGGGCCAGTCCCTGTGGCCGCTCCAGAACGGCGGCGAGCTCTCCGTGCTGTTCTGCTGGGCGTTCCTGCTGCTCGTCTTCACCGGCCCCGGCGTCTGGTCGCTGGACCGCCTGTTCTTCCGCTCCCGGCAGCCGGCCGAAGAGGTCACGGCGGGCGCCCGGCGCGAGCCGAGCGCGGCCTGACGGCAGACCGGCGGCCCGGGCGGCCGCCACCCGGCGATGAGCGGCGGCCCCCGGTGCGTACCGGGGGCCGCCGCTCGTCCGCGCACCGGCCGGCTGCCCGGCCGGCCGCCGTCAGAAGATCTTCGACAGGACGCCGGCGACGGCCTTCCCGGCCTCCTTCGACATGTTGAACGGCACGGAGTAGCACGCCACCACCCGGCCTGCGGTCCCCGCCACCCCGGCCCCGGTCGCGGTGCGCCGCTCGTGGATCGCCACGGACCGCGCCTCACCGGACCGGAAGCGCCACGCGTTGTGGGACACGGCGCTCCCCTCGCCCCGCCCGTCGGTCGTGAAGTCCAGCCAGACCTCGTTCTTCGGGTTGGCGTACGCCGGGTCGACGGACGGCGAGCGCGGGTCCTTGCGGTGCTGGTAGTGCGGCCCCGAGCTGTCCGGACGGGCCCCGCACACGCCGGTGTGGACATGCGCCCCGTAGGTACGGTTCGCCACCAGGCCGGAGACCCGCAGGCCGACCCTGGTCCGCTTGCCGTTGGCGCGCTCACTGACCGTGACGCGGGAGTTCACGGGCACCAGCTTGGGGTCGTACGTCACCGCCCTGCTCAGCATCGCGCCGTCCGGCCGGGTGAACTGTGCCGCGACGGTGACGGAGTACTCCTGGTCGACGCTGGTCTTCGTGACCTTGTCGCCGTCCGCCGCCACGGCCGCCGGGGCGAGCAGGAGCGCGCCCGCCGTGGCGAGGACGGCCACGGAGGCGCCTGCGGCCTTGGCTGCCGTTCGTGTCCGTGCGTGTGCCGGTGCCGGTGCAGGTGTCCGCGTCACGCCGTTTTCGGCCCGCCCCCCGTTCACGGCCCGCCCCCTACGGGCGGCCCGATCCGCCGCAGTCCCCGACGCCGTCGACCGCTCCCTCATCGTCTGCATCCCTGTCTCCATTCGTGTGCCGTTCCGCTCCGGAGCACCCTGTTTGCGCGTTTCACAAGGCACCTATATCGGCACATAACATGCCCAAAGCCGTGCTCTTTTGCGCCACGGCCGGAGCAGACGGGTGACAGCGGCCCCGAGGGCCCCTCCCCGGGGGTGTGAAGCCAACAACACCGGGCGCCCCAGGACGTCACCGCGGGCACGCCAGGCGTACGCTGTATGGCGGTACAGCCGCCCCAGCCGCCGATGCGACGTCGCGGCAGGGGTTCGGATCAGGAGTAGGGCGTTGTTGGAAAACCTGGGGTCGTTGAGCGGCACCCCTTGGGTCTACGCGATCGTCGGTCTCTCCGTACTCCTCGACGTCTTCGTGCCGATCCTGCCCAGCGGTGTCCTGGTGATCACCGCGGCCACCACGGCCGCCGGCACCCGTACCGCGGCCGGCGCGGTGGGCGTCACCTCTTCCGTACGCGGCGACGCCGACATCGCCGAGATGGTGGCCCTGGTGCTGTGCGCCGCGACCGCCTCGGTGCTCGGCGACATGGTCGCCTACCGGCTCGCCTGGCGCGGCGGCGACCGCTTCGACCGCGCCATCGCCCGCTCCCGCCGCCTGACCGCGGCGCAGGAACGACTCGGCGCGGCGCTGACGCGCGGGGGCGGCGGCATCGTCGTCCTGGCCCGCTTCGCACCGGCCGGGCGCTCGGTGGTCAGCCTGGGCGCGGGCGTCGCGCACCGTACGGTACGGGAGTTCCTGCCGTGGTCCGCGCTGGCCGGGCTGGCCTGGGCCGCGTACGGAGTGAGCCTGGGTTACGTGGGCGGCCAGTGGCTGGGCGCGTCGTGGATCAGCACCGCGATGTCGGTCTTCGCGCTGTTCGCGGCCGGGTCGGCGGCGGTCTTCCTGATGCGCAGGCCGGAGCGCCGGGATACGACGTTCCCGGCGACGGCGACGGTGGCGGGCTCGGACTGATCACCCCCACTGTCTTCGAGGCGGCGGAGAACTCCGGGGCCGGCTGATTGTCAGACCCCGGTGCGACGATGTGGGCATGAACACCTGGCAGTGCCGCCCCGAGACACCCGAGGACGTTCCGGCCGTCCGCCGGGTCGACCTGGCCGCCTTCGAGACCGCCGGCGAGGCCGACCTCGTCGACGCGCTCCGGCTCGACCCGGCGGCCTGGCTGCCGGGCCTCTCGTACGTGGCCGCGCCCGCCGCCCGGCCGGCCGGCGCCGCTCCCGTCGTCGCGCACGCACTGCTCACCCGCTGCCACATATCCGGCGAACCGGCCGTCGCGCTCGCGCCGTGCGCCGTCCTGCCCGAGCACCACGGCCAGGGCGCGGGCAGCGCCGTCATCCGGGCCCTGCTGGACGCGGCCCGGGCAGCCGGCGAGCGCACGGCCGTGGTGCTGGGCCACCCGCCGTACTACCCCAGGTTCGGCTTCGAGCCCGCCTCCCGCTTCGGCATCCTGCCGCCCCAGGAGTGGCCGGACGAGGCGTTCCTGGCCCTGCCCCTGGACGGCAGCACCCCACCGCGCGGCACGGTGCGCTATGCGGAGGCGTTCGGCGTGGGGTGAGGGGGCGGGGCCGGGGGCCCGCGCTGGTGCTGACCGGGGCTGGGGCTGGGGCCGGGGGGCCCGCGCTGGTGCTGACCGGGGCTGGGGCCGGGGTGCCCGCGCCGCTGCTGACCACGGCTGGGGCCGGGACCGGGGCCGGGGTACCCGCGCCGCTACTCTCCTTCCGCGCTCTGTCCAGATCCTTCCGCTGCCGTACTCCGGGCGGACTCCTCCGGTGCCGTACTCCGGCCGGGCTCCTCCGGTGCCGCATTCCGTCCGGATTCCTCAGCCGCCGTAGTCCGCCCGGATTCCTCCTTCGCCGTAGTCCGGCCGGGCTCCTCCAGTGCCGTACTCCGGCCGGACTCCTCCGGTACGACCGCGACCGGGCACACCGCGTGCAGCAGTACGGCGTGGGCGACCGAGCCGAGCCGGCGGCCGACCGGCAGGCGCCTGCGGTGCCGGGCGACCACGACCAGGTCGCTGGTCCTGGACGCCTCGACGAGCTGTCCGGCCGCGTCCGCGTCCCGCAGCTCGGTCGTCACCGGCACCTCGGGGTGCCGCTCACGGTGCGGCGCGAGCGCCCGCGTCACCTGCTCGGCCAGGGCGTTCTCGTACTCCTGCTGCGTGCCTTCGTAGACCGCCGTGTATTCGAACGCCGGGGGCGTCAGCATCGGCCACGCATAACCGGAGACCACCTTCAGACGCGCGCCGCGGCGGCTCGCCTCCGCGAAGGCGAAGCCGATCGCGCCCGGCTCGTCCGAGGAGGCGTCGACGCCCAGGGTGACCTGCGGCGGGTCGGCGGGGAGCCGCTCGCCGTCCGGGCCGAGTTCGGTGCCGGCCCGGTCCGGGCGCGGTACGACCACCACCGGCCCCTCGGAGTGCGCCGCGCACGCCATGCCGTTCGAGCCGAGCAGCAGGCTGGCGAAGCCGCCGCGGCCGCGCGAGCCGAGCACGAGCAGCTGCGCCTCGGCCCCGAGGGCGGGCAGCAGGGTGTCGGTGAGCCCGCTGAGGCTGCGGAATTCGATGCCCGGCAGCCCGGCCGTGTCGGCCTGCCCGTCCAGCGTCTTGCGCAGCTCGTCCAGCACGGGGTCGCCGATGCCGGATTCGGCCGCCGCGCGGCCCTCCGTGGTGACGTACGGCCAGACGTGCACGATCTGGAGCGGCGCGGAGCGCAGCCGGGCCGCCTCGATCGCCCAGCGCAGCGCCCGTTCGCTGTCGGGAGATCCGTCCACCGCGACAATGACCGGCAGGGTGTCCATGTACGCCTCCATACGACCAACAGCGTGTGCTATGCCCAACTATTTCCATCCTCCTACCCCGTGCCGTCCGGACGACAGGGGAAGAAGGTCCCTCCCCGGCACGGAGTAGAGTCGAACGTCACTTCTCAGCCCCTTACCTGGGACGCAATGAACACACTTCAGGCCCCGCAGTACGTCGCGTGGACCGAGGCCGGCGCCGCCCGCACCGCACGCTGGCGTTCCGAGAGCGGCACCCCGGCGCCCCGCCGGGTGGCCGTCGCGGACGACCGCACGAAGGCCGACGACGCCTACAAGCTCGCCTGCGAGGGCACCGCGCTGCTGTGGCGCGGCGACTTCCACAACGCCCGCCAGCTGCTGACCGCGCTGGCCCGCCGGATCGACCGCCGCCCGCGCAAGCGGCCGCCGGCCGACCCCGCCCAGGCCTTCCACCTGCACCGGGCCGCGCAGAGCCAGCGCGCCCGCATCCTGGGGATGGTGCTGGTGTCCCTGGAGCCGGGGTACGGACTCGCCCTGCGCCGCGCGCCCGACGTACGGGAGGCGTGCCTCCAGGCGTACGGCCCGGACGACGAACACACCGGACCGGCAGCAGAAGCGGTAGAGGCAGCGGAGGGGGCGGGGGCGGTGGTCCTGCCCCTGGTCGTTTCGCTGCGCGAGCTGCTCGGAGTGATCGGCGCGTACGAATGGCGCAAGAACGGCGTCGTCGTACCGGCGCTCGGCGGTGACCGCGTCCATCCGTATTACGGCGTCTTCTCGCCGGTGCGCGGCGAGTACGTCGACCTGGTGGCCCGGGCGCCGCTCCCTTCCGTCCCGGGCCCGGCGTTCGACATCGGCACCGGCACCGGTGTCCTGGCCTCGGTGCTGGCCCGCCGCGGCGTGTCCCGCGTCGTGGCCACCGACCAGGACCCGAGGGCGCTGGCCTGCGCGCGGGAGAACACCGAACGGCTGGGCGTGGCCGACCGCGTGGAGGTCGTGGCGGCCGACCTGTTCCCGGCCGGACGCGCGGCACTGATCGTCTGCAATCCGCCGTGGGTACCGGCCAAGCCCACCTCCCCCGTCGAGTACGCGGTCTACGACCCGGGCAGCCGCATGCTCCGCGGCTTCCTGAACGGCCTGGCCGCCCACCTCGAACCGGGCGGCGAAGGCTGGCTGATCCTCTCCGACCTCGCCGAACACCTCGGGCTACGCCCCCGCGCCGAACTGACCGCCGCGTTCGACGCGGCGGGCCTGACGGTCCTGGACCGCCTGGACATCCAGCCCCGCCATCCCCGCGCCCGCGACGCCGACGACCCTCTGCACGCGGCCCGCGCCGCCGAGGTGACGTCGCTGTGGCGGCTGGGGGCGGCGGACCCGAGCCGAGCCCGTACCTGAAGGAGGAGCAGGCACCCCGACCATGGAACTGCAGCAACTCGTCGCACGGGCCCGGCACCTCGCCGCCTCCGCCGCCCCGGCCCGCCGCCGGCTCCTGGGCATCGCGGGGCCGCCCGGCTCGGGCAAGTCCACCCTGGCCGCCCACCTGATCTCCGGGCTGGCCGGATCGGCGGCGCTCGTCCCCATGGACGGCTTCCACCTCGCCGAAGCGGAGCTGCGCCGGCTGGGGCGTACGGGCCGCAAGGGCGCGCCGGACACCTTCGACGCGGCCGGGTACGCGGCCCTGCTCGCCCGGCTGCGCTCCCCCGCGCCCGACACCGTCGTCTACGCCCCGGCCTTCGACCGCCGCATCGAGGAGCCGGTGGCCGGCAGCATCCCCGTAAAGCCCGACGTGCCGCTCGTCGTGACCGAGGGCAACTACCTCCTGCTCGACGACCCGTCCTGGGAGCGGGCCAGGACCTTCCTCGACGAGATCTGGTACGTCGACCTGGACGACGCGGAACGGGTACGCCGCCTGGTCGACCGGCACGAACGCTTCGGCAAACCCCGCGCGCACGCCGAGCGGTTCGTCCACACCTCGGACGAGGCCAACGCCCGCCTGGTGGCGGCCGGGCGGGAGCGTGCCGATCTGATCGTCAAGTTCGGCCCGGGGGCGGCGCCGGGGCCGTACGCGGAATAGCGGGGCCGCTTGCGGGGGGGGTGAACGGAACCCGTAGCACACTCAGCATATATACACTACATGCATACACTCGATGTATAGATCTGGTGTATACACTCTGCTGTTAGCGTGCTGCCCCCGACTTCAAGAGGCAGCAGGCTCCGTCCCTACAGCGGGATCCGTCCCTTTCGCACGAACGGAGCATCCGGCGAAGTGCTCGACCAGACCACTGACCGGGAAACCGGTCAGACCACCGGCCGCCCCCACTCCGCCGTCGAAGACCATTTACGCACCCGCCCCTGGGCCTACGCCCGCACCGCCCTCCCGCCCCTCCTCGCCGGCTGGTTCCTCACCCGGCTCTGGCTGGTGCCGGCGGCACTGAAGATCAGCCCGTTCGTGGGCGGCGGCGGGCTCGATCCGTCCGTGAGCAAGGTCTACACCGGCTGGTACGCGGTCCTGAGCAGCGGCAGCTTCCCGCTGCACGACGTGAGCTGGCAGTATCCGCCCGGCGCGGCCCTGCCGATCCTGGCCCCCGGGCTCGTCCCCGGCCTCGATTTCGGGCACGCGTTCATCGTGCTGGCCGCCGCATGTGATGCCGCGATCTTCGCACTGCTGGTGCGGACGGCCCGGCGGCGCGGCCGCTCCCTCGCCGCGCCCTGGCTGTGGACCGTGGGCCTGGCCGTCCTCAGCACCATGCCGTGGAACCGCTTCGACCTGCACGTGACCGCCCTGGCGATGCTCGCCCTGACGGCCGCGTCCGCGCGGCGCGCCTGGGCCGACCGGGCCTTCGGCGCCGTGACGGCGATCGCCGCCGCCATCAAGATATGGCCCGCACTGCTGCTCGCCGGTACGTCGCGGGGCCGGCGCACCCGTACGGCCTGGACGGCCGCCGCCGTCACCGGCACCGCCGTGACCGCCGGGCTGTCCCTCGCCATGCCGAACGCGTTCTCCTTCCTCTCCGCGCAGGGCTCGCGCGGCATCCAGATCGAGTCGGTCGGCTCCCTGCCGTTCCACCTGGCCCGGCACCTCGGCTGGAGCGGCACGTGGGCGGCGAAGGACGGGTCGCACGAGTTCGTCGGGCCGTGGGTGAACGGGGTCAGCCTCGCCATGCAGGTGTCGACCGTGCTGGCGCTCGGATGGCTGCTGTGGTGGCGGCGCCGTTCGGACCGCACCACCGCCCGGGTCCTGCCGGACGCCGCACTGGCCGCCACGCTGCTGTTCGTGGTCACCAGCCGGGTGATCAGCCCGCAGTACATGGTGTGGCTGCTCGGCCTGGCCGCCGTCTGCCTGCTGCGCGGCGACACCACCCAGCGCCCGGTCGCCCTGCTGATCCTGGCCGCCTGCGTCTTCACCACCCTGGACTTCCCGCTCCTCTACCGCGGGCTGCGGGACGACGCGTCCTGGCTGTCCATCACCAACCTGTACGCCCGCAACCTGCTGCTGCTCGCGGCGGCCTGGCTGTCCGCCCGCCGCCTGTGGCGCGGGACCGTACCCGTACGCCACCCCCTCCGAGGGCGCGGGAAGAACCGGACGGCACGGCCCGGGAACTCGGAAGCGCCCTCATCCGTACATACAGCGGAATCACCGTCAACGCCGTAATCCGCCGATTCCCGTCTTTCCGGATTGGGCGGGCTCGGTGGGCTCGCGGGCTCGGTGGGCTCGTTGGCCCGGCGGGTTCGTTGGCCCGGCGGGTTCGTTGGCCCGGCGGGTTCGTTGGGCTCGGCGAGTTCGATGGGTTCGGCGATTCCCGCGGATGCGGCGATGACGGGCGCGGCGGCGACTGACGCGGCGGCCTGTAACTACCGGCCCGGCACGGCGACTTCCGTAATGACACTGCCAATGTCATCATGACACCATGAGTGTCATCGAGGGCGGCGCGGACCCCGCCGAGCACCTCGCGTACGAGGTGATCCGCCGTCTGTGGCCGCTGCACCGCACGGTCGTACGCGCCACGGAGCGCGAACTGGCGGGTACGGGCCTGACGGCCGGTCAGCACGCGCTGCTGGACGCCCTGCGGACCCAGGGCCCGCGCACCGTGCCGGAGCTGGCCCGCGCCCTCGAACTGGACCGGCAGCCGGTGCAGCGCTGGGTGAACCACGCGACGGAACTGGGCCTGGTGGAGGCCGCCCCCAACCCCGCGCACCGACGCTCACCCCTGATCCAGCTCACGCCGCACGGCTCCGAGGTCATGAGCGCGCTCCAGCGGTCCGAGGCGGCCGGGCTGCGCCGCGTGCTGGCCGGGGTGCCGGCCGCCGACGTGGCCACCGCGCTACGGGTGCTGGACCACCTGGGCACGGAGTTCCGCGCACTGGCCCGGAACGGCCCGCCCGCCGAACCCGAACCCGAACTCGAACCAGCACCCGATCCCGTACCCGAATCCGCACCCGCACCCGCACCCGAATCCGGCCCCGGCCCCGGGCTCGGCCCCACCCCCGACCCCTCACCCGCACCCCACACAGGACGGCACGGAGCATGACCACCGAAGACATCCAGCAAGCCGGCGCCTGGCCAGGGGCGGAGGTCGAGAACGGCACGGTCCCGGTCGAGAACGGTGAACTGTTCTACGAGGCGGCCGGCACCGGTACGGAGGGCGACCCCTCGGTGGTACTGCTGCACGGCGGGATGCTCGACCAGCGCATGTGGGACGAGCAGTTCGCCTGGCTCATCCGGTCCGGCCTGCACACCGTCCGCTACGACGCGCGCGGCCACGGCCTGTCCTCCACCATCGACGGTGACTACGCCAACCACGAGGACCTGCGGACGCTCCTCGACCACCTCGGCATAGCGCGCGCCATCCTCGTCGGCCTCTCGCACGGTGCCCGAATCGCCCTGGACATGGCCCTCACCCACCCCGGCCGCGTCTTCGCGCTGGCCCTGGCCTCGCCCGGGGTGAGCGGCCGGGCCTTCACCGACCCGTTCATCCTGGCGCACATCAAGGAGCAGGTGGCCGCCCTCACCGACGAGGAGGAGGACGGCACGGAACGCTACATCGAGCACTTCCTGCGCATGTGGGTGGACGGTCCGCACCGCAGCCCCGACGCCGTGGACCCCGGCCTGCGCGAGCGGATGCGGGCATCGGCGGACGCCAACGTGGTGGTGCACGCGGGCGGCATGGGCGCCGGTGTGCCGATCGAGGCAGGCGCGTACGAGCGGCTGGCGGAGATCCGCGTACCGACCCTGGTGCTGGACGGCGACCTGGACAGTTCCGACATCTCCGCCAACGCGCACGCCATCACCCTCGCCGTGCCGGGTGCCCAGCGGGTACGGATACCGGGTGCGGGCCACATGGTGAACCTGGAGAACACCGGCCACTTCGACCACGCCCTGCACACGTTCCTCTCCAACCTCCCGTACTAGCACCTGCCCCGCCACCCATGGCGAGCCCTGCCCGTACGGCGGCCGGAGCGGGGTGCAACGATGAGCGGGTCATGATTGCTGGGCGTGTTCTCAGGGGCTTGCGGGCCGGGGTGTTCGCGGCGGTGTGTGTGCTGCTCGCCGCCCTCGGCCACGCCCTCATGTCCGGCGCGCCCGTGCCCTGGTGGGTACTGCTCGGCGCGGTGACGATGACGGCCTGCGGGGCGTGGTGCCTCGCCGGACGCGAGCGCGGGCCCCTGTTCGTGACCTCGCTGACGCTGGCGGCCCAGGCCGCCCTGCACTCCGCCTTCTCCTTCGGCCAGTCGGTCGCGGCCGGCCTGTCCGCCGCCGGGGCCGGGGGCGGGGGCGGGGACGGGCAGATGTCCCTGGCCCAGCGATGGGCCGCCTCGCTGGTGTGCGGCACGGCCGGCCCGATCCCGCAGCGCGAGGCCGAACAGATGCTGCACGACGCGGGCATCGGACGCCAGTACGGCGAGGCCGTGGCCGGAACGTACGGGGCACACGGAGCGCACGGGGCGCACGGGGCGCACGACATGGCCGCATCGCACCACCTGCACGACATGGCGGGCATGAGCGGCCACATGGGCGACCATATGGGCGGCAGCATGACCGGCATGGTCGCGGCGCACGTCCTGGTCGCGCTGCTGAGCGCCTGGTGGCTGTGCGGCGGCGAACGGGCGGCGTTCCGCGTCGTACGGACCGTCTCCGTACGGCTCTTCGTCCCGCTCGTCCTCGTCCTGCGCGCGGCCCTCCCCGAGCCGCCCCGGCCGGCCCGTCCCGTACGCCGCGAACCCCGGCAGCCACTACGGCAGCTGGTCCTCGTCCACGTCATCTGGCTCCGCGGCCCGCCCCGGGAGACCGCTGTCCGCTGACAGCACGGTCACAACCAGGACTCGGCACCCGGCCGCCACGCCTCTACGTGGTCATGCCGCTGTACCGCTGTGCCGGCATGTCGCTGTGCCGGCATGTCGCTGTGCCGCCATGCCCTTGCCATCGGTCCCGGTGGCTCCGCCGGCCCTGGTCCTCGTAATCGTCACCGGTCCCGAACGCCGTCATCCGCCCTGAGCGGCGAGGCGGCACGGGACCGGCTCTCCCGAAGGACTACTGATGATGATCCCTGTCCTGCGCGGCCGACCGCCGCAGCCGGTCGAGCAGCCCGTCCAGAGCAGCCGACCCGCCACCGCTGTGTGCACTCCGCGCTTCCGAGGTGAGGTGCTGCAACCGGGCAGCCCGCTCCGACCAGAGCCGGCAGTCCGAGCACCCCGCCAGGTGGGCGTCGAGCAGCCCGCCCGTGACCCCCGGCGGCAGCTGTTCGCCGTCCAGACGGGCGGAAACGGCGGTTCGTACGCGCGAGCAGTGCATGGCCCCATCCTCTCCGACGCGTACGGCCACGCGTCCGCGGCCGGCGGCGAGGAGGTGCGGCGTGCGCGATGACAGCACGGTGACGGCCTGGGCCCTGGCGGCCCGTACCGGCGACGAGACAGCCGTGGAACGTTTTGTCCGCGCCACACAGCTGGACGTACGCCGCTACGTCACGCACCTCAGCGGCGACGCGCAGGCCGCCGACGACCTGGTGCAGGACACCTACCTACGGGCACTGCGCAGCCTGCCCCGGTTCGAAGGCCGGTCGTCGGCCCGCACCTGGCTGCTGACCATCGCACGCCGAACGGTCGCCGACCGGCTGCGGTCACTGGCCAGCAGACCCCGGCTCGCCGGAACCGACGACTGGCAGACCGCGGTCGAAATGGCACAGCCCCGAGGCGTACCCGGCTTCGACGAAGGCATCGCCCTCACCGAACTCCTGTCAGCACTGCCCGCCCCCCGCCGCGAAGCATTCGTCCTGACCCAGCTGCTGGGCCTGCCGTACGCGGAAACAGCAGCGATCGCCGACTGCCCGGTGGGCACCGTACGCTCCCGCGTCGCACGCGCCCGCGAAACACTGGTGTCACTCCTGGCGGAGCAGGAGGAGCGCGGGGAGCAGGCGGAGCGCGGGGAGCGCTTCGGAAGGGCGCGCGAGCGCGTACCGGCGGGCTCTGCCGCGTGAGGAAGGTGTTCGTAACAGGTACGTACCTGAACACGCCACTGAATAGATCTCTGAACAGATCTCTGAACAGATCTCTGAACAGGTGACTGAACAGACCGGTGCCCCGGGTGCGTGCCCGGGGCACCGGCCTTCGGTCGGTGGGGTGTCGTGTCCGGTGGCGTGTCCGGGCGGGTCAGGGGCGCAGTTGGCCTGGGCGTACGGCGACGGCTTGGGCTGTGACGGGGGTGCTGTTGCGGAAGTGCAGGGTGAGGGTGAGGCGGTCGCCCGGGGCGAGGTGGGGTGGTGGGCTGACCATGATGTCCAGGCCGGTGGGTGCCATGCGCAGTTCGCCGCGTGCCGGGACGGTGACGGGGCCGGCCATCTCCATCCGGTGCGCTCCCTCGGCGACCTCGACATCGCGGCCGACCATGGCCTGGAGCCCGGCGGGGCCGGTGACGCCGGTCAGTTCGTCGGCGGTGGTGCCGGTGTTGCTGATGGTGAAGAAGGCGGCGGTGGCTTCTGTGTTGGAGGCGGTGAGGATGCGGCCGTCGGTGACGTGGAGCTGGGGCGGGGTGCCCGCGTTGCCGGTAACGGTCCAGGCGGTGAGACAGCCGAGCGTCAGCGCACCGGTGAGGAGGGGGACGGCGGCGGAGCGTAGGGCGGGGGCGGGTCTCATGGGGTGTCCTGGGGAGTTGCGGGGTGGGGGTGAGAGTGGGGGCGGGGGTGGGAGGCGCGGGCTGCGGCCTGTGTGCCGGTTCGCCGGGTGCCCCGTCGGGGGTCCTTGGGCCGGCCGCCGCCCGGTTGCCATGCCCGTAGCCGCAGGCTGTTGCCCACCACCAGCAGCGAACTCGCGGACATCGCGGCAGCCGCGATCATCGGATCCAGCCGTCCCACGGCGGCGAGCGGCACGGTGACCAGGTTGTAGCCGAAGGCCCAGACGAGGTTGGCGCGGATGGTGCCCAGGGTGCGCCGGGCCAGCCGTACGGCGTCGGGTACGGCCTGGAGGTCCTCGCGCAGCACGGTGACGTCGGCCGCGCCGATCGCCGCGTCCGTACCGCTGCCCATGGCGATGCCGAGGTCGGCGCGGGCCAGGGCGGCCGCGTCGTTGATGCCGTCCCCGACCACCGCGACCCGGCCACCCTGTTCCTTCAGCGTGGTGACCAGCGCGGCCTTCTCCTCCGGGAGGGCTCCGGCGTGGATCTCGGTGATGCCGAGGTGCCCGGCGACGGCCCGCGCGGTGGCGGCCCGGTCTCCGGTGGCCAGTACCGGCCGCAGGCCCAGGCGGCGCAGGTGGTCGACCGCCCGGTAGCAGTCGGGCCGCAGCGTGTCGCCGATGGCTACGACGGCCTGCGGGGTGCCGTCGACGGTGACCAGTACGGCGGTGTGGCCTGCGGTCTCGGCCGTACGGACGGCGTCCGCGAGCGAGGCGGGCAGCCCCGTCAGCTCGCCGGGCCGCCCGACGGTCACCGTCCGCCCGTCCACCTCGCCGGTCACGCCGTGCCCCGCGGTCGAGGCGAAGTGGCGTGCGGTGGGCGGCGGCCGGTGGTCGGCGAGGGCTGCGCGGCGCAGGTCGCCGTACGCGGTGATGGCGCGGGCCAGGGGGTGTTCTGAGCCGTGTTCCACGGCGGCGGCGAGGCGGATGGATTGGTCGGCGGTGAGGTTGGGGGTCGAGGTGGGGGCGCGTGTGGGGGCGGGGGTCAAGGTCGGGGCGGGGGTGGGGGCCTCCGTACGGGCCGTCACGGCGATCACGCTCATCCGTCCGGTGGTCAGCGTGCCGGTCTTGTCCAGCACCAGCGTGTCGATGCGCCGGAGCCGCTCCAGGGCCTGCGGTCCACTGACGAGGATGCCCAGCTGCGCGCCTCGCCCGGTGGCGGCCAGCAGCGCGGTGGGGGTGGCCAGTCCGAGCGCACAGGGGCAGGCGACGACCAGTACGGCCACGGCGGCGGTCACCGCGGCCTGCGGGTCGGCACCCGCCCCCAGCCAGAAGCCGAGCACGGTGACGGACACCGCCAGCACCGCCGGGACGAAGACCCCCGCCACCGCGTCGGCCAGACGCTGCACCTGGGTCTTGCCGGTCTGCGCCTCCTCCACGAGGCGGGTGATCCGGGCCAGCCGGGTGTCCGCGCCGACCGCGGCAGCCCGTACTTCGAGCAGGCCGCCCACGTTCACCGCGCCGCCGACGACCGCCGAACCCGGCTCGACCTCCACCGGACTGCTCTCGCCGGTGACGAGGGAGAGGTCGAGGGCGGAACTGCCCTCCAGCACCGTGCCGTCGGTGGCCACCCGCTCCCCGGGGCGTACGAGGAACCGGTCGCCGACTTGGAGCCGGGCTACCGGAATGCGGCGTTCCAAGGTGGCGGGAGCGTCCCCCGGCCCGCTGCCTGCTGGACCGGCGGCTGGTACCCGTACGGACACGTCATGACCGACCAGTTCGGCCAGTGCCCGCAGCGCGGACCCCGTACCCCGCCGGGCCCCAGCCTCCAGCCGCCGCCCCGCGAGAACGAACAGCGGTACGCCGACGGCCGCTTCCAGATAGATGTGCGCGGTGCCGCCGCTCAGGAAGAGCGCATACGCGGACCAGGCGAACGAGGCGGCCACGCCGAGGGAGACCAGGGTGTCCATCGTCGCCGCGCCGTGCCGCAGACCGCGTGCCGCGCGGCGGTGGAACGGCAGGGCACTCCAGACGGCGACCGGCGCGGTCAGCGCGAAGCAGAGCCACTGCCAGTTGCGGAACTGCCAGGCGGGGACCATCGAGAGGACGAGTACGGGGACGGACAGCAGCGCGGTGATGAGGAGGCGGTTGCGTTCGGTGTCTGGCGCGGCAATTCGTGGGGGCGATGTCATTTCTTCTGGGGTCGATGCCTCCCCTTTCGGGGGCGGTGCCTCCCCTTTCGGGGACGATGCCTCCCCTTTCGGGCACGAGACCTGCCCTCCCAGGTATGAGGCTTGCCCTTCAGGAAGAGGCGCATTCTCTGTTGTGGCGTGCGGTCGGCTTTCCGGGAGCTCCGCCGTGAATCCCGCCGCCTCCACCGTCGCCACGAGATCACTCACCGGCAGTGCGGGCGGGTGGCTGACGCGGGCTTTGCCGGTGGCCAGGTTCACCGTGGCGGTCACGCCGTCGAGCCGGCCGAGTTTCTTCTCCACCCGGTTCACGCATGCGGCGCAGGTCATCCCACCCACCGTCAGTACGGTGACGCGCTCGCTCATCCCATGCCGCCCGTGCCACCCGTGCCGTCCATGTCTTCCATGCCGTTCATGCCGTTCATGGAGTCGCCGCTTCCGGACTGTTGCGGGGTGCCGGGGAGCGAGCCGCTCGGCCGGAGGCCCGGCGCCACCGGTCCGGCGGCCGACCCCGCCCCGTACGCGCACACGAACAGGACGGCGAGCAGCGCCACGAACCCGATCACCGGTTTCGCGGGCAGCACGGATGAGAGACGCCGTACGAAAGGCATGGCTGCGCTCCGATACACAGACGACGAAAGGAGGAAAGAGAAGGGCTCCCCGAAGAACGGAGATCGAGACATCAGGCGAACGGAAAGGAAGGGAGAATGGCGGACCGGCAAGGCGGGTCTCCCGGAACGCACCGCGCTCCGCGAGCACCAACTCGACACCGACCGCCCCGAAGCAACCATCCTGGCACGGCACTCACCCTCCGCTCCGCCCCGAACCGCTCCCCCTCCCACGTGAGGTTTGTCCTGGCCACACGCCGGAACCCGACCGGGCGCCCGCCCGACTACCTGAGTTTCGGCGGCCTTTCACGAGAACGCCCGCGTAGCGATTCCCACAGCCCCGACGGAATTCCCGTAACCCGCCGGGAACTCCCCGCGATCTCCGCCCGACCTCTGAGTGAAGCGCGCACACGCCCGGCCTCCGGCGTGTACGCGGACACTCGATCGACCGCCGAGGAGCTCGGGCCATGTGTGGCATCACCGGATGGATCTCCTACTGGGAGGACCACGAAAACCGCGAGGCCCCCCACCCCTCCCTCAAATCCCTCATCAAGCACATGACTGCCGCACTGTCCCGCCGCGGCCCCGACGCCTCCGGCACCTGGTGCGGCCCGTACGCCGCGATCGGGCACCGGCGCCTGGCCGTTCTGGACCTCGAAGGCGGTACGCAGCCCATGGTCGCGCCCGCCGCCACCAGCCCCCTGCCACCGCTCTCCGGAGGAGCGGCACCGCCGCAGCACCACCCGCCGGAAGCCGTTCTGACCTACAGCGGCGAGATCTACAACCACCACACCCTGCGCGCCGAACTCCGTTCACGCGGGCACCGCTTCGCGACCCGCAGCGACACCGAAGTCGTGCTGCGGGCCTACCTGGAGTGGGGCGACGCCCTCACCGAGCACCTGGAAGGCATGTACGCCTTCGCCGTCTGGGACGCCCGGCGGGAGCGGCTCCTCCTGGTGCGCGACCGGCTGGGCGTCAAACCGCTGTTCTTCGCCGAGGTTCCTGGCGGTCTGGGCTTCGCTTCCGAGCCCAAGGCCCTGTTCGTGCACCCCGCTTGCCGGCCGCGCGTCGACGCGCGGGGGATGCGGGAGGCGTACGGCCTGGTCTTCGGTACCGGTCCCGGGGAGACGCTCTGGTCGGGCGTGCGGGAGGTGCAGCCGGGTGGCCTGGCCGTCTTCGACCGGAGCGGTCTGAGCGAGCGCGTCTACTGGCGCCTGGAGGCCCGTCCGCATCCGGACACCGGTGTGGCCGCGATGGTGGACGCCGTCCGCTCCCACGTGGAGCGGGCCGTCCGCACCCAGGCGGAGGCAGACGTTCCGTTGTGCACGCTGCTCTCCGGCGGTCTCGACTCCACCGTACTGACGGCGCTGCTGGCGGACGAACTCCGCGTACGGAAGGGCCCCGCGGCCAGGATCCGGTCGTACGCGGTCGACTTCACCGACCAAGTGGAACGTTTCACCGGCGATGTCCTGCGTACCGGCCCCGACACCCCGTACGCCGCCGAGGCCGCCGCCTTCATCGGCACCGACCACCACCTCGTCGTGCTCGACCCGCGCGAACTGCTGGACCCCGTACACCGAACGGCCGTGGTGGCCGCGCGCGACTCGCCCATCGGCGTCGGTGACATGGACACCTCGCTGTACCTCCTCTTCGGCGAGACGGCCCGGCACTCGACGGTCGCGCTGTCCGGCGAAGCGGCCGACGAGGTCTTCGGCGGCTACCCCTGGTTCCGCAGCCCCGCCGCGCGGGACGCCGGCACCTTCCCCTGGCTGCTGGTGACCGGTGACGAGGCGGCGATGCCGCTGCACCCGGCGCTGGCGGCAACGTTGCGGATCGGTGAATTCCGGGCCGACACGTACCGGTCGGCGCTGGCCGCCGTCCCGCACCTGGACGGCGAGACACCGGCGCAGCACCGCCGACGCGAACTCCAGCACCTGTCCCTGACCCGCTGGCTGCGCCAGCTGCTGCACCGCAAGGACCGGCTCAGCATGGCGCAGGGACTGGAGGTGCGGGTGCCGTACTGCGATCACCGCCTCGTCGAGTACGCCTTCAACGTCCCAGCCGCGCTCCAGGACTTCGACGGGCGGGAGAAGAGCCTGCTGCGCGCTGCCGGCGCCCGCCGCGCCCCGCGCTCCGTACTCCACCGCCCCAAGAACCACTACCCGGCCACCCACCACCCCGCCTACAACCGCGGCCTCCAGAACCTGGCGCGCGACGCGCTCGCTGCCGGCCAGGGCCGCGTCCGCGACCTGGTGGACGAGGGCGTCGTCAAGGCCTGCCTCGACACCCCGCTCGAGCACCTGCGGTGGAGCCACCGCCTGCGCCTGGAACGCGTCGTCGACTTGTCGCTCTGGCTGGAGCACCACCGGCCCGAGCTGGCTTTCTGATTCCCCCGCCCCCGTCGGCGTACGTACGGCCGGCGACCGGTCGGCCGGCCCCCACCGGCCTCCCTCTCCTCTGCCCCTCTCAAGGAGCCCCGCCCATGCCCCTCCCCGAACCGCTCCCCCTCTACGGTGAGGACTACAAGCGTGACCCGTACCCCCTCTACGCCGAGCTGCGCGAGCGCGGTCCGGTCCACCGTGTCCGGTTCCCGAGCGGCGTGTGCGCCTGGCTCGTCACCGGATACGAGGCCGCCCACCAGGCACTCAACGACCCGCGGCTGGGCAAGCACCACTCCCGTGGCAACGCGGCCTGGCGCGCCCGCGCCTCGATCATGCCGGAGCCGCAGCACTCGCAACTCCAGGTGCATCTGCTGCACCAGGACCCGCCCCGGCACACCGCCCTGCGCCGGCTGATCACCGACGCCTTCGCGCCCAGACGCGTCGCGGAACTCCGGCCTCGCTTCGAGGCCCTGGCGGAGGCGCTGCTGGACGAGTTGCCGCCCGTGAGCCCGGGGCGGCACGGTGGCCCCACCGATCTGGTCGCGTCGTTCGCCGCCCGCTTCCCCTTCCTCGTACTCGCCGAGGTCATCGGCCTGCCGGACGAATTCGCCCAGCGCTTCGACCGGGACTGGGGCAAGGTCGTCCAGCCCGTCGGCCCGGAGGACCCCGGCCGTCCGGCGTACGAGGCGCGACTGCGCGGCCTGCAGGACTACATCGCCGCACTGGTACGCCACAAGCGGGCGGGGGCGGCGGCCTGCGACGAGCAGGTACATGGCGAACGAGGCGAGCGCAGCGCACGAGGCGGGCGCAGCGCACGAGGCGGGTGCAACGAACGCGACGTCCGCGGCGAGCGCAACGAACCCAGCAAACCCAACGAACGACGTGGACACGGCGCCGACCTGCTCACCCGCCTCGTAACCGCCCACGACGAAGGCGCCCTGACCGACGCCGAACTGGACTCCATGATCTTTCAGCTCCTCGTCGCCGGCCAGGAACCCGTCACCAACCAGATCACGACGGCCCTGACCGCCCTGCTGCGCCACCCTCACCACGTCGCCGCTCTGCGCGCCAACCCCGCCCTCCTCCCCCGCGCTGTCGAGGAACTGCTTCGCTACGACAGCGCTTTCGAGCTGACGACCTGGCGTTTCCTCACCGAGGACGCGGACGTGTCCGGCACCCGCATCCCGGCCGGCGACTCCGTGATCGTCTCGCTGTGCGCGGCCAACCGCGACCCCGCCCGCTTCCCCGCCCCCGACACGCTGGACTTCGACCGGTCCCCCAACCCCCATCTCGCCTTCGGCCACGGCATCCACTTCTGCCCGGGCGCCACGCTGGCCCGTACCGAACTGCACATCGCCCTGGAGACGCTGCTACGCCGCCTGCCGGGCCTACGCCTTGCCGTACCGGACAGCGCGCTGAACTGGATACCGGCGGTACTCGCGCGGGGGGTGAGCGAGCTTCCGGTCAGGTACGGATCCGCTCCGGCGACGCTTCCGCAGGCGGAACGCGCCAGCTACCCCTTCAGCGGCAGCGCAGACGGAGCCGGAGCGAAAGACGGAGACGGAGCTGGAGCCAGAGACGGTGACGGAGACGGAGCCAGAGCCGGAGCCAGAACCGGAGCCGGAGCCGGAGCCGGAGCCGCCCGATGAAACACACGGCAACCGCCATCCTCACCACCCTGCTCCCCCACCGCCGCACCCTGGAGACACCGGCCACAGGCGAGGTCACCCCCGCCCACTTCCCTCACCAACTCCGCCAACTGGAAGCTCTGGTGGCCGCCCGAAACCCCATCCGCCTCACGCTCCCCGGTTTCCCCTGCAAGTCCCCCAACCCGGCCAAGGTCATCGGCCGGCTCCCCGACGAAGGTGAGCGCCTGGCCCTGCACTTCCTCGACCGGCTCTGTGCACGGATCGGGGAGCTGTACGCACCGGGCGCGCAGCTCGTCATCTGCTCGGACGGGCACCTTTTCAGCGATCTGATCGGCGTCCCGGACCCGCACGTCGACGCGTACAACGACGCGTTGCGCTCCATGATCCGTACGGCCGGACTGACCCACCTCAGCACCTTCGACCTACGGGACGTCTACGGAGACCTCCCCTGCGACACCAAACGCGCGGAGGTGCACCGCCGGTACGCCCCGTCCCTGGAGTCGCTGCGCGCCGAGATCCGGGGAACGGCCGCCGACGACGGGGGCAGCCGCAGCCACGGCGGGGACGGCGACAGTCGCAGCGGTGACGGCGACGCCCGCGGCAGCGAGACGCTGCGCCTCTACCGGGGCATCACCCGCTTCCTCTTCGAGGACGCCACCGGCTTCGAGGGCACCCGCTCCGCCCTGCAACGCGCGTGCCGCAGCCGCGCCTACGGCGTCATCCAGCGCAGCCGCGCGTGGGGCGCGCTGATCGCCGAGCACCACCCGGACGCCGTACGGCTGTCCATCCACCCGCAGCCGCGCGGCGCGGCGAAGTTCGGGATCCGGCTGCTCGACGCGCCCGACGTGTGGATGACGCCGTGGCACGCGTGCGTACTGCGGGACGCGAACGGCGGCGTACGGCTGCTGCGCGCGGCGGACGCGGCGCGGCGCGGGCGGCTCGTACACCGGGACGGCCGCCCGAGCCACTACGCGGAGGAGGCGGGGCGACCGGTGCCGGCCGGGGACGCCGCGGCGGCGGTCTGCCGCTGATCGACAGCGATCAGCGGGTCGCCCGTCAGCGGGTGGTCGACCACCGCCGCCCGTACCCCGAACACCTCGGCCAGCAGCTCCGGCGTCAGCACGTCGCGCGGCGCGCCCGACGCCACCACCGCCCCCTCGGAGAGCACGTGGAGCCGGTCGCAGACGGAGGCCGCCGCGTTCAGGTCGTGCAGAGAGACGAGCGTCGTACAGGCCCGGCCGCGCAGCAGGGCCAGCAGCTCGACCTGGTGCCGTACGTCCAGGTGGTTCGTCGGCTCGTCCAGTACGAAGACGTCCGGGTCCTGGGCGAAGGCGCGGGCGAGCAGGGCCCGCTGCCGCTCCCCGCCGGAGAGCGCCGAGAACCGCCGGCCGCCGTGCTCGGCCAGCCCCACATCGGCCAGGGCCCGGGCCACCGTCTCCCGGTCGGCGCGGTCGTCGCCCGCGAAGGCCCGCTTGTACGGGGTACGGCCCATCGCCACCACTTCGTGGACGGTGAGTTCGAAGTCGCCGCCGCGTTCCTGGGGCAGGGCGGCGACGTGCCGCGCGGTGCGCGTGGGCGGCATGGCCCGGATGTCCTCACCGGCGAGCAGCACACGGCCCGCTTCGGGGCGCAGGTGCCGGTAGACCGTACGGAGCACCGTGGACTTGCCGCTGCCGTTCGGGCCGACGACCCCCGCGATCTCGCCCGGCGCGGCCATCAGACGCACTCCGGCCACGACGCACCGGCCGGCGTAGGACACCCGCAGGTCCTCGATGTCGATCCGCATGCCGGTCGCTGTGTCTGTACCTGCGTCTGTCTCCGTACCTGCACCCATACCTATGCGCGTACCTGTTTCCGTACCCGCACCTACCCCCTTGCCCATACGCCCGCTTCCGCTCATCCTCCCGCGCGTCCTCCCGCTCACCTTCCGGCCCCCAGCCGCCGGTCCAGCACGTACAGCAGCACCGGCGCGCCGATCAGCGCCGTCACCACGCCCACCGGCAGTTCCTGGGTGTCCATAGCGGTACGGCACACGATGTCCACCACCACCAGCAGCAACGCCCCGGTCAGCGCGGCCAGCGGCAACAGCCTGCGATGGTCGCCCCCGACGATCAGCCGGCACAGATGCGGCACCATCAGCCCTACGAAGGCGACCGCCCCGGACACCGACACCAGAACGCCGGTGAGCAGGCTCGTCACCACGAACAGCATGCGGCGCAGCCGGACGACGTCCACGCCGACGCTCGCCGCCGTCTCGTCCCCCATCGTCAGCGCGTTCAGCGCACGGGCCCGCGCCTGGAGGACCAGCAGCCCGGCCGGTACGGCGAGGGCCGGCAGCAGGAGCGTGCCCCACGTGGCACCGCCGAGGCTGCCCATCAGCCAGAACAGCACGCCACGCGTCTGCTGCTCATCCCCGGCCTGCAGTACGAGATAGCTGGTGAACCCGGCCAGGAACTGCCCGATACCGACTCCGGCCAGCACCAGCCGCAACGGCGCGAAGCCGCCGCCTCGGCGGGCCAGCGTCCACACCAGCGCGAACGAGGCGAGCGCCCCCGCGAAGGCCGCCAGCGACAGCCCCACGCCTCCGCCCAGACCGAATACGCCGCCCGCCCCCGCCACGGTGCCCGCACCCAGCACGATCGCGGCCACCGCGCCCAGCGAAGCCCCGTTGGAGATGCCCAGCAGGTAGGGGTCCGCCAGAGGGTTGCGCACCAGCGCCTGCGTGGCCGTACCGACGAGTCCGAGGCCCGCGCCGACCAGCGCCGCGAGCAGCGCCCGCGGAACCCGTAGCTGCCAGACGATCAGGTCGTCCGTACCCGGCCGGGGCGGCGCGCCCCCCAGCCGCCGGAACACCACCGACCACACCTCGGCCGGAGCGATGTCGGTGGCACCGAGCGCGACGGCCGCGGTCAGCGCGACGAACAGCGCGGCCAGCAGCCCGCCGGCAAGCCATACGGTACGAGCCGCCCCGACGGCACGAGCCGCCCCACCGCTACTTTCCGAGCCACCGGTACCCTCCGAGCCACCGGTACCAGCCTCACCCGCAACAACGGCCGGCGCCCCCATCAGCGCCCCGCCCCATCCTCGCCCGTACGTCCCTCACCCGTGCGTCCTCCGCCCGTACGCCCCTTGGCCAGACGATCCGGATAAAGCGTCTCCGCGATCCGCCGCACGGTATCCGCGTTCCCCATCCCCGCGATGGTCGTCTGCTCCGAGCCGATACGCAGGAACTTGCCTTCCTTCACCGCACGCAGTCCCGCCGTCGCCGGAAACTCCCTGAGGAACTTCTCGGCCTCGTCGAATGCCTTCTCGTTGGCCGCGGCACTCCCCCGGTTCCGTACGCCGAGCTGAATCCAGTCCGGGTTCTTTCCGACCACGTCCTCCCACGACACCGGCTTGAAGTCGCTCGCACAGTCCGCGAAGACGTTCCGCGCCCCGGCTTCCGTCAGTACCGCGTTGGCCACCTGCCGGTTGCAGACCGCGACGGGCTGCTTCGTCCCCGCGTCGAAATCGAAGAAGAAGTACGACGGCCGCTTCGCCACGGGCACGTCCGCAATGGCCTTGCGTACCGAGGACACCTTCTTCTCCATCTCCGCCACCAGCTGCAACGCGCGCTTCGAGGTGCCCGTGACCTGCCCGAGCCGCCGGATGTCCCCCTCCACCGCGGACAAGTCCTGCTGCGGCGCCTTCTTGCGTGGCGCGCACGCCGTCGAGGCCAGGTAGACGTGCTTGATGCCCGCCGCAGCGAATTCTTCCTCGGTCGGGCCGGCCGCCGCTCCGCCCATGTTGCCCATGGAAGCGAACGTGTCGATATAAACCTCGGCTCCGGAGCCGAGCAGCTTTTCCTTCGGAATCACCGTTTTCCCCAGTACCGGGACACGCTGCGCCTGGGCATCGAGTTCAGGCGGCAACGTTCCCTTCCCCGGCGGAAACCCGGTACCGGCCACCCGGTCGCCCGCTCCCAGCCGAAGCAGCATTTCCAGGCTCGCCGCATTGCTCGTGACGATTTTCCGCGGGGCCGCGGAGAACGTCGTCCGCCGCCCGTCGCAATCGGTGACCGAGACGGGAAAACCACCGGCTCCACCCCCTTGGTCGTTCGCGGCACCGCCTGCCGTACGCCCGCTACCGCCATCGCCACCGCTGCCGCTGTCGCAACCAGTGGCCAGCCCGGCAACCGCCAGCCCCACCAGCACCGCCACCACCGTCCGCCCCCTGACCACCGACCTCGTCGCCCCCACCGAGCCCACCGAGCCCACCGAACTTCCAAAACCCACCGAACTCACCGAACTCACCGAACTCACCGAATCTACTGACCCCACCGAGCCCCCCAACCCCTCACCACAACGCATACGTCCGCTCTCCCTGCCTCTCGACTGCCCGACGGCTCGCCCTTGCGAGCCCAGGACCAGGTAGTCGAGCGGAGAGCGCCACGGGTTCCCGGGACATTGATCCGATGACCATGCCGCTACCTGGCGTTAGAGTGTCCGGGCCGTGGTGTCGGGAAGACCGGTGAAGACCTTCGGGTCCAGACCGGAGCGGCCCTCGCCACTGTGATCGGGAAGTTCCCGCCCCATTCCGTACGTGCCCCGCGCCCGTACGGAGCCACTGGCCGCAGCCCGCGGCCGGGAAGGCCGGGGCGGGCGCGTACACCCGTCAGCCAGGAGACCGGCCACGGCATCTCACGAATTGATCCACGAGGTGCTGGAGCGTGACCACCGGATGTCCCTGTCCGCCGATTCCCCTACCCCTTCCTCCTCTTCTCCCCCTCCCCTCTCATCACCCGCCCCACCCGCCTCAACCGCCTCAACCGCCTCAACCCCTCTCCCCGGATTCCGCTGGCGGCGCCAGGACACCGTGCGGACCGCGGGACTGATGGCGGTCATCGCCGCACTGCACGTCGTCGCCTTCGGCGTGCTCTTCCTCCTGGTCGTGCCGAACCACTACACCGTGGGTTCGCAGGTCTTCGGAGTCGGCCTCGGCGTCACCGCGTACACCCTCGGCATGCGGCACGCCTTCGACGCCGACCACATCGCCGCCATCGACAACACCACCCGCAAACTGATGGCCGACGGCAAGCGCCCGGTCTCGGTGGGCTTCTGGTTCGCGCTCGGGCACTCCAGCGTGGTCGTCGCCATGGCGGCGCTGGTGGCCGGCGGCGCACAGCTGGCCGGCACCCTGCTCGACGACGGATCGAGCACCCACCAGGTGCTCGGCACCGTGGGCACCACGGTCTCCGGCACCTTCCTCTACCTCATCGCCGCGCTGAATCTCGTCGCGCTGGCAGGTATCTGGCGGGTGTTCCGCGCGATGCGGCAGGGCCGGTACGACGAGGCGGAGCTGGAGCAGCACCTCGACTCCCGCGGCTTCATGAACCGCGTACTGGGGCGCTTCACCCGCTCCATCACCCGGCCCGGCCAGATGTACCCGCTCGGCCTGCTCTTCGGCCTCGGCTTCGACACCGCGACCGAGGTGACGCTGATGGTGATGGCGGGCAGCGGCGCGGCGGCCGGGCTGCCGTGGTACGCGATCCTGGTGCTGCCGTTGCTGTTCGCGGCGGGGATGAGCCTGTTCGACACGCTGGACGGTACGTTCATGAACTTCGCGTACCAGTGGGCGTTCTCGAACCCGGTACGCAAGGTCTACTACAACCTCACGATCACCGGCCTGTCGATCGCCGTCGCCTTCTTCATCGGGACCATCGAGCTGGTCACCGTCCTGCACGAGAAGCTGGACCTGACGGACGGCCTGACCGGCTGGATCTCGTCGATCGACCTGGACAACGTGGGCTTCATCATCGTCGGCCTGTTCGTGGTCGTCTGGGCGGCGGCCCTGGCGTACTGGCGGCTGGCCGGAGTGGAAAAGCGCTGGTCGGCGAGGGCCACGGAGGCCCGGGAACCGGCCTGAGCCACCGGATCCCGTGGCCCCGCCACCACCGGAGCTCCCGAGCTCCCGAGCTCCCCTGGTCCCACCGGGCCCACGGGATCCGCCACCTCGACCCCACTCCACCCTCAGGTCGCCGACCCGGCCGCCGCACCCGTCTTCAGGTCACGTCCCCAGCGCGCCAGCTCCGCTTCGAGGTCGAGCGGACGGAGCCGGTCCGGTTCGTCCGGCCCCGGCCACTCCGTACGCGGCACCCGCCACATGACCTCGAACTCGTTGCCGTCCGGATCCTTGGCGTACAACGACTTGGACACCAGATGATCGGTGGCGCCGACCAGCGCCCCCCGCTGCACCAGGTCCGCGGCCACGTCCGCCAGCTCGCCGAGCGTCCCGACCTCCCAGGCCAGGTGGTAGAGCCCCACCCGGCCGTGCTCGGGGCCGGGCGCCGCGGCACCGACCGCGAACAGCCCGAGATCGTGATCGTTGGCCGTCCCCTCCGCACTCAGGAACGCGGCCCTCCCCGGGATCTCGGTATCCACCCGGAACCCCAGCGCCTCCGTATAGAAGGCCACCGCGCGCGCCACGTCCCGTACGTAAAGCACCGCATGATTCAGCCGCCGAACTGCCACATCAATCCCTCCCCTTCCCGCTTCTCACTCACCGCTCACTCCATCTCGCACTCGGCCTGGCACTCGACACTCGGCACTCGCACTCGGCACTCACTCGGCACTCGGCTCAGTCGCGCACCAGCAACATCACGAACGCCACGACCACCCCGAAGACCAGGGCAGCCACCCCGTACGCAAGTCGATGCGTACGCAGGACCGGGAGCAGCCGGTCGACCGCGTACCGACCGGGGCCGGTCAGCGCCAAGGCCGCCGCGCCCGCCGTGAGCAGCAGCTCGTACTCCACACCCTCAGGCGCGAAGAACCCGCCGCCCCACTTCACCGCCAGCGCGTTCACCATCGTCCCGACGACCGCCGCGCCCGCCAGCGGCGTCAGCAGCCCCAGGACCAGCCCCAGGCCGCCCAGCGTCTCGCTGAGGCCGGCCACCACGGCCATGGCCTTGCCGGCCGGGTAGCCGCTGGCCTCGAAGAACTGCCCGGTTCCGTCCAACCCGGGCCCGCTGAACCATCCGAACAGCTTCTGCGCGCCGTGCGCGGCCATGATCAAGCCGACCGCGAGCCGCAACACGAGCAGCCCGACGTCGTACGCGTGCGGGGTGGCGGCATGCCGGTCGTCGACACCGCTGCCGTAATCACGAAGAGGACTGAGGGGGGAAGTCATACGAGCACTCACTTCTATCTGGCCTGTCCGGCCTGTCCTGTCCGGCCTATCTGATCCATCCGGTCTACCTGCTCAGCGCGGCCCGCCCGACCCGGCGACCCCACCAACGCCCTTCAACCTTCAACCAAAATACTTGAAACTTCAAGTCACACCCCAACGATACCCACCACGCCACCCCCAAACACCCCAACCTCACTCCCAAACCTCACCCTCCGTCACCCAACCCTCACACTACGCACCCGCACACACCCGCACCCTGCCCCCACGCACACACCCTCATCCCTCCCCCTCCCCCTCCACCCCCACCCACGTGTCCTTATCGCCCCCACGCCACTCAACGAGCCCCGGCGCATCCAGATCAATGTCATCCGCGTCCGGCGCCAACCCCGCATGCCGCAGGAACTCGGCGACATCGCCACGCCCATGCGCCAACCCGACGATCTGCCCATGAACCGTGACCCGTCGCCGCCCGGACGACGAGGGCGGATGAACGATCACCGGCGGATGCTCAGCCATACCTTCAGCGTGCACCGCAACCAACCACCACGCACGTCGACTGGAGCCCGGCCTGGCAGCCACCACAACGAACGAACATCCTTCTCCAGGACGCTGCGGCTCGGAGACGCCCGCCCTCATTGATGACAGTCACTGATGTCACCCGAAGCCTGTCGCCTACAGCCTGGAAATTCTCCATTCCAGCCGCTGGCACACCGCGCTGACGGAAATAACGGCAGCAGGGGCAAGTGACGGCTGCGCTCCACGAATCGCGGGGGCCTGTCGAGACGCTGACAGCACAGCAATTGGCTGTACGTGCGCTCATCCTCCTGGACATTGGGCATACGGGAGCCGCTCACGAATGCGCCGAACGGGGCGTGCGACTGGGCCCGGATATACCGATCGTCAGGGCGGGCCACGGCCGAAGCAGCCTGGAACAGGGGGTGCTGAGCGATGCTTGGGCAGATGCCGAGGCCGCTCGACGCGCGGACGCCACCGATCCGCTTGCCATCTTCCTGCTGGCGAACCTCCTGCAGGAGCACGGGCAGTTCGAGGAGGCGTTGGGACTACTGTCGACCGCACTGGAGCGGGCGCCGTTCGAGACCGAACTGCGTATTGCCAGGGCCGACGTACTGAACGAAATGGATAGGAAGTCGGAAGCCTTACAGGACCTGAGCATCGTGGTGTCCCGCTGGCCGCACCACGCCGTCGGCCTGATATCCCAGGCCCTGGTACACATCACCTCGGGGAGCGAGGAGGATCTGCGATTCGCGTCCTGCCGTACGGCTTGCCCCGGACAGCCATGCAATGCTCGCGACGCGGGCGGCCATCGAACTGAACGACGAACAGCCCCAGCGCGCACTTGCCCTTATGCCCGAGCCGAGCCATTGCCGTCCGTCCGCCGTCGGAGCGATATGCCACAGCGAAGCCGTGTGCCACATGCTTCTGGACGACCCCGACCGTGCGCTCACTCGGTTGAACGCGGGCTTGTCTGCGTTCCCCCGCAGTCTGGAAATGCTTGCGACACGTTCCTGGCTGCTCCTGCTCACGGATCGGGACGAGCCCGCGCTGCGGGACGCCGAGATGGTGCTCCATCGGAAACGGACGAGTTCTTTTCCTTAGTGGTGCGAGGAACTGTTCAACTCGGCCGGGAACGATGGGCGGCCGCCGCCGATGACGCCGCTACCGCTCTCCGGCAACAGCCCGAACATCTCCCCTGCCTGTGGGTGCACGGAGCCGCCAGCCTCCAGCTGGGAGACCGAGCGCGGGCACAGTCGGACTGGGCAAAAATGCAGACCCGCAACGCCGCACACCCATTGACGGGGCTGCTCGCACAGTTACTGGCTGCCAGCAGCCGACAGGCCACGGACTGGGGAAGTCTCGTACACGAGGCGCTGCAATGGGTGGGCACCATCCGGACTGTCCTCGGCCTCTGACGCCGGGCCGGCGGGCCGGCGGGCCGTAGGCAACGTCGCGCCCCTCCGGTGGCAGCAGATGAGAAATCTGTACCGCTCCCCTACCGCGTCGCCGCGAGTGCTGATCTTCGAGCGATCCGGCTGCACGATGCCCGTGGCATGGCCCGTGGCATGGTTGCGCGAGCCTACTGACCGCCGCCGGGGTCGCTCCCCACGTCGTGCCGGAGATCCTTGAGCACAGCCAGATCGCGATCACGATGAACGCGTACACGCACATCGTGCAGGACACGCAGCGTGAGGCCGTGAGTACATGGGTCGGCTGCTCAGGAGGCGGCTCGGAAGCAGCTCATCAGTGACCGGCTGACCAGCGCCATTGATGTCGATCCTGGATGTCAAAGACCCCCGTCAAGATCGACGAGGGGTCTTCGCGCTGGTGGGCACAACAGGATTTGAACCTGTGACATCTGCTTTGTAAGAGCAGCGATGGTGAGGACTCTGACCTGCCACTTCAACGCCCGCGTAGATCATTTGGGAGATATCTGGGAGATCAACTGTCCCAGACGCTTTCCCACCCCAGCGACTTCATGGCGCGTTCGAAGATCTCCTGCAATCCGTTCAGTCGCTCCATCCTCATCGTAGGCGTTGGATGCTGGTACACGCGCTTGATTCCCGGTCGGCGGTGTCCAGCCTGCTCGAAGGCTAGTGGCTCCTTCACTCCGATCTCTGCCTGCAGCGAGTCGTGAAGATGCCGCAGCAGATCCATGTTCAGACCAGGGCAGAGCGGCTCCCACGCCTCCCTGGCGCTGCGCCCGCGGCTCCTCTTGCGCTCCTCCCGCCCGTCGGCGGCCGGCCGCATCACCTGACGGCCGAAGTTGCTGTTGCGCCACCATTTCCCGTTCGGCGTGCAGTACAGGTACTCATACTGGGGTGGCAGTAGCTCGATGCCCTCCAGCACCATCGCGTGCAAGAACGGTGGCAGGTCAATGTCCCGCAGACTCCCGTCCGTCTTGACCGGCTCCAGCCCGAAGAACATCGGCCCCCTTTTTCCGGTCGCCGGATCGCGGGTCTGGTACTCGGCCACCTCCTGGCGCACCTGGAGAACGGGGCACGTGAACCATCCCTCCCCGTACGGCTCGCGCCGCTCTCCGAGACTGTCCCGGGTGAACGCCAGCCCTTCGCCCCACCGCGGCCCGACGAAGCCCGTCATGATCATGTGGGTGCCATTGAGCCGTCCTACCCGCCGCGCGATGCGCAACAGGGCCTCGGGCGACACCGCCGGCCTCTCGGCCTTCGCCTGCTCCTTCCGCCTGATGCGCTCCTTCACCGCAGCCGACTTCGACCGGCGGCGACCCGCGAGCGGGTTCACGAGGATCCGGTCGGCGTCCACAGCCCCCGTCATGATCTGAGACATGAGCGTCAGACACTGGCTCGCGGTGACGTCGTCGTGGGTCAGCGACACCGCGTTCGCCCAGGTTTCGGCCTCGAACCAAGTGATCTTATTGAGCGGAGTGTGTTCCCACTTGGGCAACAGGTGCGTGTCCAGGCGGTCCCACCTCGTGGTGATGGTCCGCCCGCGAGGGGCCTTGGCCGCCATCCACTCGCGCGCCCACACGCCGAACAAGCCCGTCGAAAGGTCCGGGTCGATCCACCGGCCGGCTCGGATAGCAGCTTCCTGTTCCTCGCCCCAGTTCTCGGCCGTCTTCTTCGTCGGGAATCCGGGCTCGCTCCCCCACGTCCCGTCCGGCTTCTTGTACCGGGAGCGCCAGCTGACCTTGCCCTTGCTGCCCTTCGCCTGGCTGACGCGCTTCTCTGCGTACGCCACAACTTCCCCTCAGCGCCGAGCTGCGGTCGGCCGTACGGGCGTAAACGGCAGCCCCGGTATGAACTTGCCACCGAGGTGGCGAGCCACCTCTTCAACGATGTAGAGAACCCAGGCGTGGGCGCGCTTGACCAGCCAGACGCACACACCTTCGGGCAGGGACTGTACGTATCTCACTTCAACCCGCACCGGTTCCCCCCAAGGATCCGAGTACGGCGGCACCTTCACTACGTGTTGACCATGCAACCACACAAAATGTGCGCATGTGGAGGGTCACGCTTACTTTTCGGCGCCACCTTCGGAGGTTGTCCGCTCAGGTCCTGAGCGCCTGAGTTGCGCTTCGGTCTTCTCCCACCGGAGCAGGGCGCGCCGCACCTGCTCGGGGGTCGCTCCTTTACGGCCTTTGACGATGACCACCATCTGGGCGTCGGGATCGTCGTCATCGTCTCCGGGCAGTGCCAGCACGGCGGCGTCCAGGAGCGGCCCGTCCGCCAGCGCCGTCTTGATCCGCAGAGGCAGATCGGCGGGCGCCGCGCCCCCGGTGTCCGCGATGAAGGTCGCTGCTCGTTGGTCAGCGTCCACGTACGCGGGTTCCCCGCCGGCCAGGACCGTGTCGAGGGAGTCCGGCGTCCAGCGGAAGTGGGCTGCGGCTGCGCGGTGCGTAGGCGTCAGTTTCTTGAAGGCGAGGCCCCGCTCGATGTTCTGCACGGTGGCGCGGCTGACGCCCAGGGCTGCACCCAGTTCTTCCTGGCTCATCCCTGCCGCCTTGCGGTCGCGCCTGATGGCGTCGCCCAGCCATGCCCAGTCTCGCTCCATGACTCCTCATCATGCCTGACGCGGGTGCAACCCAGAAGCCAGGATCCAGCCCTTTGACCTTGGCCAAAGCCTAATTTTTGCGCTTCGAGGGTTGCAAAGCGGGTCTCACGGGGTCCGCGTTACCCGCCGACGGGCTCAGGACGTGCCACACCGGGCTCAAAATGTGCGCAGAATGGGTTGCGCCAACCGGGCGCGATGCATAGATTTTGAGCGTGAGACCGAACGGCGCCGCCATCAGGTACATACGGCGGGCTCAGATGCTGAGCCTGCGCTCCCTGTCCGAACAGACCGGACTCGACCGGGGCTACCTCTCTCGCCTCGAACGGGGTCACATCCGGCGCGCGGGAGACGACAACGTGCTGGCCATCGCGGCTGCGATGCGGGTGCCGCTCTCCGCAATCACCCACGAGGAGACGACGTGACCGCCATGGCCACGAAGAGTAAGGATCGGAGCGCCGACCTCGACGCCACTCCGCCCGTCCAGGACCTCGCCGAGCTGGTGCACTACACGCCCGAGGAAGTCGCGGCGAACCGCTGGCTCCCGTACACCGCTCGAACGCTGCGTGACAAGGCGAACGCGCGGGAGATCCCGCACTCGAAGGCGGGTGGCCGGATCACGTTCCGGCTCGCTCACATCCGCGAGACCGCCGAGATGGGCGACATCCGGCCCTTCATCAAGCCGCCCAAGAGCGCCTGACCGACTTCTGATGCGAGTCGGGGCCGCGCCGGCTGGACCCCGGACACGACCCCTGGGGCTCGCCTCACCAATCCAGAAATGAGGCTCCCGTGATCACACAGACTACGTCCCCGCCGGACGCTGCCGAGGCACAGCGCCGCGGGTACACGGCCGCTCTGGCGGTCATCGAACAGGTTGTCACGCTCTGTCCGATCGTCCCCACCACGGTCACCGCGGAGTGCGCCCACTACGCCCCGGAGGAGCCGGGCGTCGAAATGCACTTCCACCGGTCGGCCGAGGGCGTGAGGGCGCTGGCGCAGGCGCTCGGCGCGGCAGCCACGACCGCGCCGTTCGGACCTGACGACCCCCGTCCGTACGTGGAGATGACCACGGTCGTGGCCGGTGTGCCGGTCCGGGCGTGGGCGTTGCTGGACGCTCCGGCGGATGCGGCGGTGGCGCCGTGACAGACACGAAGCTGGTCAACGCCATGGCCGCCGTGATCAACGAGGCCATGAAGACGCGGCAGACCGCGGCGGGCATCGCGCTGGCGATCGTCTCGTCGCAGGAGTGGGACGCCCTCGCGCAGGCGGGACAGCGCGCGGGCCTGGTCCTGCCCGACTCGGTGTGGGGCGAGACCACGCGGGAGGTGCCGCTGTCGGTGCAGGAGCGCGGCCGGATCTCGGAGGGGATCAACGACGATGCGACGCCGGCCGCGCGGCTGCGGCAGCTGGGGCGTGTCCTGCTGGCCGATGCCGGGTTCCGCCGCAACGAGGTCGACGCCCTTCAGAAGCGCGTCGCGGAGTTGACCGGTCTGCTGAAGCAGGCGCAGGCCGAGGCCCGCGCGGCGCTCGGTGCCCCCGAGCCGGCCCGTGAAGTGCCGCCGGAGCCGTTCGCCTGCGCCCGGTGCGACATCCCCCGCCGCACGCACGGCCGGCAGGTCACGGAGCAGGGTGGTCACACGTGGGTGCATCCGTCCGACGAGCAGGTCCTGGCCCGGATGAAGGCGCGCCGCGCCGCCCGAGGGGGTGTCGGCCGTGGCTGACTCCCGTACGCCCGTGGATGGGCCGTTCCGTATCTACGTCGAGCGCACGCCCACCGGCGTGACGCTGGACGTGAGCCACTTCATCGAGGCGGTGCTCGTCGACGTGTTCACCGAGCACGCCGACGAGGTGCACGACATCCTCACCGAGCAGGCGGACGCGCGGCCGTATGACGGTCACCGGGCCGAGTCGCTGCTCGTCGAGCGTCTGCTCGCCGAGGTGTCCACGCGCATCCCGGTGTACGGGCGGCAGTGCGTGGCGCTGGCGGACAGCATCCGGGCTGCGGCCGGTCTGCGGGGGGCGGCATGAGCGCCCGCGACGAAATCCGCCGGTACGTGTCTCTGCTGGGGGACTTGTGGACGCCGCGCGAGACGACGGATGCGCGCGTGGAGGAGGTGTACGCCGCCGTCCGCGCCGAGGTGCTGCACGTTGTCGCCGACCGGTTCGAGGCAGCGTGCCCGGACGGTGGGGGTGAGTTGGTCTTCGATCTGTGCCGGTGTGACAGCGCGGGCATCCTCCGTGGCATGGCCGACGAGGCCGGGAAGGACACCCGCGCGACGGGCGAGTCCACCCGCGCCGCGTCGCCGTGGCAGCAGGCGGTCGACGGTCTCAACGCCCTCGTCGACGCGGGCGTACCGGTGCACATCGAGCCGGACGGCCACATCGCCAACCCCGCCGGGGACGAGCACATCGAGTGGGACCGCGCCGCCGGGCGGTGGCGGCTCGTGCACGACGACGAGGCCGAGGGGTACTCGCAGCCGGTCATCCAGCGGCAGCTCACCGAGGACAACATCGCCGAGGTCGACGACTGGTTGGACCGCGCGGACGTGTTCGCCAAGCCATACGTCGAGACCGTCAACGGGCGCCTGACCGTCGTCGGGCTTCGCATCGGCCACCGCCCGGACCATGTCGTCGCGCGCTTCGGGGACACCATCGTCCGGCACTCCGACGGCACCCACACCGCCCGCCCCACCGAGGGCGGTGACGCGGATGCCTGAGACCGCGCAGGCCGGGGCCACCACGGCCCCGGCCGCCGGTCGGCGGATCACCCCCACCGGCCGCCTCATCCTCCCCGCCACCGCCGACCGCACCACATGGCTCACCGCCCGCCGCTCCGGCCTCGGCTCCGCCGACATCGCCGCCATCCTCGGCATCTCCCGATACGGCAACGCCCTGTCCGTCTACCACGACAAGACGGGCGGCCTACCGCTGGAGAGCGACGACTCCGAACCCGCCCTCTGGGGCCGAATCGACGAAGAAGGCGTGGCCCGCGAGTGGGCCCGCCGCAACCGCTCCGTCGTCCGCCGCGTCGGCCTCGTCGCCAACATCACCAGGCCGTGGCAGATGTGCACCCTCGACCGCCGCGTCCTCGAATGCCCCCTCGCCGACGGCCGCGAGCGGTGCGCCGTCGAGATCAAGTGCCGCGACAAGATGAAGGCCGGGCAGTTCCGCAAGGGCGTCGCGGACGACGTGCTCGCCCAAGTCCTGTGGCAGGCCGACGTGTGCGGCTTCGACCACATCCACGTGGCCGTACGCCTCGGCGGCAACGACTACCGGCAGTTCGTCGTACGCACCGCCGATCACGCGGACCTGATCGACGACCTACGCGCCGCCGGCGCCCGCGCCTGGGAGCAGATCCAGACCCGGCGCCCGCCGGTCCTCGCCGACGACGCCGACCCCGATGTCCTGCTCGACCTGTACGACCGGCTGCACCCGAACCGCTCCGGCGCGATCGACATCACCCGCGATGTCGACACCCAGGACGCCGTCGCGGACTACCTCGACGCGCACAACGACGAGAAGGAAGCAGCGGGCCGGAAGGCGGCTGCCAAGGCCCGCATCATCGGCGCGCTCGGCGGCGCCGCCGAGGCGGTGGTCCTCGACCGCACGTTCGTCCGCCTCGACGAGACCAGCCGCGAGCACTGCGACACCCGCCGCCTCGCCGAGCGCTGGCCCGAGGCGTACGCCGACTGCGTCGAAGACCGCGTCAGCCGCCGCCTGACCATCCCCCGCGTAATCCGTGAGGAGCACAACGCATGACCACTCTCGCTGAGCGCGCGGCGGCTGCGGCCGGCCGCGCCACCGACGCCCCGTCGGGCCCGTCGGACGACGCGTCGTCGACGCCCGTCACGCCGTACGTCCCGGCGCCGGACCCGATGGCCGACTACGAGCCGGGCGACGGCGACCCGGAGATGGTGCCCGTGCACATTGCATGGCTCCGCGTCCGCCGCGACGTCCGCGCCATCGCCAAGAAGGAGCAGTACAACGGCGGCGGCACCCGCTTCAACTTCCGCGGCGTCGACACCGTCGTCAACACCTTCGGCCCCGTGACGCTGCGGCACGGCATCAGCGTCTTCCCTGTCGACGTGGACGCGGAGCACCGCGACACCACATCGGCCAAGGGCAGCAAGATGCGCGAGTGCACCGTGACCGTGTCGTGGATGGTCATGGGCCCGAAGGGCGACACGCTGCCCATCCTGCCGAAGACCCGCGGTGAGGCGCTGGACTCCGCGGACAAGGGCACCGCCAAGGCGCAGTCGGTTGCCCTGCGCGTGCTGCTCCTGACCGGCGGCCTCACGCCCACCCACGACACGGACCCCGACACCTCGTACGTCGAGCGCGGTGAGGCGCCCGTACGGTCCGCCGTTCAGTACCTCGACGAGATCAGCCACCCGCAGACCTCGGCCGGACGACTCCGGCAGATCCACTACGAGCTGCGGCAGTCCAACCAGCTCCGGGCGCTGGTCACCAACGAGGTGGGCGACGAGGAGCAGATCGGCGACATGGTCGTCCGCATCGGCAAGGAACGCGCCGGAGGTGACCAGTGATCACCGCCATCGCCGCTGGCCTCGCCGCGTTCCCCGGCGTCGTCTTCGCCGCGCTCGTCGACCGTGTCCTCCGGCCGGCGCCCGCCGCGCCGGTCCGGGCCACGCACGCCCGCGCCACCGTCGCGGTATTCGAGGAAATCCCGCCCGGCGCCCGGTGGCTCGTCTGCGACACCACCACCTGCGCCCACCTCACCACCCGCCACGTGCCGGACGGCAGCGGCTACCGCTGCACCGGCTGCAACACGCTCCAGGGGGAGCTGTGACCATTCCCAAGCCCGAGACGACCATGGTCGCCATCGACGGAAGCGATGCGTTGGCCTTCGTCATCATCCGCCCCGGCGGCGCCGAGGGCAGCGCCAGCATCGAGTCCGGCGCTCAGGGCATGAGCAAGCAGGCCGCGGCCTACGTCCTGTGCCAGGTGGCCGACCTCTTCGAAGCCGAGGCCGGCCGGTGAGCGCCTTCGACTGGATGGATGAGGCGCTGTGCGCCCAGACCGATCCCGCCCTGTTCCATCCCGACAGGGACGGCAGCTACAGCACCGCCGCCAAGGTCTGCGGCTCGTGCCCGGTGCGCGAGCAATGCGCGCAGCACGCCGAGCGGCTGGAGGGCGGTGTGTCCCGTGCGCTGCGCCACGGCCTGTGGGCTGGGCACACGCCGAACTCCCGCGCCAAGCAGAGCGCTCCCGACCGGAAGGCGGCGGCGTGATGTTCCGGACGGACGGTGAGCTGCGGCTCATGGACTGGTTCTGCGGCGCTGGCGGCTCCTCGCAGGGCGCGCATGCCGTGCCCGGGGTGGCCGTGGCTCGGGCGGCGAACCACTGGGACAAGGCCATCGAGTCGCACTCGATGAACTTCCCCACGACCGACCACTACAAGGGCGACATCCGCGAGGCGCCGGTCGAACGGTGGCCCGTCGCCGAACTGTTCTGGGCCTCGCCGGAGTGCCCGAAGTGGTCGAACGCCCGCGGCAAGACGCGGGACTTCCACAACACCCAGCAGGGTGAGCTGCCGGGCCTGGAGAAACAGCGCGACCCGGCCGACGAGCGGTCCCGCGCGCTGATGGACGAGGTACCGCAGTACCTCGAAGGCGTGCAGCGCCGTGGTGGCCTGGTGCTCGCCGGGGTGGTCGAGAACGTCATCGACTGCCGGGCGTGGGACCAGTGGGACCGCTGGCTGGGCGACCTGCACCGGCTCGGGTACAAGACGCGGACGATCGCGTTGAACAGCATGCACGCACAGCCCCGCACACTGCTGCGCGCCCCGCAGTCCAGGGACCGGCTGTACGTCGCGTACTGGCACCGGTCGCTCGGGCGGGATCCGGACTGGGACAAGTGGCTGCGGCCGACCGCGTGGTGCCCGACGTGCGAGCGGTGCGTGCAGGCGCTGCAGGTCTTCAAGAAGCCGGGCGCCGACATGGGCCGGTACGGCAAGCACGGCCAGTACCTGTACCGGTGCCCGTCGACAACGTGTCGCAACGCGGTGGTGGAGCCGGAGGTGCTCCCGGCCCTGGCGGCGATCGACTGGAGCATCCCGGGGACGCGGATCGGGGACCGGAAGCCGTCGGAGAAAGCGCCGGACGGATTGACCCCGAAGACCCTGGCCCGTATCCGGGCCGGACTGCGGCGCTTCTCCCGTCCGGTCCAGTTCGAAGGCCGGTCGATGCTGGAACCGGACCCGATGCTGGTGCCGTCGGGCGGCACGTGGCGGGATGAGGCGACATCGCTGTTCTCGCCGATGCCGACGCGCACGACGCGCGAGTCCGACGGGCTGGCCGTACCACCGCTGATTGTGCCGTCGGAGGGTCGTGAGGGGAAGGAAGCGGCCCCGGCGTACCGGCCGCTGCGGGCGCAGACCGCGCGCCGGGAGACCGGTCTGGCGTGGCTGCCGGGCGGGTTCGATCCCTTCATCACGCCGGTGCGGGGCGGTGGGGACGCGGAGAAGGCCCGGCCGCTGTCCGTCCCGCTGCACGCTGTGACGGCCGGTGGCAACCATCACGGGCTGGTGACGCCGCCCGCCATGGTCGTGCGGAACAACGGCTCGCGCGGTGACGGGGGCGAGCACTGCACGCCGGTGGACGAGCCGATGCGGACGCTGACGACGGCCGGGCACCAGTCGCTCGCCACGTGGGAGCACCTGCTGGTGCCGTACTACGGCAACGGTTTCGGTCGGCCGGTCACGGAGCCTGTGGGGGCGTTCACCACGAAGGACCGGTGGGCGCTGGTGCGGGGCGTGGATGACATCGACCTGGCGGACGTGCTGTACCGCATGTTGGAGCCGCACGAGATAGGCCGAGGGATGGCGTTCGCGGACGACTACCGGCTGGCGCCGAAGTCGAAGCGGGACCGGGTCCGGCTGTATGGCAACGCGGTGACGCCGCCGGTCGGTGAAGTGCTGATCTGCGCCCTCGTCGAGGCCATCACCGGCCAGGACCTGTCCCGCCACGCCGGACCAGTGGCGGCATGACCACCGCCCCGCATCTGTGCGACGCGCTCGGCGCCCATACCGGCCCGGTCCGGCTGTACGCCTGCGGCCTCCGCTGCTCGGCGCACGCGCCGTGGGCCCTGGCCGGGCACCCCGAGCCGCGGCCGGGGCCCGGCGCCCCGGCCGGCGCCTGGACCACGCCATCTCCGCAGTCCGCCTCCGCGCTCATCGACGCCCGCGCCATCGCCTCCGGCAAACGCCGCTCCAGCTCCGCACACCTGCCGCGCGGCCCAGGCCGCAGTCACGAAATCGGCGCCTTCGCAAACGTCGGACGCGCCGACAACGTGCTGAAGGCATCCGACCACAAAACCTCACCCTTCACCCCCGAGGAGATCACCATGGCCATCAAGACGAAGCCGACCGGCCCGCTGAACTACACCGCCCTCTCCGAGCACCTCGCGGCCGAGACCGGCACCAGCGTTGACACCGCCAAGGCCACGGTCACCGCACTGCTCGACATCGTCGCGCGGACCGTTGCCGACGGACACCCGGTCACCATCAGCAACTTCGGCGCCTGGCTGCCCACCGAACGCCCGGCACGCGCCGCCCGCAACCCGCAGACCGGCGAAACGATGCACCTGCCGGCCAGCCGCGCGGTCCGCTTCCGCGTCTCCCCCCGCCTCGCCGACATCATCCGCGCCGGGGACACCGCCGCGACCGTCCGCAAGCGGCCCAAGAGCGCCTGACGCGCCACTGCACCACCCGTACGGCCCCGGGGCGGGGTGACGCTCCGCCCTGGGGGATCAGATCCACCGCGCGTAGAGAGAAGGACACGTGGCCGTCCGCCTGATCGTCGAGGTACTTGCGGAAGCGCCCACGACGCTGACGCACAGAGAGAAGCTCCTTCTCGTTGCGCTGGCGGAGGATGCCAACGACGACACGCGCGTGACGTGGAACAGCATCGAGCATCCGAAGATCCTCCGGGGAGCGAAGCTCAGCCGCTCGCAGTTGTACGCGGTCATCAAGAGCCTGATCGCCAAAGGGGCGTTGACGAAGGTCACGGCTGGCCAGAAGAACGGGGCCGCCAAGTACAAGATCACAGACTTCACCGAGTCTCAGCGTCCCGGAATCCCTAACACTGACAGCTCGTCTCAGCGTCCCGATTCCCGGGACGCTGAGGGCCCTCAGGGTAACGTAAAACGGGACGGCATTGACC
>NZ_JBFAUH010000030.1:0-103881 GCF_040679095.1 Streptomyces sp. NPDC052496
GCCGCCCCCGGCGGGGCCCCAGGCCCGGGGGGCCCCCCCCCCGGGCGACCCGGCCCCCGCGGCCGCGGGCCCCCCGCCCCCCGCCCCCTGACCTGGGGTTTCCAGGTCAGGGGCCTTGCGTCGGCTGACCGGTCAGTCCGACGTCATGAGCGAGGCAGCTCCGTCTTACGGGTGTTCTGGAAGGATTGCTGGAGCCACACTCCGTTCTTTTTGGTCAGCACGTTGGTGTTGACGGACAGCGAGCCTTCTCGGCACTCGCTCTCGCCTGCCTGTATCTGGCAGCTCGTCCGGACGATGATGGCTGTGTGCCGGTTGACGAAGCGCACATGCTGATCGAGAGTGCGGATCGTGGTATCTCCGATGTAGTGATCGAAGTAGTACTGCATTCCTTGCGCGATCGCGTCCTGGGTGCGCAGGTAATCGCCGTTGAAGGTGACGAGGTCGGCGTCCTCGGTGAACGTGGCGGCAAATGCCGCGCCGTCCTTGTCCGCCCAGGCTTGCTCCTGCCGGCGGAGCAGCTCGTCGAACGCCGCCCGGTCCTGGCCGTTGCCCGAGTGGGCGGCTGCGCCCGGCCGGCGCCGAGCCGGTGTACGGAGGCTGTCCGTGCCGGCGGCCAGGGCCATTTTCGCGCCCACCATGGCAGCGGCGGTCACCGTTCCCACGGTGAGGGTGAGCAGGGTGATGTGGCGGTAACGCATCAGTCCTCCTGGAGGGCCACGGAAAACCAACTCATGGACCACCACCATGGGCGACGCGCCGCCAGGTGTCGTCTTTCCCCGGTAGGAGCCACCCCTGCTGCCTCCCTGAAAATCAATCCCCAACTACAGGAGCACAGTTGCCCCGCGAACCCCTGTAGATGCCGCACCGGCCACCACACCGGAACCTCCCGCGCCTGGCCACAAAGGGCCCGGTGCGGCAACGAGAACATGTCGGCGGATTTCGTCCGCCCCTAGGGGACTCTCCGGCGATCTCCAGCTCCAGGGCGGCCGGGCCGCTGACGCACCGCCGCCCCCTCTCACTGCCGCCCCTTGGCGGGCTTGGTGTAGACGTTGACCGGGTCTTCCATGTGCTTCACGAACTTCTTGTGCTCGGACTCGTCCGCGTGGGCGAGAATCCACACGTTCAGGTGCACGGCGGTGTCCCAGACGTTGGAACGGGCGCCACACCGCGCGCCGTTGATCTCGGTGACACATTCGGCGACGTGCTTCCGGATACCGGTGATCTGAATTTCCTTGCGCGCGGGCACGGGGGCGGAGGTCGTCATGGCTTTGCCTTCGAATGGGGGGAGTTCGGGCGAAGCGTCACTGCCGTCACTGGTGCGCAGATGAAGCACACCGTCACGTCCGCGTGAGCGCATGAGCCGGGTGAGGTTTTCCCGGCCGGGGCCGGGGCTGGAGCCGAGGCCGGGACTGAAGTCGGTCACTTGTGGTCACCGTTCGTGGGGGAACGTCGGAACACGATCAAATTGCGCAACCCGATACCCGGGCTCCACCGCGGGGCGGTGATGGTTCCGGAGCACGTCAACTTCGCTCCGTAGCCGTGCCACTACCGGATGGAGCCAGGCTGCCCTACAGTCGCCCCATCCTCAACGTTCCAGAAACGGGGAGCACGTTGGTAAACCTGAAGCAGTTGAACCCGGAGGCAGGCCCGAAGGCGGCATTCGGTGCCCGTCTGCGCAGCGCGCGAGAGGTGCGCGGATGGAAGCAGGACGAGTTGGCTGAGCGGATGGGCTACTCGGGCAGGCATATTTCGGCGGTGGAAACAGGTTGTAAACCGCCGACCCTCCGGTTTTCGCGCGCCGTAGACGCCACCCTTGGGCTCGCGGGGTCCACGGAGTCATTCGAGCGTGCGTGGGCGGAGATCCGGAATGGCAGCTTGCTTGAGGGCTTCCCGGAGTACCTGGGGCAGGAGGCGCGGGCGGCGGAGATCCGGCTGTTCGAAGTGGGGGCTGTTCCTGGATTGCTCCAGACACCGGAGTACGCAAGAGCCATGGAAGAGGGCAATGTGCGGCGGGGAACGCTCAGCCCCGAACAAGCATCGGAGCGAGTGGAGTTCCTGGCGGAACGGCAGGCATCTTTGGTGCGGCGTGTGGTCCCCATGGTGATCGTTGTCTTGGATGAGAGCTGCATCCGGCGGCCGATCGGTGGCCCCGCTGTCATGGACGCCCAGTTGGCGCGGTTGGTCGAGTTCGCCGACCAATCGAACACCGCGCTTCAGGTAGCTCCGTACGCCATTGGTGAGCGTCGCCCGTTCAACCGCCTGGTCAATCTGCTGACCCTGCCTGACCGCTCCGTGGTTTCCTACGTCGAGTCGGAGATTCACGGACGCCTGGATAGGGAACTCACCTCCGTGCTACCGCTGGTGCGGGCCTACCATCAGCTACAGGCCGAAGCTCTCTCTCAGGCGGAGTCAGTAGCCATGATCCAGAAGGCACGAAAGGGCATCTCGTGACGATCGACCCCCGACCCCTCGTCTGGTCCAAGTCTTCCTACAGCGGCAACGGTGGCTCCTGCGTCGAATGGGCCCCGGCACAGGCCACAGCCACCGGCATAGTTCCCGTCCGCGATTCCAAGGACCCGAACGGCCCCATCCTCTCCGTTCCCTCCCGTTCGTTCGCGGAGTTCATCGCGGGCGTCAAGGGTGGCGCGTTCTCCGCCACGTGATGTGGTGCCGCACCACCCAGCTGAGTCCCGCCACTCCCTCATCGGAGCGGCGGGACTTCTTCATGTCCGACCAGTCGAACACCGACGGCGGCGACTGCACAGAGGTCGCTACGAACCTCGTCGCCTCGCGCCGAGCCGTACGTCGCCGTGATGTCGGCCACGGTCTTCACCCAGGTGTGCGGTCGCCGGCGGGCCCGTACGGTGTGGAGTCCGGCCAGTCCGCGATGATCACGAGCGGCACCGTGACCACCGCAATACCGCCCCACGTCGGGAGGCCGCCGTGCTCGGCGAGGGCGAGGAGCGCGTACACGGCGTCGGCCGTGACCAGGCCTCAGCGTTCCGCGACTGGGCGGGTGGGGCGTGGGGGGCTTAGACCTGTGGGCCGAATGGGGGTGGGGAAGTGGAAGGATGTCTTCCATGAGTTCCAACGTATTTTTCGACATCACCATCAACGGCGACAAGGCCGGCCGCATCGTCTTCAAGCTGTACGACGACGTCGTACCCAAGACCGCGCGCAACTTCCGTGAGCTGGCCACCGGCGAGCACGGCTTCGGTTACGCGGGGTCGCCCTTCCACCGGGTCATCCCGGAGTTCATGCTGCAGGGCGGCGACTTCACGCGCCGTAACGGCACCGGCGGCAAGAGCATCTACGGTGACCGCTTCGAGGACGAGAACTTCGAGCTGAAGCACGACCGGCCGTTCCTGCTGTCGATGGCGAACGCCGGCAAGAACACCAACGGCTCGCAGTTCTTCATCACGACGGTGGCGACGCCCTGGCTGGACGGTGCGCACGTGGTCTTCGGCGAGGTCGTCGAGGGCTCGGACCTGGTGAAGAAGATCGAGGGCCTGGGTTCCCGCTCCGGTGCCACCTCCGCGACGATCGAGGTGGCGTCTTCGGGCGTCGTGGACGCGGCGTAACGGGTCAGCGGCACCGAGAGACAGTGAAGACCCCCGGGACGGTGTCCCGGGGGTCTTCGTATGTCCGGTGTCCGGCGGGCGGGGCCGCTCAGGACTGGGGACGGCTGCCGTGGTTGGCGCCGTTCTTCCGGCGTGCCTTCTTCTTACGGCGTCGCTTCGACGACATGGGCGTCTCCTCTCCGCAGGGTTCGCAGGGCTTTCCTCCGCATTTCTACCATTTCATGGCGGAGTCGTGCCCTCCGGTCCCGGGGCCGGATACCCGCCTCAGGGGGCGCCACACGTCTCGTGAGGCACATCACGGTGAACGAGGGAGGGGGGTGGAGGGTGCGGGTGGGAGAGGAGAGGGGTGGTTCAGGGGGTGCAGTGGTAGAGGGGTTCTGGGACGGTGGGGTCGGGGGTGGGGGTGTATGCGTTCGGGGGGACCTTGGTGCAGGTGGAGCGGACCCAGGCGTTGATCTTGGCTGTCTCCGAGGGGGCGCCGCCGGCTGCCGTGGTGGGGTTGAGCAGGGCGAAGCGCAGTTGTCCCGAGGCGACCAGGTGCTGGTACTCGGCGAGGGTGACCGACGTGGCCATTCCGGCGAAGCCGCCGAGCGGCAGGATCGGCAGACCGGTGTGGGTGATGGCCCGGGAGCGGGCCCAGCCGCCGTCGGCGGAGAGGGTGTACCTGGCGTGGCCGTTGTGCCGCTGTACGTAGTCCAGCAGGCGCTTCTGCGCGGCGCTCAGCGGCGCCGGTGACATGTCGTACGAGGCGCCGCCCGCGCCTCCGTAGACCGCGCTGCCCGGCGCGCCGGCCGTGGCGTTCTGGCCTCCTGGCCCGGCGTGTGCTTCGAAGGAGGAGCCCGCGTACCGCTGGTCCAGTACGGACAGTGACCAGGCGGCCGGGGCGGTGAACAGGGCCACGCAGGTGGCGGCCAGCGCGGTGAGGGCGACGGAGCGCCGGCGGCGGCCGGTGGCGCGCCCGTAGGACAGCAGGCCGAGGACGCCGACGAGCGCCGCCGTGATGATCAACGACGTGAGCCAGGGGGCGAAGCCGGAGTGGCCGGCGGCGACGTGGGACGCCCAGGCGGCCTGGACGATGACGGCCAGGGGGAGAAGGCAGCGCCTCGGGGCGCCGGTGGCGGCGCGGTGGACCCGCCACAGGGTCACGGTGCCGGCGGCTGCCAGCGCGGCGAGCGCGGGGGCCAGGCCCGCCACGTACGCGGTGTGCGGGATGTCGACCACGCTCAGGACGACGGCGGTGGTCAGCAGCCAGCCGCCCCACAGCAGGTAGCCGCCGCGCAGCCGGTCCGTACGGGGACGCCTGCCGCGCAGTACCAGGCCGAGGACCAGGGAGATCAGGGCGAGCGGGTAGAGCCAGCCGATCTGGGAGGTGAAGCGGGGGGTGAACAGCTTGTACCAGGTGTTCTGCTCGCTGCCCAGGCTGACCATCTTGCGGGCCGGGTGGGCGCGGGGGGAGGTCGGGTCGGTGGTGGGGGCGTGTTTGCCGTTGCTTGGGCCGCTTGGGCCGTTCACGCCGCTTGGGCCGTTCGCGCCACCCGGGCCTCCCGAGCCGTTAGGTCCGCCATGGCCCCCCGACCCTCCTGGCCCTCCCGGTCCGCTCTCCGCAGGGCGGCTGAATCCGTTGTACTCGAAGACCATGGACAGGGCGCTGTTGTTCGTCGAGCCGTCCGCGTACGGGCGTACGTCCTTCGGCAGGAACGTCATCATCAGCACCCACGAGAACGACACCGCGAACAGCACGGCCCCCGCCGTCAGTACGTGGCCGATCCGGGCGCGCGCCGTGACGGGCGCGGTGACGAGGTAGGCGAGGGCGAGGGCGGGGACGATGAGCCAGGCCTGCATCATCTTGGCCTGGAAGGCCAGGCCCACCCACACACCGGCCCAGACCAGCGAGCGCAGGCGGGCGCCGCGTGCGGCGAGCTGGTAGCGGTCGACGGCCAGTACCAGGCACATGATCAGTGCTGCGTCGGGGATGGCGTGGCCGAACAGGGAGGCGGTGACGGGGGTGAGGGTGAACAGGGTGGCGGCCAGGAGGCCGGTGGCGGGGCCTTGCCAGCGCCGTACGACCCGATAGAGCACGAGGACGCAGACGACGCCCTCGGCACACTGCGGCAGGGTCAGGGCCCAGTCGTGGAAGCCGAAGAGGCGGGCGGAGAGGGCCTGGGGCCACAGGAAGCCGCCGATTTTGTCGAGGGTGATGGTGGCGGAGGGGTCGTAGGCGGTGAAGAGGAATGCTTTCCAGCTCTCGGTCATGCTGCGGGCGGCGACGGAGTAGTACGGGGCCAGGCCGCTGGTGGTGATGTTCCACGCGTACAGCAGTGCGGCTGCGGCGGCGATGCCGAGCAGGGCGGGGCGGGCCCAGCGGGGCTGGTCCTCGGGCGAGCGCCACAACTCCCAGCGGCGGCGGGCGCGTTGAGGGGGCGGGGTGTTCTGGAGGGGGTGGGGTGTGCGCTGGGCGGGTGGCGTAAGCGGCGCCGGCCCGGTGGAGGAAGCGGGAGAGGCGGAGGAGGTGGGAGAGGCGGAGGGGGTGGAGGAGGCGGAAGGGGTGTCGGAGGGCGGGGCGGGCGGGGAAGCGGGCAGGCCGGAGGGCGGTTTGGCGACCATAGGGGGAGTCAGCTCTCGGATCGGTGCGGGCGGGGCTGCCGGGCCCGGGTCGGCCGGTCGGCTTTCCGGTGCTCGGCCGGTCAGCTTTCCGGTGTGCTGAGCAGCAGCAGGTAATAGTCCACGTGGTCCCGGCAGAAGTCGCGGAACGGTTCCATCAGCGGATCGGTGTGGGCGGTGGCTTCCTTTCCGAAACGCTGCTCTATCTCATCGCGCCGTTGTCGGTAAAGTACGTACATCAGCTCGCCGCACAGTGCGATGTTCGATGTCATGTTCTGAATGCGCACGACACGGAAACCGGATTCTTCGACCTCCGCGAGAAGCGTCGCGAAGGCGGTGGGCGGCGGGGACGCCCACAGTTGGGTGAATGCCTCCGTCTCCACGGGGACGGTGGTGCCGCGGAGGGCGAACTCCGTCATCAGCAGACGGCCGCCGGGCCGCAGTACGCGCCGGACCTCGCGCAGTGCGGCGGGCCGGTCCGCGAGGTGGGGGAAGCAGTCGATGGACCAGGCCGCGTCGTAGGAGTTGTCCGCGTGGTCGAGCCGCAGCACGTCGCCGTACGCGAAGTCGACCCGGCCCCGGAGGTCGGCGGCGGCGCTCAGCCGTTCGCCGCAGCGGGCGAGCTGCGCCCTGCTGACGGTGATGCCGGTGACCCGGCCGCCGGTGCGCCGGGCCAGGTGGAGGGCCGGGCCGCCGGTGCCGCAGCCGATGTCGAGCAGGCGGGCGTCCGGCGGGAGGCCGTCGGCCAGGACGTCGGCGAGGTACTCGGTCTGCCGGTCCTGTGCGAGGTCGGACAGGCCGAGGAGGGAGGCGGCCCGGACGCGCTCGCCGTGCGGGACGAACATGCCGACGTGCAGGGCGCTGCCGCCGAGCACCAGGGCGAGCAGGTCGCCGAACCGGTCGTACATCGCGCCGACTTCTTGAGGAGCGGGCGCCGGGCCCCTGTTCGCACTGCTGTCGGCCGCTGTCATGGAAGTCCCCTCGGCGACGGATGGTCGGGCAAGGAATCACTGAGCAGGGAGTGCACTTCTGCTCGGTGACGCTAGCACCGAATAGCCCGGAGTGGGGGTCATCCATTCCGCGGGGGAAGAAATCGGACAGAGTGGCCGGGGAAGCGGTCGAGGAAGTGATCGGGGGAGTGGTCGGGGAAGTGGGCAGAGAAGTGGGCGGGGAATTCATGATCCGTACGGGGAGGCCGCTCGGGGTGTAATTGCTGCTGGTGGCCGGGCGTCGATGAGTTTTTCATGAGAAGGGCATGAAAAGCCTGAGAATGACGCCATGGGTATACCGAGTTTCCCCCCATGTGTGCGTGAATTGTCGGGCCACCCCGGAAACGAGAGCTCCGGGGAACACCCCCGTGTGGTGCCTGCCGCCCGGAGGGGAGCCTGTGGGTGCACCCCTCCGGACGGCGCCGGGCGACGGTCCGGCCTGCTCGGCCGGTTCGGCCTGCTCGGCCTGCTCGGTCTGCTCGACCGGTCGGGCCAGCTCGGCCGGTTCGGTCAGCCCGTCAGCTCGACTGCGCCTCGTCGTAGAGGTTCTCGGCGTCGTCACCGAAGTACGGCCCGAACATCCTGTTGGGCAGGAAGGTGTAGCCGAAGCTGTTCACCGAGGACTGCAGGCCGGCGCCGGTGGCCTCGTTGAACGAGGTGAACCAGGGGCCGCCGCTGGAGCCGCCCGTCATGTTGCAGGACAGCCCGTGGTCCGTGGAGAACAGCGGGTCCTTGATGGTGTTGCCGCTGCAGTAGATGAGCTTGCTGCCGTCGTACGGTGCGGCGGCCGGGTACCCGAAGGCGTACATCGGCTTGTTGTAGCCGGTGTTGAAGGCGAGACCCTGGCCGCCGACGACATCGGTCAGCCGCTGTCCGCCGACGGGGGCGACGACCGCGGCGCCGACGTCGAAGTTGATGTCCTCGCTCGCCGTCCACTGCGGTGTGCTGAGGGTCTTCGAGGCGGCCCACTTGCCGTACGGGGCCTGGCCGTCGTGGTAGCCGGGCACGAAGACCCAGTCGGTGTGCCAGGCGCCGTTCAGCTTCACGCAGTGCCCGGCGGTGATCACCGTGCTCTTGTTCGCGCTGGTGACGGCGTTGCCCGAGCAGGAAGCGGTACGGCCCTGATAGGTGAAGAACACCCGTCCCGCGGTGTTCGTCACCGCGCCGCCGCCGGTCCACGGGGCGCCCGCCTGCGGGAAGGACTTGGGGACGGGGGCGGCGGCGGTGGTGGCCGCGGGGAGGGTGGGACGTACGGTGCGCTCGGGGCCGCTCCGTATCGGGGAGGTGGACCGGTCCGCCGTGCTGCCGGATCGTTTCGCCTCCGGGGCGGATCGTTTCTCCGCTGCGCCGGACCGCTGGCCCGGCCCGTCGGCTCCGGCCGACAGCAGGTCCAGCGGGGTGGCCTCACGCATCCGCTCCGCCGTCCAGAAGTCGGCCACGGAGGAGGGCGCCGTCCCCGTACCGGCCGAGGACGAGGCCGGCGGGGCCGTGTCCGTACCGGCCGGGCCGGCCGCGCCCGCCGGGCCGGTCTGGAGGGCCGAGACGAGCAGGGCGCCGACGGCGGTCAGGGCACCGGCGAGGGCCCGGGACATGCCGCGCCGACGGGTGCCGGGGGAGGTGCTGACGATTCGTCTCACGCGTGACTCCTTCTGCGGGGCCGCGTGGTGGCGAACCACGCGGCCGTCGACAACGTGGCCGCGGGTTCCGCGGCCCGGCAGATGAGCGGTGCGGATGGACGTGCGTCAGGAAGAGTCCCACCGGACGCGCCGTCTGTCAGGAGCGCGTCCCGCCGAAGTCCGGACGGCGGAGGACGGGGGAGGGCGGGTGGACGGGGGGCGGGGGGCCGGCGGTGACCGGGCGGCGGCGCCGGGAACCGGAGGCCCGGGAAGCGCTCAGCCGCGGCCGATGTACGGCATGGCCGTCGCCATCACCGTCGCGAACTGCACGTTCGCCGCCAGCGGCAGCTGCGCCATGTGCAGGACCGTACGGGCCACGTCCGCCGCGTCCATCACCGGCTCGACCGCCGTGCTGCCGTCGGCCTGGAGGATGCCGGTCTGCATCCGCCCGGTCATCTCGGTGGCCGCGTTGCCGATGTCGATCTGCCCGCAGGCGATGTCGTACGGACGTCCGTCCAGCGAGAGCGACTTGGTCAGGCCGGTCATCGCGTGCTTGGTGGCGGTGTACGCGATCGAGTGCGGACGCGGCGCGTGCGCGGAGACCGAGCCGTTGTTGATGATGCGGCCGCCGCGCGGGTCCTGGTTCTTCATCGTGCAGAAGGCGGCCTGGGCGCAGAGGAACGCGCCGGTGAGGTTGGTGTCGACGACCGTGCGCCAGTCGTCGTACGCCAGCTCGTCCAGGGGGACGGGCGGGCCGAAGGTGCCCGCGTTGTTGAAGAGCAGGTCCAGTCGGCCGAAGCGGTCGCGGACCGCCGCGAACAGGGCGTCGACCTGCTCAGGGCGCGTCACGTCGGCCGGTACGCACAGGGTGGCGCCGTCCGTGTCCCGCGCCGCCTGGCGGGCGGTCTCCTCCAGGGCGTCGGCGCGCCGTCCGGCGAGCGCCACCGACCAGCCGGCCCCGGCGAGGGCCAGCGCGACGGCGCGGCCGATGCCGGAGCCGGCACCGGTGATCAGGGCGGCCGGCGCGGGTGGGGGAGTGGTACCGGGGCGGGTGTCGGGTGTCGTCATGGCGGCAGGGTAGGGCGCGGCCGGTCCGTCGGTGGGGGTGGGCTCGCGGAGGCGCTGCGGACACCCACGTAAGCCCGGTACGTTCGCGAACCCCTCCGAACACCGCCCTCGCTCCGCCTCACCCCGCCCCGTGAAACCCCTTGAGCACCGCCGCCTTGGCCGCGGCGAACTCCTCGGCGGTCAGGATGCCGTCGCGGTGGAGTTCGCCGAGTTCGCGCAGCCGGCGCAGCAGGACGTCGGGGTCCTGGCCGCCGCCGCTCGCGTTGCCCGGGTCCGGCGTCTGCTCCAGGGCCGGGGCGGTCCGCGCCGCGGTGACCGGACCGGCCGCCGGGGCGGAGCCGCCCGACGGGTGCGGCAGCCGGGCCGCGACCGCCGCCGCGAGCAGCGCCGTGCGCCCGCTCTCCTTCTTGAAGCCCCACAGCTCGATGGCGTTCGGGTCGTGTTCCGGCTTGAGCGTCGCGGTGACGCCCTTCGGGCGGAAGCGCAGGTAGCCGGATTCCAGGCCGGAGGCGGGGCGCCAGTCGACCCCGGCCAGGTCGGCGAGGGCGAAGTCCCGGGCGCCCGCGTGCTTCTTGCTCTCGCTGGTGGTCCAGCGCCATTCGATGTGCACGTGCTCGCCGTCGAAGGACGCCACGCCGTCCACGCCCGCGGCGGACAGCGGTACGGCGGGCCCCGGCAGCAGATAGCGGTCGGTGGGGCCGGTCACCACCTGGTCGAGCAGCAGGGAATGGCGCACCTCGTCGGCGAAGTACTCGGCGACGCCGGTACGGTCCGGGTCCACGGCCACCTGATAGGGGTTCGCGTCGTCCGGCAGGCTGCCGCCGGTGACGTGCAGCAGCGGGTCGGCGCCGTCCCGCAGCCGCAGGCGCAACCGGCCGCCCTTGCGGGCCGGTTCGTACGCGATGCCCGCCAGCGCCTCCAGCGGTACGGACGTCTCGCCCAGGTCCTGCCGCAGGCGGTGCACGCTCCGTTCCTGTCCCGGCACGATCCACACCCGGTCGCCGTCGAAGGACCACGTGCCGTCGCGCACCATCAGTTCAGCCATGCCCCGAATCCTACGGAGACGCCGGACCGTCGGCGAAAGGCCCGGGGCGCGGGCCTGCCGGGCCCACGCCACGGCGCTCCGGGCGCCCCGGTGCCCGCCCGGCCCCGGCCACGGCCCGTGCCCCCGCACCCGCCGTGAATGTCCGCGCGCGTCCGATGCGGACGCAGACATCATCCGCTTGTCATGTGTGCGTCGAACGCGGGACAGCGGAACGCCCTCGTCCGCCCCTCCAATCGCTGGTGACAACACCGGCCCAGGGAGGGGCAGATGGCCCGTCAAGGTCAGTACGAGCAGGACGCGCGGCCCGAGCAGGGGCCCCAGGGCGCCCCGCACACGCAGGAGCTGCGCGCCGCCGCCGCACAGCTCGCCCGGCGCCGCTTCCTCACCGGCACCGGGGCCGCCGCGGCGCTGGCCTTCGCGGCCAACCTGCCCGGCACCGGCGTCGCGTACGCCGCGGCCGAGGCCGACGCGCGGAAGATCACCGAGAACCCGTTCACGCTCGGGGTGGCCTCCGGCGACCCGCTGCCCGGCTCCGTCGTGCTGTGGACCCGGCTCGCCCCGAAGCCGTACGAGCCGGGCAGCGGTATGCCCAAGGCGCGCGTGCAGGTGCGCTGGGAGATCGCGTACGACGAGCGGTTCACGCGCCTGGCCGGGCGCGGGAAGGCCGACGCGCACCCGGAGTTCCACCACGCCGTGCACATCGAGGCCATCGGACTGGCGCCGGACCGCGTCTACTACTACCGCTTCCGGGCCGGCGACTGGATCAGCCCGGTCGGCCGGACCCGCACCGCGCCCGCGCGCGGCGCGAAGAACAGCGAACTGCGGCTGGGCGTCGTCTCCTGCCAGGCGTACCACGACGGGTACTACACGGCCCACCGGCATCTGGCCAAGGAGGACCTGGATGTGGTCTTCCACCTCGGTGACTACCTGTACGAGTACCCGGTGGACGCGGTCGGCGGCGCCCGCAAGTACACCGACCGCAAGCTGCCCGCGCGCTTCAACCGCGAGACGGTGACGCTGGAGGACTACCGGCTGCGGTACGCGCTCTACAAGTCCGACCCCGACCTCCAGGCCGCGCACGCCGCGCACCCGTTCATCGTCACCTGGGACGACCACGAGGTCGAGAACAACTACGCCGACGACATCAGCGAGAAGAACGACCCCAAGGGCGAGTTCCTGCTGCGCCGGGCCGCGGCCTACCGCGCGTACTGGGAGAACCAGCCGCTGCGCCGCCCGCAGCAGCCGCACGGCCCGGACGCCCAGCTCTACCGGCGCGTCCACTTCGGGCAGCTGGCCCAGTTCGATGTGCTGGACACCCGCCAGTACCGCTCCGACCAGGCGTACGGCGACGGCTGGCGCACCCCGGGCCCCGAATCCACCGATCCGAAGCGCACCCTGACCGGCGCGAAGCAGGAGCGCTGGCTGATCGACGGCTGGCGGTCGTCCTCCGCGCTGTGGAACGTGCTGCCGCAGCAGGTCACCTTCTCCGAGCGCCGCAACGCCACCGGCCCCGGCTACAAGCTCAGCATGGACTCCTGGGACGGTTACGCGGCCTCCCGTGAGCGGGTGCTGAAGGGTGCGGAGGCGGCGGGCGTGGACAACCTGGTCGTGCTGACCGGTGACGTGCACGTGCACTACGCGTTCGATGTGAAGCGGGACTTCAAGAACGAGAAGTCGCGCACCGTGGGCGTGGAGTTCGTGACCACCTCGATCGCCAGCGGCGAGGACGGCGCGGACAAGCCGGCCAACTGGGGCACGTACATGGCCGCCAACCCGCACCTGAAGTTCTACAACGGCCGGCGCGGCTATGTGACCGTCACGCTGGACCGGGAGAAGGCGCGGGCCGACTTCCGGACGGTGTCGGCGGTGACGAAGCCGGGGGCGCCGGTGACCACGGCGGGGTCGTTCGTGTCCGAGGCCGGCGACCCCGGGCTGAAGCCGGCCTGATTCCCGTACGGCCAGGGGGCCGTCTCCGGTCCTAGGTCCCCGGCCCCCCATCCAACGTCCTGGCCGAAAGGGCGCCGGAGCCGGTTCCGTGCATGACACCATGGTCAAGCCATCAATCATCCATGGAGACACTCATGACGGACCCCGGCACCGGAACGACGGAGCCCCAGGACAGCGTTCCGATAGCCGAGCGGGACGCGGCGGCGGCGCCCGCCGCGTCCCGCCGTACCAGCCTGCTCGTCACCCTCGTCCTCGGCGGCCTGACCGCGGTGCCGCCGCTCTCCATGGACATGTACCTGCCGGCACTGCCGGAGGTCACCGAGGCGCTGCACAGCCCGGCCGCCACCGTCCAGCTCACCCTGACCACCTGCCTGGCGGGCATGGCCCTGGGGCAGCTGGTCGTCGGGCCGATGAGTGACAAGTGGGGACGCTGCCGCCCGCTGCTCATCGGCATGATCGTCTACATCGTGGCCACCGCGCTGTGCGCCCTGGCTACCAACGCCGGGCTGCTCATCGCCTTCCGCCTGCTCCAGGGCCTGGCGGGCGCGGCCGGCATCGTCATCGCGCGGGCCGTGGTGCGTGACCTGTACGACGGCGTGGCGATGGCCCGGTTCTTCTCGACCCTGATGCTGATCTCCGGCGTCGCGCCCGTCGTCGCGCCGCTGATCGGCGGGCAGATCCTGCGGATCACCGACTGGCGCGGCGTCTTCGTCGTCCTGACCGTGGTCGGCGTGCTGCTCACCCTGCTGGTCTGGCGCCGCCTGCACGAGACGCTGCCGCCCGAGCGGCGGCACTCCGGTGGCCTCGGCGAGGCCCTGAGCACCATGCGCGCGCTGCTCGCCGACCGCGCCTTCTCCGGCTACCTGATCGTCGGCGCGTTCGCCTTCGCCGCGCTGTTCGCGTACATCTCCGCCTCGCCGTTCGTGATCCAGGAGATCTACGGCGCCTCCCCGCAGACCTTCAGCCTGCTGTTCGGCGTCAACTCCGTGGGCCTGGTCCTGGTCGGCCAGATCAACGGCAAGGTGCTGGTCGGCCGGGTCAGCCTGGACGTGGTGCTCGGGATCGGCCTGGGCCTGATCACGGCCGCCGCGACGGCGCTGCTGCTGATGGCCGGCGGCGTCTTCGGCGAGGTCGGGCTGTGGCCGATGGCCGCCGGGCTGTTCGTCCTGATGTCCGCGATGGGCCTGGTCATGCCGTCGGCCAACACCAAGGCGCTGCTGCGCTCCGGGCACGCGGCGGGCTCCGCGTCGGCGCTGCTGGGCACCTCGACCTTCCTCCTGGGCTCCGTCGCCTCGCCGCTGGTCGGCATCGCGGGCGAGCACACCGCCGTACCGATGGCCGTGGTCCAGCTCTCCTGCGGCGTACTGGCGCTGCTGAGCTTCCTGGGACTGTGCCGCCCGTGGCAGCGTAGGGAGGAGACCGCCACCGGGACCGGCGAGAGGACCAGACTCTGAACGCAACGGGACTGCGATACGGCACCCCCGCCGCGGCGGGGCTGGATCCCGCCTGGATGCGCCGCCTGGCCGACGGGGTACGGGAGGCGACCGAGGGGCCTGACCCCTGGTGCGCGGGTGCCGTGGTGCTCGCCGGGCGCGGCCCGGTGGTCGCCGCCGAGGCGGCGGCGGGCTGGGCGCTGCGCTACGCGGCGTACGACCCCGAGCGGTCCCGGGGCGTGGAGCTGCCCCGGGACCGCTGGGAGCCGATGCGCGTCGGCACGGTCTTCGACCTGGCGTCGCTGACCAAGCTGTGCACCGCGGTCGTCGCGGTGCAGCAGGTGGAGCGCGGTCTGCTGGACCTGGACGAGGCGGCGGGCCGCTGGCTGCCGGGCTTCGCCCCCGGCATCACCGTCCGCGGTCTGCTCACCCACACCTCGGGGCTGCGCCCTGAGCTGCCGTTCTACGAGCGCCAGGGGCGCGCGGCCCAGCTGGAGCTGCTGTGGGCGGAGGCGGCGGCGCCCGCCGATCCGCCCGGCGGCGCGTACCGCTACTCCGACCTCAACCTCATCGCCCTCCAGCTCATTCTGGAACGGCTCACCGGCCTGCGGCTGGACGCCCTCGTGGCGCGGGGGATCACCGGCCCGCTCGGCATGACCAGCACCACGTTCGGGCCGCTGGCCCCGGCGGGCGTGGCCGCGACCGAGGACCAGCGGCGGCCGTGGGCCAAGGCGGACCGCGGCATGGTGCGCGGCGCCGTGCACGACGAGAACGCGTGGGCGCTGGGCGGCGTCGCCGGGCACGCGGGCCTGTTCTCGACGGCGCAGGACCTGGCGGTGCTGTGCCGGACGCTGCTCAGCGGCGGTACGTACGGCGGGGAGCGCATCCTCGGCGCGGAGTCGGTGGCGCTGCTGCTGGACCCGCCGGGCCTGGGCTTCGGCGTGGACCAGCCGTACTTCATGGGCGAGCTGGCCGGGCGCGGCGCGGCGGGCCACACCGGGTTCACCGGTACCAGCCTGGTGCTGGACCGGGCGACCGACACGTTCCTGGTGCTGCTGGCCAACACGGTCCACCCACGGCGGCGCGCGGCGGGCAGCGCGCCCCGGGCGGCGGCCGCGACCCGGCTGGCGCGTGCGGTACGGGCGGGCAGCCGGGCGTTCGGGTAGCGGCGTGCGGGCTTCGGAGGGTTAACGGGTAGCGGCGTACGGGTGCTGCGGCACGGCCTGTCACACCCGCCCCGTAAAATCGCCGGAATGCACGACGAACTGCGCGCCGCACTGGCCGGCCTGCTCGACGGCCTGCCGCCCACGCAGGCCGCGCGGGCCGTCGACCGGCTCATCGCCAATTACCGGGGCCGGACGCCGACCGACGCCCCGGTCCTCAGGGACCGCGCGGACGTCGCCGCGTACGCCGCGTACCGGATGCCCGCGACCTTCGAGGCCGTACGGCACGCACTGGACGCCTTCGCGGCGCGGCTGCCGCACTGGGCGCCCGCCTCCCACGTGGACATCGGCGGCGGCACCGGCGCCGCGACCTGGGCGGCCGCGGCCACCTGGGCCGGCCACCGCACGACCGTGTACGACTGGGCCGAACCGGCCCTGGAGCTGGGCCGCGAGCTGGCCGACGGGGTCCTGCCGGACACGGACTGGCAGCGCCGGGTCATCGGCGCGGGCATGACGGTCCCCGAGGGCACGGACCTGGTCACCGTCTCGTACGTGCTCGGCGAGCTGCGCCCGGAGGACCGCCGCGCGGTGGTCGCCGCGGCGGCCGGCGCGCAGGCCGTCGTGCTGATCGAGCCCGGCACCCCGGACGGCTATCTGCGCATCCGCGAGGCCCGTGAGCAGCTGACCGGCGCCGGACTGCGCGTCGTCGCGCCGTGCCCGCACAGCGGAGCGTGCCCGATCGTGCCGGGCGAGGACTGGTGCCACATGGCCGCCCGGGTGACCCGCTCCTCGCTGCACCGCCAGGTCAAGGGCGGCTCGCTGCCGTACGAGGACGAGAAGTTCAGCTATGTCGCGGCGGTGCGCCCGGAGGCGGTGGCCGGTGCGGACGGCGCGGCGGCCGTGCCCGCCCCGTCCCGCGTCGTCCGCAAGCCCCAGCTCCGCAAGGGACAGGTCCTGCTGGACCTCTGTACGGAGGAGGGGCTGCGGCGCGACACGGTCACCAAGCGGCACGGTGACCGCTACAAGGCCGCCCGCGACGCCGAGTGGGGCGACGCCTGGGAGCGGCCGGCCGGCTGAGAGCCGCCTACACGGGGGCGGCCCGCAGCTCCTGCGTGCAGCACTTGACGCTGCCGCCGCCCTTGAGCAGTTCGGTCAGGTCCATGCCGATCGGCTCGTACCCGCGCGCGCGGAGCGGTTCGAAGAGCCCGACGGCGGCCTGCGGCAGCAGTACGTGCCGGCCGTCGCTGACCGCGTTCAGACCGAACGCCTCCGCGTCCGCCCGCGAGGCGATCAGGGCGTCGGGGAAGAGCCGGGCCAGTACGGCGCGGCTGCCCGCCGAGAAGGCGCCCGGGTAGTACATGACCTCCGAGTCCGTCGCGTCGTCCAGTACGCACAGCGCCGTGTCGAGGTGGTAGTAGCGCGGGTCGACCAGGTCCAGGCCGATCACCGGGCGGCCGAAGTACTCCTGCGCCTCGGCGTGCGAGAGCGGGCTGCTGCGGAAGCCGCGGCCGGCCAGCAGCCAGGAGGCGGTGACCGCGAAGTCGCCCTCCGCCTCGTTGACGTTCTCCGGCTCGCGGACCTCGGTGAAGCCGTGGTCCCTGAACCAGGCGGCGTGCACGGCGGCCTCGCCGCGCCGCTCCTCGAAGGCGAACCGCGCGCCGAGCACCCGGCCGTCCACGACGGTGGCGCCGTTCGCCGCGAAGACCATGTCCGGCAGGTCGGGGCGGGGCCGCAGCTCCTCGACGGTGTGGCCGAGCGCGCGGTAGCTCTCGCGCAGCACCTCCCACTGGGCGAGCGCCAGCGGCAGGTCGACGGGCTTGTCCGGATCCATCCAGGGGTTGATGGAATAGCTGACCTTGAAGTGGGTCGGCGGGCACATCAGATAGCGCCGGGGCCGGGCGCTGCGCCGAGGTGTACGCAAGGAAGGCTCCTCACGGTGGGTGGGACGCTGAGGCGTACGAGGTGCGTACGCGCTCAAATGGTCCACCGTTGAGGAGCCGTTGCGCAGTGATCCGTTCGGGTGGTTTTCACCCCTGACGGGTTTCCCCGGCGCCGCGCTGTTCCTGGAGCCTGCGCAGCAGGGCGCGCCGCTGCGCCATCGGATCGGTGCCACCGCCCACGCCGTTGCCGCCCCGGCCGCCGCGCAGTGCGCCGCGGGAGAGCTTGCTGCGGGTGCCGCCGACGCCGAGCATGCCGCCCGCGTTTCCCTTGCTCATGTGGGTCATCTCCTTCGACCGCCGACTGGCGAGACGGTTCGTCTCGCTCGATGTCGATTCTGAACGAGACGTACCGTCTTGTCAAGACGATACGTCTCGACTCACCTGTCGGTAGACTCCGGCCATGGCCAACAAGACAGCGCCCGACGCCACCCGCCGCAGCGAACGCTCGCGCCGCGCCATCTTCGACGCGGCTCTCTCCCTCGTCGGCGAGGTCGGCTACGACAAGCTGACGATCGAGGGCATCGCCTCCCGCGCCGGTGTCGGCAAGCAGACGATCTACCGCTGGTGGCCCTCCAAGGCCGCCGTCCTGCTCGACGCCTTCACCCAGGACGTGGCGGGGTACGAGGCCGGACTGCCGGACACCGGGGACCTCGCCGCCGACCTGAAGTTCGTCCTGCGGGCCACCGCCGACGAGTTCAACGACCAGAAGTGGCAGGCGCCGTACCGCGCCCTCGCGGCGGCCGGCGCGAACGACCCGGAGCTGTCGGCACGGTTCGTCGAGCGGCTGCTGGAGCCCGGCATCGCGGTCTACGTGAACCGGCTGAGGGCTGCCCAGGAGGCGGGCGAGATCGCGGCCGGCGTGGATGTGCGGGTGGCGGCCGAGATGGTGCTGAGCCCGTTCTCGCAGCGCTGGCTGATGCGGACCGGCGAGCTGTCGTACGCGTTCGTGGACACCCTGGTCGACATGGTGCTCGCCGGGCTGCGGCCCCGTACCGACGGCTGACCGGTCCTCGGGGCGGCCCGTTCCTCGGCGGTGGCCCGGAGGGTGCACTTCCGGATGAGGCGCCGGGATCGCCCAGGGGGCGCGAAAGGTAAAGGAAAGTGAACGAAGTGGGGTGGAAACCGACCGTATTGGTGGGATTCGCCCGTTCTCCGGTCACCCCGGATCCGTACTCCGGTCACCCGAAGAGGAGGATGGTGGCAGCATTGATCCCAGACCACCGCTCGAAGTGAGGGGATAGATGGAACGCAAGAGCAGGTTCTCCCAGTGGCTTCGCCGGCCGAGGAGCGGTTCGGACGGCGGCGATACGGACACGGGATCAGCGGCGCAAGGCCGCGAGGACCTGCTGCTGGCGGTCGCCGACGCGGGTTTCCCGCTCGCCCCGGCAGCCCACCCCTCCGGCTACGGCTGTTCCTGTGAACGCATCGGCTGTCCCACGCCCGGCCGGCACCCCGTCTCCTTCGGCTGGCAGACCGTCGCCAGCACCGACCGCGAGAAGGTCGCCGCCTGGGCGCGCGCCTACCCGCAGGCCAACTTCATCACCGCCACCGGCATCGCCCACGACGTGCTGGACGTCCCCGTCGAGGCGGGCCGCAGCGCCCTGGAGCGGCTGGAGGCGGCCGGCATCGAGGTCGGCCCGGTCGCGCTGAGCGGCGCGGCGCTCGGACAGGGCCGGATGCTGTTCTTCACCGCCACCCGCGGCACCCCGGACGACGAGGACGAGTGGTGGCCCTGCGAGCTGGACTGCCATCCGGAGACCATGGACGAGCACCCCGGCCTGCGCTGGCACTGCCGCGGCAGCTACGTCCTCCTGCCGCCCTCCCGGCTGCCCGGTGACCAGCCCGCGGTGGCCTGGCTGCGCGGCCCCGAGCGGCCGGTGCCGGACCCGCTGACGCTGCTGGAGGCCCTCACCGACGCCTGCGCCGCGTACGCGGACCAGCAGCCCGACCACGACCACGAAGCGGCGGCCTGGCCGATCGGCCGCTGACCCACCTGCCCGCAGCCGGGTCCGCGGCCCGTCCGCCGGACCCGCCGGAGCGGGACGCCCGTACGGCGCCGGGTGCCGCCCGCGCCGCGTCGCGCCTACAGCGACTTGGCGGACGTCTTCGCCTCCAGCCGGTGCAGGATGCCGACCCGCCCGGGGGCGCCCGCGGCCGGTACCTTCACCACCTGCGCCGACAGGGTCGTGAAGGTCATCCGGTCGGACGGCTTCGCCGGGCCCTCCATGATTCCCTTGATCTCCGGGCCGATGCTGATCCGCGACCCCTCGGACACCGTCTTCTGCTGGTGGTAATAGGTCGAGAAGAAGACCAGCGCCCCGCCGTCCTTGGTACGCAGCGCGACCGGCGCGAAACCGGACGCCTGGTCCTCGTACTGGATGCGGGAGCCCGGCTGCCGGCCCTGCTTCTCGCGCAGCGACCGCCACCCGTCGGTGTGCGGCCCCGGGGCGAAGGTGTCGCCCTTGCCGGTGTCCAGGTACGTCGCGTACGCCTCGCCCAGCTTGCCCGGTGCGATCTTCAGCCCGGAGTCCTTCGCGTCGGCCGGCACCACCTCGGCGAAGCCGTCCTGGTCCGTCTTGAACTGCGGGATCTCCTCGTCGGTCAGCGAGGACAGATAGCTCGCCTTCCACTTCGCGCCCATGGAGTCCCGGGTGAACACCAGGAACCACCGCGCGTTGTTGCGGTTGCTGACCGCGTCCGCCAGGAACACCTTCGGCCAGCCCGCCTGCTTGGGCACGGTGAACGTCGGGCTGGTCAGCTTCAGCGGCGGGAACTTCGGGTTGCCCTGCGGGCTGACCGCGTGCCCCGCCTTGGTGAGCGCCTGGTCGACGGCGAGCAGGGAGTCCGTCTCGTAGGTCGGGTTGACCTTCGGGTCCAGCTTGCTGTTGGACGTGTTGAAGCCGTCGACGAACTGCCGGAGCGCCGTGGCGGCCTCGTCCTTCGACACCGCGGGCAGCATCTCCCGTTCGCCGTGCACGGTCATGCATCCGCTCAGCGTCAGCAGCGCCGCGCTCGCGGCGGTCAGCGCTACGGGCACCCGGAACGGCGACCTGCGTGTCATGGGGCTCGGGCTCCTTCGGGGCGACCGGGGCCGGGGCGGCCTGGGGGCCGCCGGGGTGGCACGATTCGGCGCAACCCTACCGGGGGCGCGGACGCGGGCGGGCGCGGGGACCGGGAACAGCGACCGCACCGTGACCTGGGAGGCAGCCCGCCCCACCGGTCATTACGGGACGCAAAGGACCGGTACGGACGCGCGCCGGATCAGGGTTCACGCCATGGCATGACCAGGGGAACGCCGGTGCGCGGATGCCCGATCACCTCGACCGGCTGCCGGTAGACCCGGCTCAGCAGCTCCGCGCCGAAGACCTCGGCGGGCGGGCCCTGCGCGGCCGTCCGCCCGCCGTGCAGCAGGGCCGCCCGGTCCGCGTACGCGGCGGCCAGCCCCAGGTCGTGCAGGACGACCGCCACCGCGGCCCCCGCCGCCGCCCGCTCCCGGCAGATCCGCAGCACCAGTTCCTGGTGGCGCAGGTCCAGCGCGGCGGTCGGCTCGTCGAGCAGCAGCAGCGGAGCGCGCTGCGCCAGGACGCGGGCGAGCGCGACCCGGGCCCGTTCACCGCCGGACAGCGCGGCGAACGGCCGGTCCGCGAAGCCGGTCACCTCGGTCGCCGCCATCGCCTCCGCCACGGCGGCCTCGTCCTCGTCCTCGCCCGGTGTGCCCGCCCAGGGCGCGCGGCCCATCCGTACGACGTCCGCCACCGCGAACGGGAAGGAGAGGGTGGCCGACTGCGGCAGCACGGCCCGCCGCAGCGCCAGTTCCGGTGCGGTCCAGGCGGTGGCCGGGCGGCCGTCGATGCGTACCTCGCCGGCGGCGGCGGGCAGGTCGGCGGCGAGCGCGGCGAGCAGCGTGGACTTGCCCGCGCCGTTCGGCCCGACGAGCGCCAGCACCTGGCCGGCGGTCACCTCCAGGTCCACCCCGTCCAGGACCGTACGGCCGCCCACCTGCACGCCGAGACCGCGGGCGCACGCGTACGCGGTACCCGCGGCGACGGCCGCCGGCAGCGCCCGGGGGCGCCCCGCGCACCACGTACCGGGCGTCCGAAACGGAAACCGGCCCCGGCTCACGCCCAGCCTCCTTGCTTGCGGCGGGTCCTGCGCAGCAGCCAGAAGAAGAACGGGCTGCCGCACAGGGCGGTCAGGACGCCCAGCGGCAGTTCCGCCGGCTGGGCGGCCGTACGGGCGACGAGGTCGGCGACGACCAGCACCAGCGCGCCGCCCAGCGCGCTGCCCGGGATCAGGAAGCGGTGCCCGGGGCCGGCCGCCATCCGCAGCAGGTGCGGGACGAGCAGCCCCACGAAGGTGATGACGCCGGCCACCGCCACGGCCGCCGCGGTGAGCAGGGCGACGACCAGGACCAGGACGACGCGCAGCCGCTCCACGTCGACGCCGAGGTGCCGGGCGGGGCGTTCGCCGAGCGCCAGGAGGTCCAGCTTGCGGGCGTGGAAGGGCGCGACGGCCAGCCCGGCGACGGCACACGGCAGCACCGCCAGCACCTTGGGCCACACGGCCTGGGACAGCGAGCCGAGCTGCCAGAAGGTGATCTGGGAGACCTGCGCGGTGTCGGCGAAGAAGAGGAACAGGCCGATCAGCGCGCCGGCGAAGGCGTTCACCGCGATGCCGGTGAGGATCAGCGTGACGACCTCGGTCCGGCCGCCCGAGCGGGACAGCGCGTAGACGACGAGGACGGTCAGCAGACCGGTGGCGAACGCGCAGGCCGGGACCGTCCACGTACCGAGGAAGCCGAGGCCGAGCGCGATGGACCCGACGGCACCGACCGCCGCGCCCGAGGAGATGCCGATGACGCCCGGCTCGGCCAGCGGATTGCCGAACACGCCCTGCATCAGGGCGCCCGCGCAGCCGAGCGAGGAGCCGACGAGCAGCGCCAGCACGACGCGCGGCAGCCGCACGTTCCACAGCACGCTCTCGCCGACCCGGTCCAGCTCCGCGCCGCCGAGGTGCAGCTGGTGCAGCAGCGAGCCGAGGACGTCGCCGAGCGGGATGCGGTACGCGCCGAGACCGGCGGAGAGCAGACAGCCCGCGAGGAGGGCGAGGGTGAGGAGGGCGGTGAGCAGGGAGGTACGGGTGCGGACGCGGCGGGGCCGGTCGCGGCGGGGCGGGTCGCGGCGGGGCCGGTCCCCGGCGGCCGCCGGGAGGGGCGCGGTGGTGGCGGGCGCGTCCGCGCGGAGCGGTGCCGTCATCTCACTTCCCCCCGGCGTGGAACTGCTGGATCAGCGAGCGCAGTACGGAGTCCGTGCGCGGCCCGTAATTGAGCAGCACGCCGTCGTCGACGGAGGCCACCCGGCGGTCCATCCCGGCCGGTGTCTGGGCCACTCCGGGGATCTTCACCAGTCCGTCGATCCCGCCGACCGACGCGAGGCCCTTGGTCATCACCAGGATCACGTCCGGCGCGGCCCTGGCGAGTGCTTCGCTGGTGATCGGTGTGAAGTCCTTCGTCAGGCCCGACTCCTCGCCCGCGTCGATGCCGCCCGCCGCTTCGATGAGGGAGCCGGCCCCGGACCCGGCGCCCCCGATGAGGTAGACGGAGGCCGAGCCGCGCAGGTAGAGGAAGGCCACCCGGGGACGGTCGGCCGCTGCACCGTGCGGGAGGTGCTTCCGGACGGCCTCGATCCGCCGGCCGGTGCGGGCCTTGAGCGCGTCACCCGCCGCCCGTACGCCGAGTGCCGCCGCGACCGCGTCGATCCGGGCGTCCACGTCGGCGAGCCGGGTCGCGGGCCGGACCGTGACGACCGGGACACCGGCGTCCCGGATCTGGCGGACGGCTTCCGCCGGCCCCGTCGTGGTGTCCGCGAGGACCACGTCGGGCTTGAGCGACAGCACCCCTTCCGCCGACACGTCGTGCGCGCGGGTCACCACGGGCAGCTTCGTCGCCTGGTCGAAGGTGGCGGTGATGTCGCGCGCGACCACCCGGTCGCCGAGCCCGAGGGTGAAGACGATCTCCGAGAGGGAGCCGGTGAGCGGCACGATCCGGCCGGCCTTGCGCACCGTCACGTCCTGGCCGTCCGCCGACCGTACGGTCGCGGGAAGTTCGGGGCGCGGCGCGGGCCCGGACAGCGGCTCGACGCGGTCGGCGGCGGGCCGGGCGGCGGTTCCGGCGGCGGGTTCCGCCGGGGGAGCGGCGGTGTCCGGGCCGCTGCCGCAGCCGGTGAGTGAGAGGGCGATCGCGAGGGTGGCGGCGAGCGCCGCGGCGGGGCGGGACAGGCGCCGGCGGACCGGCTCCCGGGTGGCTGCTGGCACTGTCCCGCCTTTCTGCGTACGTCAGTTGACCGGTGCCGGTGGTGCGGGGGAGATCCCGGTCGCGTCCCGGGGTTCCGCTCCGGCCGGGCTTAGCTTAGGTTAGCCTTACCTTAATCGCTAGCCCTGGAGGGGTCCTCCATGCTGCCGTCCAGACCGGCCCGCGGCCGTACTCGCGGCCGTGCCCGCGTGCTCGCCGCCGCCTTCCTGGCGGCGCTCCTGGGCGCGCTGCTGCCCGCACTGCCTGCGGCCCCCGCACAGGCGGCGGCCCGCACGGTCGCGGGCGGCCGGCTGGACTGGGGCATCAAGTCCTCTTTCCAGGCATACGTCACCGGACCCATCGCGCAGGGCAGTTGGACCGTGAACGGCGGCGCCGCCACGGTCGGCGACAGCCGGTTCCGCTTCCACTCGGCCACCGGCAGCTACGACCCGGCGAGCGGCGCCCTGACGGCGGGCTTCTCCGGCGGGGTGCACTTCACCGGCCACCGCAAGCCGGACGGCTCGTACGAGATGGACCTGACCGTCAGCCGCCCCCAGGTCACCGTCGCCGGCGGACGCGGCACCCTCTACGCCGACATGACCAGCAAGGAGAAGGGCACCGGCCGCGTCACCACGGCCGCCCGGGTACCGCTGGCCACACTCGGACTCGACGGCGTCGACACCCGGGGCGGCAGCACCCCCATCGCGCTGACGAACGTCCCGGCGAAGCTGACGGCGCAGGGCGCGCGGGCCTTCGCCGGGTACTACACGGAGGGCACGCAGCTCGACCCGGTGAGCCTGTCGGCGGACGTACGGACGGACGCCGGTCCGGCCGCGACGCCCGCCCCGTCCGACGACGGAGACGGCGATGCCGGTGCCGACGCTGATGCCGACGAGACGGGCGCGCGGCGCGGGGCCTTCACCGAGGCCGCCGTCGACTGGGGCGTCCGCCGCACCTTCCGCGAGTACGTCACCGGCGGCATCGCCCACGGCCGCTGGCAGCTGTCCGACGGCGCCCAGGACGGCGGCGCGCTCTTCCGCTTCCCGCACGGCAAGGGCACGTACGACACCGAAAAGGGCACCCTGCGGGCCGACTTCACCGGAAAGCTCCGCTTCACCGGCAAGGACCTCGACCTCACCCTCACCGCCGTCTCCGTCACGGTCGGGGACGGCCGCGGCACCCTCGCCGCCGACGTCACGACCGGCGGTACGACCAGTAAGAGCACCCCGCTGGCCACCTTCCAGGCGAAGCGGCTCACGCCCGGCAAGGGGCTGATCGAGCTCACCGAGGCACCGGCGCAGCTCACCGCCGAGGGCGCGCGGGCGTTCGGCGGCCTCTACCGGGCCGGCACGGACATGGACCCCGTCTCGCTGGCGGTCGCCGTCGACAAGAAGGCCACGCTGCCCGCCCTTCCCGACCTCGGCACCGACCCCAAGGCCGCCGCCGGGGACGGCGCGCAGGCCAAAAAGGCCGCTCCCGGACAGGCCGCTCCCGCTGCGTCCGGCTCCACCCGCACCACCACCCTCCTGATCGCGGCCGGCGTCCTGCTCGTCGCCGTCGCCGCCGTCTCCGTCCTGCGCGCCCGCCGCCGTACGCCTCCCACGGCGCCCCCGCAGGACTGACGCCCACCCCACCGCACCCCCACCACCAAGGAGAGCCACCGACCATGGCCGCCATACGCCGCCCGCTCGCCCTCGCGGCAGCCATCGCCACCGCCACCACCACCGCGGCCCTGTGCCTGCCGTCCACCGCCACGGCCGCCCCCACGGCCGGCACCGCCGCCCCGAAGGCCGAGCTGACGAACGGCACGCTCGACTGGGGCGTCAAGGAGTCCTTCCGCACGTACGTCACGGGCATGGCGCACGGCGAGATCACCACCGCCGACGGCGCCCGGCAGGCCCCGGACAACGGCCCGTTCACCTTCACGGACGGCACCGGCACGTACGACATGAGCACGCACGCCGTCGCCACCACCTTCAAGGGCAGCGTCCGCTTCACCTCGAAAGCGCACGGCTTCGACATCGAACTGGCGGACCTGAAGGTCGCCACCCAGGGCAGAACGGGCGCCATCACCGCGGACGTCACCGCCGCGGGCACGACACAGGGTGACGTGGCGCTGGCCTCGCTCGATCTGTCGGCGGTACGGCCGGGCAGCGGCGCGGGCGGCGCGCTGACGTTCGCGAAGATCCCGGTGAAGCTGACCGCCAAGGGCGCGGAGGCGTTCAACGGCATGTACAAGGAGGGGCAGGAGCTCGACCCGGCCACGCTGTCGGTGACTCCGGCGAGCACGCCCGCGGAGCCGAAGCCGGGCAGGCCCGGGCCCGGGGGGAGCGGGCAGGATGGCAAGGAGGCGGGGAAGGGGGAGCGGACGGGCGGCGAGAAGCGGGAACAGACGGCCGGCGGGCACGGCGTGCATGCGGGCTCCGGTTCCCGGACCGGCTCCGGCACCCGTGACGCCGGTGGGAAGCAGACCGGTGCCCCCGCCTCCGGCACCGCCGCGCCCGCTGCCGCCTCCGGCACGATCGTGGACGGCACCCTCGACTGGGGCGTCAAGAAGTCCTTCCGCGACTACATCACCGGGCCCTTCGCGCACGGCAAGGCCGAACTCGCGGGCGGTGCGGCCACTTCCGGCGCCGGTTACCGCTTCCCCAAGGGTCACGGCACGTACGACGCCGCCAAGGCGACCCTCGCCGCCGAGTTCAACGGCTCGGTCCGCTTCACCGGCCATGAGGGCGCCCTCGACCTGAAGTTCGCCCACCTCAAGGTGCGGGCCGCCGGCGCCAAGGGCACCCTGGTCGCGGACGTCACGGCGAAGTCCCGCGCCTCCGGCAAGGTCACCAGCACCCCCGGCATGGCGGTCGCCGACCTGAAGATCCCGGCCGGCGGTCTCACCGCGAAGAACGGCGTCGTCACCCTCAAGAACGTACCGGCGACGCTGACCGCGGCGGGCGCCACAGCGTTCGAGAGCTACCCGGCGGGACAGGCCCTCGACCCCGTGACCGCCGTCGTCACCGTCGACCCGAACGCCCACCTGCCCTCCGCCACGGACGGATCCGGTACGAGCGGGTCCGGTACGGCCGGGTCCGGCGCACCGGGCAGCGCCACCGCGGGCGACAGCGGCACGGGCGGATCGGCCAGTTTCAGCAGCGGCAGCGCCGCGCTCGCGGCCACCGGCGCCACCGTGCCCACCGGCACGCTGGCAGGCGTGGCCGGCGGCCTGATCCTGGCGGGCGGCGCAGCCACCTACGCCGTACGCCGCCGCACCGCCCGGTGACCCCATGACCCCGTAACCCCACGGCCGCACACCCCCGAACGCCACCCCCTGTCCCGGCCCCACCCCCCACTCCCCCCGGGCCCCGCACCCCAGGGGCGCCTCCCCACACCCCACCTCGGGCGCCCCGGGCCCAGGGGCCGGCCGTACCCGTCGCGCATGCCTCCGCGCGGCGGGTACTCCGGCGTTCCGGCACGCCCGCACCCCGGTGGGCCGCCTGCGCCGTACGCGCGATGGAATACGGTCATGACAGCGCGCCAGGCACCGGAACTGCACGTCGTACGCGTCTTCTGCGGCCCGGACGGCGGAGGCGGCAACCCGCTGGGCGTCGTCCGCACCGCACGGGACGGCTCCGCCGCCGTACGGGAGCCCGCCGCACGCCAGGCCCTCGCCGCGGAACTGGGCTTCAGCGAGACCGTGTTCGTCGACGCGGCGGACGGCGGGGCCAGCCCCCGGCTGGACATCTACACGCCCAGCGTGCCCCTCCCCTTCGCCGGGCACCCCCTGGTCGGCACGGCCTGGCTGCTGCGGCACCTCGGGCGGCCGGTGGCCGCGCTGCGCCCGCCGGCCGGTGTGGTGCCGGTGGCGTACGAGGGGGAGTGCGTCTGGGTGCGCGGGCGGCCGGAGTGGTCCACGGGGCGGCGTACGGAGGAGTACGCGACGCCCGCGGACGTGGACGCGCTCTCCGGGCCGCCGCCCGGGGACGGGCCGCTCTACGTGTGGGCGTGGTGCGACCGCGGTGCGGGCACGGTCCGCGCCCGTTTCTTCCCGCGCCGTGGTGACGGGATCGTGGAGGACGAGGCCACCGGCGCCGCGGCCCTCGCCCTCACCCACGAACTGGGCCGGGCCCTGGACGTCCGCCAGGGCGCCGGCTCCCGCATCCTGACGCGGCCGTACGCGGACGGCACGATCGCGCTGGGCGGCCAGGTGCTGCCCGTACCGCCGCGGCGCGGCTGCCCGCAGCCGCTCACGCGCTGAGCGGGAACTCTTCCCCCAGCTCGCGGAAGACCGCCGTGTTGAGCGCGAAGGCGCGCTTGCACTCGTCGATCACCCGCTGCTTCTCCAGGTCGTCGACGGGCAGCGCGTCCAGCAGGCCGCGGTACTCGCGCTTGAAGGCGGCGGGGTTGCCGATGCCCTCGAAGACGTAGAAGCGCACGCCGTCGCCCTTGCGGGCGAAGCCCCAGGTCTTCTCGGCCGTGCCGCGGATGATCTGGCCGCCGGAGAGGTCGCCGAGGTAGCGGGTGTAGTGGTGCGCGACGTATCCGGCGGGCCAGCGGCGGGCGCATTCGGTGACGCGGCCGGCGTACGCGGCGGTGGCCGGCAGCGGCTCCAGCCCCGTACGCCAGGAGGGGCCGCCGAGGTGGGCCAGGTCCCGTTCCAGTTCCGCCGTACGGGCCAGCTCGGGCCGGATGAACGGACCGGCGACCGGGTCTTCGGCGAGCGCCTCGGAGGCGTCCTCCAGCGCGCGGTAGACGAACCACAGCTGCTCGGTGTAGCGCCGGTAGGCCGGGACGCCGAGCCTGCCGCCGAGCAGGTCGCCCATGAAGGACGCGTTCTCGGCCTCGGTGTGCTGCTCGTGCGAGGCGGTGCGGATCAGGGTGGAGAAGGGCACCGGTGCGGCGGGGTGCGCGGAGTGCGCGGACGGGGTCGAGCTGGGCGCGGCCAAGGCGGACCTCCGGGGACCGAGGGGGTGCGTACGAGATCAGATTGTGGTTGGTTAGGCTTACCTAAGTCAACCTGTTCCCGACGCTGCGTCGGAAACGTTTCCGACGCACTGTCGGCAACCTTCCCGACATCCTGTCGGTAAAAACCCCGGTACAGAAGCCCCCGCGGCAGCAGTGCCGCGGGGGCGGGGCGCGAGGGCGGGCCGGGCGCTACGGGAGCGTCAGGATCTCCGCGCCGGTCTCCGTGACGACGAGGGTGTGCTCGAACTGCGCGGTGCGCTTGCGGTCCTTCGTCACCACCGTCCAGCCGTCCTCCCACATGTCGTACTCGTGGGTGCCCAGCGTCAGCATCGGCTCGATGGTGAAGGTCATGCCGGGCTTGATGTCGGTGGTGTGGTGCGGGCTGTCGTAGTGCGGGACGATCAGGCCGGAGTGGAACGACGAGTTGATCCCGTGGCCGGTGAAGTCCCGCACGACCCCGTAGCCGAAGCGCTTGGCGTACGACTCGATGACCCGGCCGATGATGTTGATCTGGCGGCCCGGCTTGACTGCCTTGATCGCGCGGTTCAGCGACTCGCGGGTGCGCTCCACCAGGAGCCTGGACTCCTCGTCCACGTCACCGCACAGGTACGTGGCGTTGTTGTCGCCGTGCACGCCGTTGATGTACGCGGTCACGTCCAGGTTCACGATGTCGCCGTCCTTCAGGACGGTCGAGTCCGGGATGCCGTGGCAGATGACCTCGTTGACCGAGGAGCACAGGGACTTCGGGAAGCCGCGGTAGCCGAGGGTGGAGGGGTAGGCGCCGTGGTCGCACATGAACTCGTGGGCGACCCGGTCCAGTTCGTCGGTGGTCACGCCCGGCGCGATCAGCTTGGCGGCCTCCTCCATCGCCTGGGCGGCGATCCGCCCCGCGATGCGCATCCGCTCGATCGTTTCCGCGTCCTGCACCTCCGGGCCCGTATACGGGGTGGGCGCGGACTTGCCCACGTACTCGGGGCGCGGGATGGAGGCGGGGACGGGGCGGGTGGGGGAGAGCGTCCCCGGGACAAGAAGCGACTGGCCAGACATGCCAGCGAGTGTATCCGTGGCCCATCGGGCAGGATGGCGGCACAGGAGTCGCAGACAGGAGGCCGTGATGGCGCTGTTCAAAAGGCAGGCAGCCGGCAAACCCGGCGAATGGTACTACTGCCTCAAGCACGGCACGGTCGAAGAGGGCCCGGAATGCCGCGCCGCCGACCGCTTCGGCCCGTACGCGACGCGTGAGGAGGCGGCCCACGCGATGCAGACCGCCCAGGAACGCAATCTGGAGTGGGAGACCGACCCCCGCTGGCACGAGAAGGAGGGGGAGAAGGGGACGGGGGAGTCCGCGTAGGCGGGGCGGCGGGAGCGGGCGGAGGACGGGTCCGCAGGGCGTGGCGCGTGGGCGACGGGTCCGCGGGCGACGGGTCCGCGGGGGCCCGGCCGGCCGGCTACGCCGCCGCCGTCGTCTCCGCCCCCGCCCCGCGCGCCTCGCGCATCCGCACCGCGTGCTCGTTGGTCCGCGCGTCGTACGCCAGCAGCTTCGGCAGCGCCGTGGCCAGCCCCACCACCCCGGCCACGCACAGCACCCCGCCCGCCCACACGGACGTCCGTACGGAGGTCACGGCCGCCATGCCGCCCGAGCGGACCTGCCCCAGCTGCGGCCCGACCGAGTACGACAGCAGCTCGATGCCGGCCAGCCGGCCGCGCAGCTCGTCGGGGATGGTCTGGTTCCACATGGCCGACCGGAAGATGCCGCTGACCATGTCGCACGCCCCGGCCACGGCCAGGCTCAGCAGCACCAGCCAGACGTCGGACGCCCAGCCCGCGGCGGTCATCGCCAGCCCCCAGGCCGCCGCCGCGTACAGCACCGCCCGCCCGTGCCGGTGCACCCGTGAGGTCCAGCCGCTGGTCAGACTGACCACACAGGACCCGGCGGGCAGCGCCGCATACATCAGGCCGAGCGCCCACGGCGCGCCCAGATCGTCCGCCAGGAACGGGAAGATCGCCATCGGGAAGGCGAAGAGCATCGCGGTCAGGTCGACGGCGTACGTACCGAGCAGTTCCTTGCGGTTCCAGGCGTAGCGCGCGCCCTCCCAGATGCCGCGCAGCGACGGTTTCTCGGCGTCGTGCGAGGCGGGGGAGGCGGCCAGGCCGACCGCGAGGGCGGCGGACATCGCGAACGTGACGGCGTCGATCGCGTACGCCCAGCGCAGCCCCGCGTACGCGATCAGCACACCGGCCAGGGCAGGGCCGGCGATGGCGCCGATCTGCCAGCGCAGGGCGTTCAGCGCGGACGCCGCGGGCAGCTGGTCGTGCGGGACGATACGCGGCACGATCGCGTCGACGGCCGGGCGCTGGAGTCCGGTCAGCGCGCTGGACGCCGCCACGATCACGTACAGCGGCCAGATCAGCGGGTGCGGCAGCAGGCTGTTGAGCAGCAGCAGCACCGACAACAGGCCGAGGGCCACCTCGGTCCACAGGATCAGCTTGCGGCGGTCCACGGCGTCCGCGAGCGCGCCGCCGTACAGGCCGAAGACGATCAGCGGCACGATCTCCACCGCGCCCACCGCGCCGACCGCGAGCGTCGAGCCGGTCAGCTCCTTGAGCTGGAACGGCACCGCGACCAGCGTCAGCCACGACCCGAAGACGGTCACCGCGCCCGCGCACCACATCCGGCGGAAGTCGGCGGAGGAGCGCCAGGGCGTCAGGTCGGGGAGCAGGGCGGCGGCCCGGCGGGAACGTTTCGGAGAGGGAGGGTCTGCTTCGGTCACAACGCACCATCGTGCGGCGGGGCGCGGCGGCGGGCAACGGAATTACGCGGGGCGCCGCCTCCGCCCGTAGGGCGTGTGCCGTGCCTTGACGGCCCGTTGGGGGCTCCCTATGGTCACGCTGACAGAGGACGTCCTACGTCCGGCCGTTGGGGAGGACCCATGGCTCACGAGACTTCCCTTCCGTTCCGCGCCGGTTCCGAGGGCTACGCGAGCTTCCGCATCCCGGCCGTGGTCACCACCCGCCGCGCGACCGGCACCGGAGGCGGCAGCGGAGACGGAGACGGCACCGGCGACCGCACCACCCCCGGCACCCTGCTCGCCTTCGCCGAGGGCCGGGTGGGCAGCGCCGCCGACCACGGCGACATCGACATCGTGCTGAAACGCTCCACCGACGGCGGTCGCACCTGGGGCCCGCTCCAGGCCGTGGCCCGCAACGGTACGGGCACGGCGGGCAATCCGGCCCCGGTCGTGCTCGACGGCGGCCGGGTCCTGCTGGTGCACGTCCGCAGCGCCGCCACCGCCACCGAGGACCGCATCCGCCGCGGCCTGGTGCCCGCCGCCGACGGGCGGCGCGTCTGGGTGCAGCACAGCGACGACGACGGTGGGACGTGGAGCGCGCCGCGCGAGATCACGGCGCAGGCCAAGCGCGCCGGCTGGCGCTGGTACGCCACCACCCCCGGCCACGCCCTCCAGCTCCGGCACGGCCCGCACGCCGGACGCCTCGTCGTGCCCGCCAACCACTCCACCGCCCCCACCGTCCCCGGCGACAACGGCACCGAGGGCCGCTACAACGGCGGCCACGTCCTGCTCAGCGACGACGCCGGCGCGAACTGGCGCATCGGCTACACGGACAGCAACCCCAACGGCTACATCAACGCCAACGAGACGACCGCCGCCGAACTCCCGGACGGCACCCTCTACGTCAACACCCGCAACGACTCCCCGGCCCCCGGCAACCGCGCCGACGCCCACTCCGCACCCGAGTGGGGCGGCGAGCGGCTGATCAAGCCCTTCCGCCCGCAGGCCGGGCTGACCGGCCCCGTCGTCGAGGGCAGCGTGCTGCACCTGGGCGAGCCCGACGTACTGCTCTTCTCCGGCCCCGCCGACCCGGACGCCCGCGCGCTGATGACCGTACGGGCCAGCCGCGACCGCGGCCTGACCTGGCGGCCCGCGTACCCCGTCGACGGGCTCCCGGCCGCCTACTCCGACCTCGTACGGATCGACGACGCGACCGTCGGGCTGCTCTACGAGACGGGCGACTTCAGCGCCTATTCGACGATCACCTTCCGCCGCATCCCCGTGGAGGACCTGGCATGAGCTTCGGTGCGTACGACAGCGGCCGGGAGCGGGGCGGCGGCCGGGACCGGGACGGCGGCCTCCCGGCGCACGGGGACCGCCGCCGCATCCGTCAGGTCCGTCGCCAGGTCCGCCGCCGGGCCCTGCTCGGCGGGGCCGCCGCGGCCGCCGCCGGGTTCACGCTGGCCGGCTGCGGCGACGGCGGGGACGACCGCCCGGCCCCGAAGGAGCGCACGAAGGGCCAGAAGATCACGCTGTCGTTCTGGTCCTGGGTGCCGGGCATCGACAAGCCGGTGGACCTGTGGAACCGCGAGCACCCGGACGTCCGGGTCGAGGTGGAGAAGGTGTCCGCCGTCGACGGCCGCCAGTACGCCAAGATGCACGCCGCCGTGAAGGCCGGGAACCCGCCGGACCTCGCCCAGATCGAGTTCCCCGTCGTCCCCGGCTTCCTGCTCGACAACGCCCTGATGGACCTGTCCGCGCTCGGCGCCGCCCGCTACAAGGACCGGTTCGTGGGCTGGCAGTGGCAGCAGTCGGTGTTCGGCAAGGGCGTCTACGCCATCCCGCAGGCGTCCGGCCCGATGGGCCTCTTCCTGCGCCAGGACCTCTTCGACAAGTGGAGCATCCAGACCCCGCAGACCTGGGACGAGTACGAGGAGGCGGCCGGGGCGGTCCGCCGGCAGGGTGCCTGGATCGAGACGTTCGCCCCCGCCAACGGCAACCGCTTCGCCGGGCTGGCCTGGCAGGCGGGCGCCAAGTGGTACACCGCCCAGGGCGACACCTGGACCGTGCACATCGACGACGAGCCCACCCGTAAGGTCGCCGATTACTGGGAGTCGCTGGTCCGGCGCAAGCTCGTCAAGACCATCCCGGACCGGCAGAACGCCTGGTACAAGGACATCCAGACCGGCGTCATCCCCGCCTGGATCGGCGCGAGCTGGGGCGACGCGCTGCTGGCCGGCAACGCGCCCGGCACCAAGGGGAAATGGCGCGCCGCACCGCTGCCGCAGTGGCGGAAGGGCGCCGACGCGCACGCCAACTGGGGCGGTTCGACCACCGCCGTCTTCGCGGAGGCTTCCTACCCCAAGGACGCGCTGGACTTCGCCCTGTGGCTCAACAGCGACCCGAAGTCCATCGCGCTGCTGATCGACGGCGGTTACGGCTTCCCGAGCGCGAAGCAGGGCTACGCCACCGCCGACCTCGACGTGTACCAGGACTTCTTCGGCGGCCAGGCGTACAGCAGGATCTTCGCAGACGCGGGCGCGCACGTGGACACCAGCTGGCAGTGGGGGCCCGGCGTGGACACCCTCTACCAGCGGCTCGGCGACGCGTTCACCGAAGTGCTGGACAGCGGCGGCACGTTCCGCTCCGTGCTCCGGACCGTACAGGCGCAGACCGTCGCCGACCTGCGGGGCAAGGGCCTGAAGGTGGAGAGCGGCGGGTGAGCGGACCGGACCGCCGCCGGGCCGCCGCCGGACGCGTACGGCGCGCGCCCCGCCTCACCCGCACCGAAGCCCGCAACGCCCGCGCCGCGGCCGCCTTCCTCCTGCCGTTCCTCGCCCTCTTCCTCCTCTGCTTCCTCGCCCCGATCGGCTACGCCGTCCACCAGAGCCTGCACCGCACCGAGCGCACCGGCCCGCTCGGCCTCGGCGGCCAGGAGCGCGAGGTCTTCGCGGGTTTCGCCAACTATGCGCACGCGCTCGCCGACGACCGCTTCCTGAACGGGTTCGGACGCGTCCTGCTCTTCGGTGTCGTCCAGATACCGCTGATGATCGCGCTGGCGACCGTACTGGCCCTCCTCCTGGAGAGCGCGAGCGCCCGCGGCGTCACGTTCTTCCGCAGCGCGTTCTTCCTGCCGTACGGCGTGCCCGGCGTCATCGCCTCCATCCTGTGGGGCTTCCTGTACGTCCCCGGGATCAGCCCGCTCGTGGAGATCGCCGGATCGCTCGGCCTGCACGTGGACTTCCTCGCCCGCGCCACCGTCCTGTGGTCCATCGCCAACATCGTGACGTGGCAGTTCACCGGCTACACCATGCTCGTCCTGATCTCCCAGCTCAAGGCCGTACCGGAGGAGCTGTACGAGGCGGCGCGCATCGACGGCGCCAACGCCTGGCACATCGCCCGGCACATCAAGATCCCGCTGATCCGGCCCGCGCTCGTACTGACCACCGTCTTCAGCATCATCGGCACCCTCCAGCTGTTCGCCGAGCCGATGGTGCTGCGGCCCCTCGCCGCCACCATCGACTCCGGCTTCACCCCCAACCTGCACGCGTACAGCGAGGCCTTCGTGAGCAACAACCAGCACGTCGCGGCGGCCGAGGCGGTGCTGCTGGCGCTGGTCGCCTGCGTCCTGTCGTTCGGCTTCCTGCGGCTGGTCGGGCAGCGGGGGAACGGGGACGGGCGGTGAGCCGGCCCGCCGCCCGCGAGGCCGCCGCACCCCTACGTCCGCCCGGCGCCGCCGCCCGCCCGGCCGGCACCACCCGCCCGCCCCTCCGCTACCGCGTCATCACCGCCTCCCTCCTCACGCTCGCCGCGGTCTACTTCCTCACCCCCGTCTACTGGCTCACCGTCTCCGCCACCAAGAACAGCGCCGACCTCTTCGGCACCTTCGGCTTCTGGTTCGCGCACCCGCGGCCCTTCCACCACCTCGGCGCCGTGCTCACGTACGACCACGGCGTCTACCTCCGCTGGTTCACCAACTCCCTCCTGTACGCGGGCGTCGGCGCCCTCGCCGCCACCCTCCTCTCCGCCGCCGCCGGTTACGCGCTCGCCAAGTTCCCCTTCCCGGGCCGGGAAGCCGTCTTCAACCTCGTCCTGGCCGGCGTCCTCATCCCCGGCACCGCCCTCGCCCTGCCCCTCTACTTCCTCTTCAGCTCCATGGGCCTCGCCAACACCTACTGGGCCGTGCTCCTCCCCAGCGTCGTCAGCCCCTTCGGCGTCTACCTCTGCCGGATCTACGCGGCGGCCGCCGTACCCGACTCACTCCTGGAGGCGGCCCGCATCGACGGCGCGGGAGAGGCCCGGATCTTCGCCGGACTGGGCCTGCGCCTGATGACCCCGGCCCTGGTCACCGTCTTCCTGTTCCAGTTCGTCCACATCTGGAACAACTACTTCCTGCCGCTGGTCATGCTCTCCGACGCCGACCTGTACCCCCTCCAGCTCGGCCTGACCTCCTGGACCGGGTACGCGGACCGGCAGCCGGAGCTGTACCAGTACACGGTGGGCGGCGCGTTCCTGTCCGTGCTGCCGCTGATGGTGCTGATGACCGTCCTCCAGCGGTACTGGCGTACGGGGCTCACCGAGGGCAGCGTGAAGGCGTGACAGTATCGCTGTCATGACTACTTCCGACGACGCACAGTCCGCCGCCCCCAAGGCCGAAGCGGCCAAGAAGAAGCCCGCCAAGGACCCGTGGGACCTGCCCGACGTCTCCGGCCTCGTCGTCGGCGTCCTCGGCGGCACCGGCGACCAGGGCCGCGGCCTGGCCTACCGGCTCGCCCGGGCCGGCCAGAAGGTGATCATCGGCTCGCGCGCCGCGGAGCGCGCCGAGGCCGCCGCCGGTGAGCTGGGCCACGGCGTCGAGGGCGCGGACAACGCGGAGTGCGCGCGGCGCAGCGACATCGTCATCGTGGCCGTCCCGTGGGAAGGCCACGCCAAGACCCTCCAGTCCCTGCGCGAAGAACTCGCGGGCAAGCTGGTCATCGACTGCGTCAACCCCCTCGGCTTCGACAAGAAAGGCGCCTACGCGCTCAAGCCGGAGGAAGGCAGCGCGGCCGAACAGGCCGCGGCCCTGCTCCCCGACTCCCGCGTCACCGCCGCCTTCCACCACCTCTCCGCCGTCCTCCTCCAGGACCCGCAGATCGAGGAGATCGACACCGACGTGATGGTCCTCGGCGAGTCCCGCGCCGACACCGACCAGGTCCAGGCCCTGGCCGCCCGCATCCCCGGCATGCGCGGCATCTTCGCGGGCCGCCTGCGCAACGCGCACCAGGTGGAGTCCCTGGTGGCCAACATCATCTCCACCAACCGGCGCTACAAGGCACACGCGGGACTGCGGGTCACGGACGTGTGAGGGGACCGGCCGGCGGCTGATCCGCCCCCTTGTCCGCTCCTCCCCGCCACGCATAGCCTGTAAGGCTTTCCACTCCCTTGGAAGGCTCTGTGCCCGGTACGGCGGGCGAGGGAAGGGTCCGGTACGGCGGGTGAGGGAAGGAGCGTGCCCCATGCGGTGCTTCAGGCGATCCCGACGGTTGCCCTGGCCGCCCGCCCGGAAGGTCCGGGAGTCCCGGGCGGCGGGTTCCGGAAGGAACGCGATGTCCCGTACGGACAAGACGAAACCCCTGTGGGTACGCCACGCGGAACACGGCCCCCGGCCGGTCCATGATCACCGCTACGGCCCCTGCGACCTGCCGCCCCACCCGACACGGGAGCCCGCCGCCACCCGCTGCCGCTGGGAGGACCCCGGCATGCTCCTGTTCGGCCGCACCTGCTGCGCGGGCTGCCCCAAGCGCCGCTGCGTCAAGGAATGGCAGGGCCTCGTCAAGGCCGGCAACCGCAGGGACCGCTACGCGGCGCGGCAAGCGGCACGCCGTGACGTCACCGGCGCTGACCGCGACTGACCCGCCCGGCCCGGGGCCGGCCCCGACGGGCCGCCCCGTCCGGCCCGGCCGTCAGGCCCACACACCGGGTGCCGAGGGCCATGATGGACACTGGAGGAAAACCCCATACCCCCACGCACAGGAGCCGACCCCATGCCCCGCCTCGCCGTCTTCGCCCTCGTCGTCTGCGTCCTCGCCGTCGCCGCGGCCGTCGTCTCGTTCGTCCAGGGCAGCTGGCTCGGCATCGTGTGGATCCTGATGGCCGGCATCTCCAGCAACATGGCCTGGTTCTACGCCCGCAAGGCAAAGCTGGACCGCGCGCGGCGGGAGGGGGCGGTGGCGGCGGGCTGAGGGCCGGCTTGCGCCGGGCGAGCACCGTGCCTCGGCGCGTCGGCGTGCCGTACGCGCTCGCCTGTGCTCAGAGCGCGTACGGGTCGGCGTGCAGGGCGTCGGCAAGGTGCTTCAAGGCGTCGCGGAGAGCTGGTGGTGCTCCGGCGGCGGTGAGTCCGTTGTGCACGGCTGTGTCCAGCAGGCGCCGGGTACGTACGGATGCGGTCTCGCCGACGGTGGGCACTATCGAGGCCACCAGCTCTTCGGCGTCGCGCCATGCGCGGAGGTGCAGCAGACAGTCCAGGAGCCGGGCCGCCGCCATGCCCCGGTATCCGACCGTGGGCCCGCCTTGCTGCTCCGTGGAGCGCTGGAGAAAGGGGACGGCGCCCGCGTGGTCGCTGACGGTCATGAACGCGTGCCCGTGGTGCCCGTCGATCTCGTTTTCCGTGAACCACCACGACCACGCCGGGGCGTGCGGGCTTCCGTCGTGCTCCATGAGTGAGCGCGCCTTGCCGAACGAGCGAATGGCTTCCGTGAGGGCACCGCACCCGGCGAGCCCCTTCGCCTCGCGCATGCGGAAGATCGCTTCGATGCGTGGGGACAGGCGGCCCTGCTCGATGACCGCCCGCGCCACGGCCAGCTCCTCCCGGTACCGTCCGAGCCAGCCGGCGTGCATCGCCATGTTCTGCAGGATGAGCAGTTCCATCGACCGGTCGCCGGACAGCCTCGCCAGGAACAGCGCCTCCCGGTTGAAGCGGTGAGCGGCGTCGTGCTGCTCGGCGTCGAAGAGGACCCAGCCGGCGACTTCGGCCAGCTCACTCGCCGCCGACCTGATGTCACGCTCGTACGCGCTGTCGTACTCACCGTTCCCCAGCCGTCGGTGCACGCTCTTGAAGGTGCGTGCCGCCACCTCGGCGATGGGCATGCCCGTCAACTCGTTGTCCAGAAAGATCAGCCGCTGGGACGCCTCGCGAATTGCCTGGGCGTACTCGGACCCGCGTGTCTCGTCCAGGCGCAGCAGCGGCACGCGGTCGTACACGTCCTCGCGCAACTGCGCCGCGGAGACGTCCAACGCCGCGGCGATGAAGGGCAGCCATTCCCGGGGAACCCGTTTCCCCGTCTCCCACCTGCTGACTTCCTTCCGCGTCACGGGATCGCCGCATACACCGGCGGCCTTGCAGACCTCGCGTGCCAACCACGCTTGCGAGCGCTCGCCCCGGAGGTGGCGGATGCGAGCCCCGATGTTTTCCGGCATGACTTCATAGTGGCCGACACGCGGCCGACAAGGGGCCGACATGGGGCGGCTGTTGCGCGTGACGAGACGGCGGCAGGCTTGCCTCATGAACGAACACCGAGGAACCCTCGACCGCCCCGTACACCTCCTGGACCCCTTCGCCGGGGACATCGACCCCGCCCCGGAAGAGGGCTGTGCCCGCTGCGTCGCGGAGGACCAGCGCCGTACCGGGGCGCGGGCTGCCGGGTTCGTCTTCGTGGCGGTGGAGGCGAGTCGCGAGATCCGGCGGCATCCGCGCCACTGGCCCGCGATGAGCGGCAACCCGCAGGACGACAGCGACAGCGGCAACAAGCACGGGGGCGGCGGCTCCGACGAGGGCGGCAACACGAATGACGGCCAGGCACCGGCGGAGGGCCGGTGACCGGGTACGACGACATGGCGGCGGGCCCGGAAAGGCTCGCCGCTGTACTGGTGGAGAAGGGCGCGCTGACAAGTGACTGGCTGCCGTCCTACGAGGCGGTGCCGCGTCACCTGTTCGTGCCCGAGGTGATCTGGCCCGGGCGCGGTGGCATGAACAAGCAGGAAGAGCGGGTGGTCCGCGGCGAGGAGCCGGCGGCGTGGTGGGCGGCCGTGTACCGGGACGCACCGGTCACGACGCAGTGGGACGACGGGACATACACCGGGCCGGGGAGGGGGCGGATCCCGTCCAGCTCCAGTTCCATGCCGACGATGGTCTTTTCGATGCTGGACGCGTTGAACGTCGAAAAGGGGCACTGGGTGCTGGAGATCGGCACCGGTACGGGGTGGAATGCGGCGCTGCTGTCCCACCGGGTCGGTGCTGAGAATGTCGTCACGGTGGAGGTGGACGACAACAGTGCCCGGGACGCGCGGCGGCGCCTGGCGGGGGCGGGGTTCGAGCCGGTCACCGTGGTCGGGGACGGAGCCGAGGGATACGCGGAGAGCGGCCCGTACGATCGCGTGATCGCGACGTGTTCCGTCGGCCGCGTGCCCCGTCCATGGCTGGCGCAGACGAAACCGGGCGGGATCATCGTCGCACCGTGGGGGCCGGTTTACGGTGGCGAGGCGGTCGTCCGGCTTTCCGTGGCCGGGGACGGGACGGCGTCGGGACGGTTCGTGGGGTCCTCGGCTTTCATGCGGCTGCGTGCTCAGCGCGCTGCGCGTCAGCACGTACGCGAATATCTCGGGGGGCGGGATTGGCCGGCGGACGGAGTGCGCAGTACGACCTTCCTTTCCCCGGAGGCTGTCGGTGACTGGCACGTCATGTTCGCCATCGGGGTGCGGGTTCCGGATGCGTTCCCGTGGGTGGAGCCGTATGACGACGGCTCCTACACGTTGTGGCTCCGGGATACGGCCGTCACTTCATGGGCGACGGCCGATTACGTACCGGGGCGGGTGGAGTACGAGGTCCGGCAGAGCGGTCCCCGGCGCCTTTGGGACGAGGTGGTCGCCGCTCATCGGTGGTGGGAGGGGCGGGGGAGGCCGGGATTCGAGCGTTTTGGGCTGACGGTGGGCGGGGGCGAGCACGGGGGCGGGGAGCGCGTGTGGCTGGACGATCCGTGTGACGTCGTGGGGGTCGTGACGTAGGCCGGTTCAGCGGAGGGCCGGCTCGCCCTGCCAGAAGCGGAACAGTTGCTGGCCGAAGTAGGTGTCCCAGTTGGTGATGCCGAGGGTGCGCAGGATCGCGTCGACCAGGTCGAAGAAGAGGCCGTTCAGTTCGGGGATCCACAGGAGGCCGAAGACGGCGATCAGGCCGAACGGGGCGAAGGGCTCGACCTGGCGGCGGATCTTGTAGGAGAGCCAGGGCTCGATGACGCCGTAGCCGTCCAGGCCGGGGACCGGGACGAAGTTGAGGATGGCGGCCGTGACCTGGAGGAGTGCGAGGAAGGCCAGCGCGTAGCGGAACTGCTGGGGGACGCCGTCCATGGCGCCGAGCCAGAAGGGGGCCGAGACGACGGCCGCGAAGAGGATGTTGGTCAGGGGGCCGGCGGCGGAGATCAGGCTGTGCCGCCAGCGGCCCCGGATGCGGCCGCGTTCGATGAAGACGGCGCCGCCCGGCAGGCCGATGCCGCCCATGATCACGAAGATCACCGGCAGCACGATGCTGAGCAGGGCGTGGGTGTACTTGAGGGGGTTGAGGGTGAGATAGCCCTTCGCCCCGATGGAGATGTCGCCGCTGTGCAGGGCGGTGCGGGCGTGCGCGTACTCGTGCAGGCAGAGGGAGACGATCCAGCCGGAGACCACGAAGAGGAAGACGGCGAAGCCGGGACTGGCCGCGAGCCGGCCCGTCCAGACGGCCCACCCCGAGACCGCCATGACGGCGACGAGCGCGAGGAAGACCGGGCTGACGCGGTGGTCGGCGCGCTGTGCTGCTGTGGTCATGGTGGGGGACTCCTGAGGGTGGTGCGGTGCGGTGCGGTGGGGTGAGAGGGGCGCGGGGTGAGAGGGGGGGCGAGGTGACGGGCACCATGACCGTATCGGCGGGCGGGGCGGTCGTGCACGGAAAACGACGGGCGGTGGGCGGGAGGTTCCGGGCAGTCTGGGCCCATGACGGATACGGGCTCGGGGCGGACGGTACGGGTGCTCCACCGCGACTGGGAGATGGAGTGCTGCGGCACGCCGTTCTCGGTGGGGGACCAGGTGGCCTGGCCGCTGGTCTTCGAGGACGTCGCGGCGGCGGACGCGGCGGTCTGGGCCGACTGCCTGGACGAGCGGGGGCTGCTGCGGGTGGCCACGCTGCACGGCGGCGCGCCGGACACCGGGTCCGGGGCACCGCGGCTGGCGGGGCGTGTCCGGTCGATACAGGTGGTGATCGTGGGGTACCGCGATGCCGAGCCGGTGCCGGGCGAGCGGTGGCTGCGGCCGGTCGAGCGCTGTCCGAAGCGGTTCTCCGACCGTGTGGTGGATCTGGAGGATGCGGAGGATGTGGGCCAGAGGGGCGGTAGGGAGCGGAGGGACCGTACGGGCGGTAAGGGGCCGGGCGGCAGCGGCCGTACGGTCGGTACGGGCCGGAGCGCGGGCGCGTACCGGCGGGTCGAGTGCGGCGTCATCGTCGAGGTGGACGTGGCGGGCGAGGAGTGCGGCACGTGACGACGCCGTCCGTGCAGGACAATGGGCCGGTGCGCTACGAAATCCTCGGGACGGCCCAGGCCCACCGGAGCGACGGTACGGCCGTCGCCCTCGGTGGTCCGCGTCTGCGCGCACTGCTCACGGCGCTCGCGCTGCGACCCGGCCGCTCACTGACCGCCGATCTGCTGATCGCCGACGTCTGGGGGCCGGAGCCGCCCGCCGACGCGAACGGCGCGCTGCAGGCCCTGATCGCGCGGCTGCGCCGGTCCGTCGGCCGGGACGCGATCGCCTCCGTACCCGGCGGGTACCGGCTGTGCGCCGACCCGTCCGACGTGGACCTGCACCGTTTCGAGCAGCTGGCCTCCGAGGGGGCGCAGGCGCTGGCCGACGCGGACCCGGTCAAGGCCGCCGCGCTGCTCGACGACGCGCTGGCGCTCTGGCGCGGCCCGGCGCTTGCCGACCTGCCGGAGGCGACGGGCGAGGCCGCGCGCGCCGAGCGCGGTCACCTGGACGCCCGGCGAACGCGGCTCGCCGCCGAGGTCGCCCTCGGGCGGCCCGGCCAGGCGCTGCCCGCGCTGACGGCCCTGTGCGAGGACCATCCGCTCGACGAACCGCTCCAGGCCCTGCGGCTGCGCGCGCTGCGGGCCGCGGGCCGCACGGCGGAGGCGCTCGACGCGTACGCCTCGGTACGGGCCGCGATCGCCGACCGTCTCGGCGCTGAACCGGGGCCCGAACTGCGGCGGCTGCACGGGGAGTTGCTGCGGGCGGAGGATGGCCCCGCGGAGCGCGGGGCGACGCCGGACGGGGCGCACGCGCAGCGCGGTACGACCGCGGACCGTACGGCTACAGCTACAGCTACAGCTACGGCAGCGGCTATGGCTGCGGCACCAGCACCAGCACCAGCAGCGGCTACGGCACCAGCACCGGCTGCGGCACCGGCTCCCGCACCCCCACACCCCGCCGCCACGAACGGCGCCCGCCCCGCGCCCGCCGACCGCCCGGGCAACCTGCGCTCCCGGTCGACCTCCTTCGTGGGCCGGGAGAACGACCTGTCCGCCATCCGCGCCGACCTGTCCGCCCACCGCCTGGTGACCCTGCTGGGCCCGGGCGGCGCCGGCAAGACGCGGCTCTCGCAGGAGAGTGCGGAGGCGGCGGCCGCCGCCGCGCCGGACGCGTGGCCGCACGGCGTGTGGTTCGCCGAGCTGGCGCCCGTCGATGATCCGCAGACCGTGCCGGAGGCCGTACTCACCGCCCTCGGTGCGCGGGAGACCGTCGTACGCGGCGCCACCGCCGAGGAACTGCGCGCCGCCACCGAACGGGCCGCGTCCGATCCGATGGCTCAGCTCGCCGGGTACTGCGAGGACCGGCGGATGCTCCTGGTCCTCGACAACTGCGAGCATGTGATCGGCGCCGCGGCCGAGCTGGCGGACCGGCTGCTGGCCGAGTGTCCCGGTGTGACGGTGCTGGCCACCAGCCGGGAGCCGCTGGCCGTGCCGGGCGAGGCGCTGCGGCCGGTGGAACCGCTGCCCGACCCGGTCGCGCTGCGCCTGCTGGCCGACCGCGGGGCCGCCGCCCGGCCGGGGTTCCGCGTCGAGGACGATCCGGTCGCCTGCGCCGAGATCTGCCGGCGGCTCGACGGTCTGCCGCTCGCCATCGAACTGGCCGCCGCCCGCCTGCGGTTGCTCACCCCGCGCCAGCTGGCCGACCGGCTGGACGACCGGTTCCGGCTGCTGACCAGCGGGAGCCGCACCGTACTGCCCAGACAGCAGACGCTGCGCGCGGTGGTGGACTGGTCCTGGGACCTGCTCGACGACGCCGAACGGGCCGTGCTGCGCCGGCTGTCGGTCTTCTCCGGCGGCTGCGACCTGACCATGGCCGAGGAGGTCTGCGGGGACGGCGCGGACAGGGCGGACAGCGTGGACGGGGCGGCGGACCCCCGGACGCGGGTCGCGCCCCGCGACGTGGCCGTCCTGCTCGGTTCGCTGATCGACAAGTCGCTGGTGGTCGCGGCCCCGGGCGGCGACGGGCGGATGCGTTACCGGCTGCTGGAGACCGTCTCGGAGTACGCGGGGGAGCGGCTGGACGAGGCGGCGGAGCGGCACGCGGTCGAACGGCGCCACCTGGTGGCCTACCGCGAACTCGTCCGCAACGCGGATCCGTTGCTGCGCGGCCCCGCCCAGGGCGCCTGGCTGGACCGCCTGGAGATGGAACACGACAACCTGCGGACCGCGCTGCGCCGGGCGGTCGCCGCCCGTGACGAGCACGAAGCCCTGTGCCTGGTGCTCTCGCTCCACTGGTTCTGGACGCTGCGCGACCACCGAGCCGACGCCCGCGCCTGGTCGGCCGCCGTGGCGGCGCTGGGCCCCGACCCCTTCGCGCACCCCGTCGAACCGGCGCCCGTCCTGCACGCCCAGCCCATCGACACGCCGCCGCCGATGGCCCCCGAGCAGCTCACGGAGGCGCGCCGCGGGGTCCGGCTGATCGGGCTGGCCAGCGTCGAGAGCGACATCGAGGTGCTGCGTACCCAGGAACGGCGGGACGAGCTGGCCGGTGTCCTGGCCGCCTACCGCAGCGGCCTGCCGCAGACCTGCAAGCTGCCCGGAGTCCTGTGGTACTACGCGGTGCTGCTGACGGGCCGGTTCGACGAGCTGGCGCAGATGACGGAGGAGGCGGTACGCGCCTGCCGGGAGTACGGCTACGAGTGGGAGCTGGCCTACGTCCTCCAGCTGCGCTCCAAGATCTTCAACGACCGGCCGGACGGTCTGGCCCAGGCCCGCCGGGACGCCGACGAGTCCCTGGAGATCTTCGTACGGCTCGGGGACGCGTGGGGCGCGGCGGAAGCCATCGCCGGGCGCGGCGAGTCCCGCGAGGCGCGTGGCGAGTACGAGCTCGCCGCGGAGGACTACCGGGCGGCCATCCGCTATGCCGAGGAACTCGGCGCGCGCAGCCAGTCCCTGCTCCTGCAGACGCGGCTGGGCAGCGTCCTGTTCGAGGCCGGCGAGGCAGCGGACGGCGAGCGGCTGCTGCACAAGGTGCTGGAGCTGGCGAAGAAGCAGAACAACGGCCGCGACGCGGTGTCGTTCGCCCACCTGACGCTCGCGATGCACCTCACGTACGCCGAACGCCACCAGGAAGCGCGCGCTCATCTGGCGGAGGTGCGCAAGTCGTTCGGCCAGCGCGGGCCGGAGATGTTCAAGGGCGTGCTGTCCATGGCACTGGTCTCCCTGGACATCGAGGAGGGCACGTACGACTCCGGCATGCTGCCCCGCATCCGGTCGGCCATGACGCTGTTCCAGAACGAGCTGACGCGGATCGTCGCCCCCGACCTGCCGGTGCTCCAGCTCCTGACCGCGGCGCGCGCACTGCTGGGCGTGGGGGGCGCGGCGGCCGCCCCGGACGCGGTGCGGCTGATCGGCGCGTACGACGTGCTCCGCTCCGGTGCGCACCGGCCGCAGCAGATCATCCGGAAGTCCCGCGCGGCGGCCGAGGCGGAGGCGCGCGCGGTGCTCGACGGCGCGGCCTACGACCGGGCGTACGCCGAAGGCGGCGGCCTCTCCTTGGAGGAGGCCACCGCCCTCATCTGACGCGAGCCGGGCGAAGGTGACGCGTCAGGTCTTCTTGCGGAACTTGTTCACCGCCAGCGGCGCGAACACCAGGGTGATGCCGACGGTCCAGGCCAGGGTGATCAGTACCGGCTGGGCGACCGCGCTCTGGCCGTTCAGCAGGGCCCGGGCCGCGTCCGCCAGGTTCGACAGCGGGTTGACCTTGGTGAACGCCTCCATCCAGCCCGGCATGGTGGTGGGCGGGGCGAAGATGGAGGAGCCGAACTGCAGCGGCATCAGCACCAGGAAGCCGACGCCCTGCACCGCCTGCGGAGTCTTCATCGTCAGCCCGAGCAGCATGAAGATCCAGGTCAGCGAGGAGCCGAAGACCAGCGCCAGGGCGACGGCGGCCAGCAGCTCCAGCGGGCCGGTCTTCAGGTCGAAGCCGATCAGGAACGCCAGGGACAGCAGGACGACGGTGGAGACCAGCATCCGCCCGGCCTCGACGAGCATCTTCGCCGTCAGCACCGAGGAGCGGGCTATCGGCATCGTGCGGAAGCGGTCCATCACCCCCTTGTTGAAGTCGTCGTTGACGCCGGAGCCGACCGACATGGCGATGTTGAGACCGCCCATGGCCAGCAGGCCGGGGATGATGTAGTTCACGTACGCGGAGCGGTTGCCGCCCAGGCTGCCGCCCATCGCGCCGCCGAAGACGTACACGAACAGCAGCGTGAAGACGATCGGCATCAACAGGGCGTCGAACATCGACTCCGGGTCGTTCTTTATCTGCATCGCGTTGCGGCGCACCAGGGCGCCCGTGTGACGCAGATGGGCCCGCAGGCCGATCCGGCCCTCGTCGGCCCCCGGCCGCTGCGGCCTGACCGGCGTCGTCACCGTCGCGGCACTCATGCCGGAACCTCCTCGTACTGCTTGTCCTGTGCGCCCTGCGGACCCTGCGGCCCGCTCTCGGCGCCGCCGCTGCCGGCCTCCGAGGTCTTCTGGCCGGTGATGGCCAGGAACACCTCGTCCAGGCTGGGCAGATGAGTGTTGATACCGGAGATCGTGAAGCCCCGGGCGCCGAGCATGCCGACCACGGCGGACAGCTGCTCGTCGCTGACGATCGGCACGTTGACCACGCCGTCCTCATGGTCGGCGGTGGCACCCGCGATGCCGTCCAGACCGGCCTGCGCGATGGCGCCGACCATCCGGTCCAGCTCGGCGGCGTGCGCCGGGCGTATCTGGAGCGTACGGCCGCCGACCTTGGTCTTCAGCGCGTCGACCTCGCCCTCGGCGATGACCCGGCCGCGGTCGATGACCGTCAGCTCATGGGCCAGCTGCTCGGCCTCTTCCATGTACTGGGTGGTGAGCAGGACCGTCGCGCCCTCCCGCACCATGCTGCGGACCTCGTCCCAGACCTCGTTGCGGGTGCGGGGGTCGAGGCCGGTCGTCGGCTCGTCCAGATACAGCACGGCCGGCCGGCCGATCATCGAGGCGGCCAGGTCCAGGCGGCGGCGCATACCGCCGGAGTACTTGGCGGCGGCCCGGCCGGCGGCCTCGGTGAGGGAGAACCGCTCCAGCAGCTCGTCGGCCCGGGCGCGGGCGTCCTTGCGGGAGAGGTCGAGCAGCCGCCCGATCATGTACAGGTTCTCCCGGCCGGAGAGCTTCTCGTCGACCGAGGCGTACTGGCCGGTGAGGCCGATCGTGCGGCGCAGCGCGCGCGGCTGGCGCACCACGTCGAAGCCGGCCACGGTCGCCGTGCCGGCGTCCGGCACCAGCAGCGTGGACAGGCAGCGCACCAGCGTCGTCTTGCCCGCGCCGTTCGGTCCGAGGACACCGAGGACGGTGCCTTCCCGTACGTCGAGATCCACCCCGTCCACGGCCTTCACCTCGCCGAAGTGCTTGACCAGCCCCCGCACTTCGACGGCGTTCCGCACGCCGTTGGATGTCGTCTTTCGCGTCATGCCCCCACGATGGCAGCCACCACTGACAAACCACCGACAGCCGACCGACAGCGCGGGTGGGGGCGGGCCGGCGGACCCGGTGGCGGCGCCGGGGAGGCACCGCCACCGGTGGCGCGCGTCAGCGGAAGCTGTGCTCCGCGGCCGGGAACGCGCCGCCGACGACCTCCTCGGCGAAGTCCTTGGCCGCCGTTCCCAGCACCTCCCGCAGGTTCGCGTACTTCTTCACGAAGCGGGGCACGTGGCCGCTGGTCAGGCCCGCCATGTCCGTCCAGACCAGGACCTGCGCGTCACAGCCGAGGCCGGCGCCGATGCCCACCGTGGGGATGTGCAGCGAGCGCGTGACCTCGGCGGCCAGCTCGGCCGGTACGGCTTCCAGGACGACGGCGAAGGCCCCCGCGTCCTGCACGGCCTTGGCGTCGCGCAGCAGCTGCTGCGCGGCCTCCTCGCCGCGGCCCTGCACCGGGTAGCCCCCGTACGCGTTGACCGACTGCGGCGTCAGGCCGACGTGCGCCATGACCGGGATGCCGGAGGAGACCAGCAGCTCGACCTGGTGGGCCGAGCGCTCGCCGCCCTCCAGCTTGACCGCCTGCACCCCGGCCTCCTTGACCAGGCGGGTGGCGTTGCGCAGCGCCTGGACCGGGCTCTCCTGGAAGGCGCCGAAGGGCAGGTCGCCGACGATCAGGGCGCGCTGGGTGCCGCGCACGACGGCCGCGGACAGGATGGTGATCTCGTCCATCGTGACCGGCACGGTGGACTCGTACCCGAGGTGGCAGTTGCCCATCGAGTCGCCGACCAGCAGCACCGGGATGCCGGCCTCGTCGAAGACGGAGGCGGTCATCGCGTCGTAGGCGGTGAGCATCGGCCACTTCTCGCCGCGCTCCTTGGCGGCGGCGATGTCGCGTACGGTCACCCGCCGCGAGCTCTTTCCTCCGTACAGCGCCTTGCCGGGGCTGCTGTCGGATGCGGGCTTGCCGGCGGCGGGCCCGCCGGGCGCGGTCGTCCCGTCCGCTGCCGGGTTCTGGGCAGGCGAAAGCTGCGTCATGGTGACGGCTCCTGTTCGTCATCTCGAAGCGCCCTGACGGCGTCTCCGGACTCCCTTCCATGCTGGCACGCGCGCCCCGCGGAGCGGAAGGGGCGGGTGCCCTGGCCGCTCACGGAACGATACGGAACGGTCCCGTATCGATATCGGCGTACGGTGGTGGCATGACCAGCTCCGAACTCTCCGGCTCCGCCGTCGCCCCCCGGCACGTTCCCGAGCACATCCACCGCCGCCGCTGGGCGATCCTGTCCGTCCTCATGCTCAGCCTGCTGATCGTGGTGCTGGACAACTCGATACTCAACGTGGCGATGAAGACGATCGCCACCCCGGCCCCCACCGGCCTCGGCGCCACCCAGAGCCAGCTGGAGTGGGCGATCAACTCCTACACGCTGGTGTTCGCGGGGCTGCTGTTCACCTCCGGGCTGCTCGGCGACCGGCTGGGGCGCAAGAAGGTGCTGATATTCGGACTGCTGGTGTTCGGCGCCGGCTCCGTGCTGGCCGCCGTCGCCGGGTCGCCCGGCCAGCTCATCGCCTTCCGGGCGGTGATGGGCCTGGGCGGCGCCTTCGTCATGCCCGCCACCCTCGCCGTCCTGATGAACGTCTTCGAGCGGGACGAGCAGCCCAAGGCGATCGGCATCTGGGCGGGCGGCGTGGGCCTGGCCATCGCGATCGGCCCGATCGCGGGCGGTCTGCTGCTGGACCACTTCTGGTGGGGTTCGGTCTTTCTCGTGAACGTTCCGATCGTGCTCGTCGCCCTGGTCGCGATGCTCCTCCTGGTGCCCGACTCCAAGGACCCCCGCCCCGGGAAGCTGGACCCGGTCGGTGTGCTGCTCTCGGTCGTCGGCCTGGTGCTGCTGGTGTACGGGATCATCACGGGCGGCCGGCTCGCCGACTTCACCGATCCGCAGGTGCTCGGCACGGTCCTGGGCGGCGTACTCGTCCTGATCGGATTCGTGCTGTACGAGAAGCGCATCGATCACCCGTCGATCGACGTCAACCTCTTCCGCAAGCCGGCGTTCTCCGCCGCCGTCGGGGCCATCGCCCTGGTCTTCTTCGCGCTGATGGGCGTCACGTTCTTCGTCGTCTTCTACATCCAGAGCGTGCGCGGCTTCACGCCCCTCCAGGCGGGCCTGCTGATCCTGCCGCTGGCCGCCGCCCAGATGATCTTCGCGCCGCGGGCCCGGCACGTCGTCGACCGCTTCGGCTCGCGCGCCGTCTGCACGGTCGGGATGCTGCTGGTCGCCGCCACCATGTCCGGCTTCCTGCTGCTGGACACCACCACCCCGGTCTGGGTGCTGGAAGTGCTCTTCTTCGTCCAGGGCACCGGCATGGCGCACATCATGCCGCCGGTCACCGTCTCGATCATGCAGGCGCTGCCGCGCGAGAAGGCGGGCTCCGGATCGGCGCTCAACAACACGTTCCGGCAGGTCGGCGGGACGCTCGGCGTCGCCGTACTGGGCTCGCTGCTGTCCACCGTCTACCGCGACGGCATCGAGGGGGCACTGCGGTCCGTCCCCGGCCTGCCGGACGGCGCCCGGCACGCGGCGGGCGAGTCCATCGAGGCCACCCTCGGCCTGGCCCGGCGTCTGGGCCCGGCCGGGAAGGCGCTGGCCGACGAGGCGAACACGGCGTTCATCCACGCCATGCACGTCACCGCGCTCGGCTCGGCCGCCGTCGCGGTGCTCGGCGCCGTGGTGGTCGCGGCCTTCCTGCCGGGCAGGATGGGGAACGGCACGCACGGTACGGACCGGGCGGAGCGGGCAAAGGCGGGAGCACGGACATGACCGGTACGGCGGGAACGGACGCGGCGGGGACTCGGCCGGCGGCCGGTACGGACCCGGCGGCCGGTACGGACCCCCGCCGCGGGCGCCCCCGCAGCCCCGCCGCCGACACCGCGATCATCGAGGCCGTCCTGCGCATGATCGAGGACGGTCTCTCCATCGGCGAGCTGTCGATGGAGCGCATCGCCCGTGAGGCGGGCGTCGGCAAGGCCACCGTCTACCGGCGCTGGCCGGGCAAGAGCGCCCTGATGCTGGACGTGATGCGCTCGCTGGACACCGACATCCCGCCGCCGGCCGGGATCTCCGTACGCGACGACCTCGTGGGCATCATCGAGTTCCTGCGCATCCGCGGCCTGGCCAAGCGCAACTCGGCGCTGCTGCGCACCGTCGTCACGCACGTCAAGGCGCAGCCCGCGCTCTGGCGGGAGTACCACGAGACGGTGGTGCAGGCCCGGCGCGAGGTGCTGCTGTCCGTACTGCGCCGCGGCATGGAGCGCGGCGAGGTGCGCACGGACCGGGACATCGACCTGCTCGCCGACCTCTTCGTCGGACCGGTGCTGTCCCGGGCCCTGCTGCACGAGTGGGCGGACCTGCCGGAGGGGCTGGCCGAGGAGATCGTCGACACGGTGCTGGACGGCGTACGGCCCGCCGTCAACCGGCCGCCGACGGCCCCCCATCGAGCGACAAGCAGCAGCAAAAGGCACATCACCTGACCGCTCCATGACGGGACTATGCCCGTTCTGTCACAGCAGCCGCCGTGACCCCCGGAGCAGGAACCCGGGGCCGCCAGCGCGCCGTCATCACTTCTAAGAAAGCGCATTACGGGCCATCGCCTAGGGTCGGAGACCACAGGCGGGGCGTACGGAGCAAGGCAGTGAGGACGGCGGCATGGCGCAGGCATACATGACGGAGTCGGGGCAGGGCCACGACCCTGAGCGGACCGCCTCCCGAGCGCGGCGCCTGCGTGACTGGTGGCGCCCGGAGGGGATGTGGCGGCGGGGCATCGTGCTCGCCGTACTGGCGGTCCTGCTGGGGCTGCTGATGATCCTGCACGCCCACGTCCCGAACACCGTGGGCAACCTCGGCAGCCTGCTGGAGACGTTCCTGCCGTGGCTGGGCATGCTCGGCATCCCGGTGCTGCTGATCGCCGCCGTACTGCGGCGTTCCACCACCGCGATCGTCGCGCTGCTGCTGCCCGCCGTCGTCTGGGTCAGCCTCTTCGGCGGGCAGGTCACCGACAAGAAGGGCACCGGCGGCAACCTGACCGTCGCCACCCATAACGTCGACGCCGACAACCCCGACCCGGCGGGCACCGCGAAGGACATCGTGAAGTCCGGCGCGGACGTGGTAGCCCTGGAGGAGCTGACCGGCGACGCGCTGCCCACGTACAAGGAAGGGCTGGCCAAGGCGTACCCGTACCGCACGGTGCAGGGCACGGTCGGCCTGTGGAGCAAGCACCCGATCTCCGACGCCGCGCCCGTCAACATCAAGATGGGCTGGACCCGCGCGCTGCGCGCCACCGTCAAGGCGCCCGACGGCCGGCAGGTCGCCTTCTACGTCGCGCACCTGCCGTCGGTACGGGTCAAGCTCAACGCGGGCTTCACCGCCAACCAGCGCGACGAGAGCGCGGCGGCCCTCGGTGAGGCGATCTCCCGGGAGAGCGTCAAGCAGGTCATCCTGCTGGGCGACCTCAACGGCACGATGAACGACCGTTCGCTCGCCCCGGTCACCTCGCAGCTGCGCTCGGCCCAGGGCGCGGCGGGCGACGGCTTCGGCTTCAGCTGGCCGGCCGGGTTCCCGATGGCGCGGATCGACCAGATCATGATGAAGGGGATCGACCCGGTGTCCTCCTGGTCGCTGCCCCGGACCGGCAGTGATCACCTGCCGCTGGCGGCTTCGGTCAAGATCTGACAAAGCCGGAACGGCCGCCGCCCCCGGCAGGAGGCGGCCGTTCCCCCTGTGCCAGGGGCCGCGCCGGCGCCGTCGCCCCTCCTCCGCCACCTTGCGTTCTTCCGGCGGAATGAATGCCCTGAGAGACTTTGTTCCGTAGAAGAACTTACGGACATCCTGCCGCGTACGTCGTACGGACCCCCCACACCCCGGAGAAACCGCTCCGACGTGCCTGGGGCCGTACGCACCGTTTTCGAAAGGTCTCTCATGCCCCTGGCGCTGCTCGCGCTGGCCGTCTCCGCCTTCGGCATCGGCACCACCGAGTTCGTGATGATGGGCCTGCTGCCCAATGTCGCGGGCGACCTGGGTACGTCCGTGCCCACGGCCGGCTATCTCGTCTCCGCCTACGCCCTCGGCGTCGTCATCGGCGCGCCGCTGCTGACCGCGCTCGGCTCACGCATCCCGCGCAAGCGGATGCTCCTGCTGCTGATGGCCGTGTTCACCGTCGGCAACCTGGCCTCGGCCCTGGCCCCCAACTTCGGCCTGCTGATCGGGGGCCGGCTGCTCGCGGGACTGCCGCACGGCGCGTTCTTCGGCGTCGGCGCGGTGGTCGCCGCCCGGCTCGTCAAGGAGGGCCGGCAGGCCCGCGCGGTGGCCACCATGTTCCTCGGCCTGACCGTCGCCAACATCGTCGGCGTACCCGCCGCGACGCTGCTCGGCCAGCACCTCGGCTGGCGCGCGACCTTCCTGGTCGTGGCCGCCATCGGCCTGGTCGCGATGGCCTCGCTGGCCCGCCTCGTGCCGCACATGCCGCGCGAGGAGCACGGCGGCGTGGCCCACGAACTGCGCGCCATGGGCAACCGGCAGGTCGTCCTCGGCCTGGTCACCGCCGTCTTCGGCTTCGCCGGCGTGTTCGCGGTCTACAGCTACCTCGCCTCGATGATGACCGAGGTCTCCGGCTTCGCCGAGGCGTCCGTCCCGCTCGTCCTGGCGCTCTTCGGCGCCGGCATGACGCTGGGCGCGCTGGCCGCGGGCCCGCTGACCGACCGCGCGCTGCGGCCCACGCTGTACGGGGCGCTCGGCGCCCTGGCCGTCACCCTGGTCGTCTTCAGCTACGCGGTGCACGTCAAGTGGGCCGCCCTGGTCTGCGTCGTCATCCTGGGGGCCGTCGGCTTCATGACCACCACGCCGCTCCAGATGCTGGTGATGAAGAAGGCCCGGCACGCGCCCACCCTGGCCTCCGCCTCCAACCACTCGGCGTTCAACCTGGCCAACGCGGGCGGCGCCTGGATCGGCGGCGTGGCCATCGCGGCGGGCTGGGGCTGGACCTCCCCGGCGCTGGTCGGCGCGGTCCTGGCCGTCGTCGGCCTGGGCATCGCGGTGACCGCAGGCCTGCTCGACCGCGGCGGCTCCGCCTCCTCGCGCATCGTCGCGAGCAGCGAGAACGCCGACGAGGTGCCGGCGGAACTGCCGGACCGGGTGAGCTGACCGGGCGGCGCCTGCCGCGATCCGACGGGGACGGCCCCCGGCCACGCGCGTGGCCGGGGGCCGTCCCCGTTGCTGCGGGGCCTGGCCGGCCGGCTGCCGCACGGCGGCTTCGCCGTCCCGGCCTTCCCCGACCGCCGCCGGCAGGAGATCGCGGAAGCCCGCGTACGAGGCGAGCGCGGAGGCCGCCGCTGCCACCACGCCGGGACGCTGCTGCGTGAGCACCGGGGCGACGGCCCTCTCGGACCGGCCGGGTGCGCGTAAGCACCGGATGAGCGCGAGCTGTGTGCCGGCTGTGCGCGCGCTGTGTGCAACGGCCCTGTGCCACGGCCGCGCGGTGACTGTTACCCGATGGCCGGAAAGCGGCAACAGCGGCTTCCTAGCGTTCCTGGCGTGGGTCTCCACGGGCCCGCACACCAGGTCCGGGCCCCGACCTCGGACGTCGCACCTACAGCAAGGAGCAGCATGTTCTTCGCAGCCAGCCGCAAGGCCGACGAGTCCGCGCCCGCCGCCTCCGCCGCCCGGACGGGCAAGCGGCCGGGCCTGCGCGCCGCGGTCGTCACCGCGGCGGCCGGTGCCGTCGTCGCCGTACCGGCCGCCGCCGCGTTCGCCGCCCCGGCGCACTCCGCGGCCCCCGCTCCCGTGGCGGCCACCGCCGCGTCGCACAGCGTGAAAAAGGTGCAGATCGCCCACCACTACACCCTCGCGTGGGACGGCAAGGCGGGCACCGTCACGGTCCTGGACCCGGACGGCCAGGCCGTCGGCGTGCTCTCCGGCGACCACCAGGGCCCGATCACCAGCGACCTCGGTGACCAGGGCAAGGTCACCTACACGATGGACCCGGCCATGTCGACGGCCACCGTCCACGTCAACGACAACGGGAAGGTCAAGGACTACTCCTTCCTGAAGGGCTAGCAGCGCGCGCGAGCGGGGCCGGTGAGGGGCCGGCCCCGCTCGCGCATGCCTGCTTCCGGCACGCCTACTTCTGGTACCCGAGGACCGTCATCATCCCCGACTCCGCGTGGTAGACGTTGTGGCAGTGCAGCATCCACAGGCCGGGGTTGTCGGCGTCGAGGTCGACGTCCAGCCGACGGCCCGGCAGCACGATCGCGGTGTCCTTGCGCGGACCGCCGTCCGGCAGCGCGAACGTGTGGCCGTGCAAGTGCATCGGGTGCCACATCGTGGTGCTGTTGCGGAACGACAGCCGTACGCGTTCCCCGGCCCGCACCGGATAGCGCTGGTCCGGCGTGTACTTCTTGCCGTTGACGGCCCAGTCGTACCGCGCCATCGAGCCGGTGAGGTCGAACCGGACGGTCCGGTCCGGCTTGCGGGACGCCAGGCGTACGGAACCGTCGGCCTTGAGCCGGTCGGCCGTCAGCAGCCGCCCGTCCAGCTCCGCCGGTCGTACGGACGCGTCGGGCGCCGCCCCGCCGCCGGTGCGCAGCACGGCCAGCGCGGTGCGCTTCTTGCCCTCGGCGAGCGCGGTCAGCGGGAAGACGCCGTCCTTGACGGTGACCACCACGTCGTAACGCTCGCCCATGCCGAGCAGCAGGGCGTCCGTCGGGGCGTGGGTGACGGGGTAGCCGTCGGTGTGCGTCACCGTCATGGTGTGGCCGCCGAGCGCGACGCGGTACGCGGTGTCGCCACCCGCGTTGACGAAGCGGATGCGGACCCGGTCGCCGGGCCGCGCGCGGAAAGTCTGCGGGTCCTGCGGCGTACGGCCGTTGACGAGGTGGTACGGGTGGTCCACGTCGCCCGCGTCGCCGCCGAGCAGTTTGCTGGTGGCGCCCATCAGCATGCGGGAGGGGCCGGCGGGGGACGGTGCCTTGGCGCCGCCCATGGAGTGCGCTCCGTGGCCCATGCCGCCGGAGCCGCCGTGGTCCATGCCCCCATGGTCCATTCCCCCGGACCCGGAACCGTGGTCCATCCCCCCGGACCCGGCCCCGGAGCCGTGGTCCATCCCGCCCATCCCCTTGGACAGTTCGGCCAGCACCGCGTCCGGCGTGCTGCCGTCCACCCCGTCGACCCAGTCGTCCAGGACGACGACCCACTCCTTGTCGTAGGCCAGGGGCTCCTTCGGGTCCTCGACGATCAGGGGCGCGTACAGGCCGCGGTCCTGCTGCACGCCCGAGTGCGGGTGGAACCAGTACGTGCCGGGGTGGCTGACGGCGAAGCGGTACGTGAACGAGCCGCCCGCCTTGACGGGGCGCTGGGTCAGGTCCGGTACGCCGTCCATGTCGTTGCGCAGGGCCAGGCCGTGCCAGTGCAGGGACGTGGCCTCGGGCAGGTGGTTGGCGAGCGTCAGCTCCAGGGTGTCGCCTGCGGTGACCCGTACCTCCTTGCCCGGCAGGCCGTCCCCGTAGGCCCAGCTGCCGACCGTACGGCCGCCCAGGTCGAGCCGGGCGGCGGTGGCGGTGAGCGCCACCTTCCGTACGGGGCCGGAGCCGCGCTTGTGCTCGGCGGCGGCCACTTCCGGGCCGTCGGGGGAGACGTAACCGCCCGGCGCCTCGGCCGGGCCGCCGGCGTGGCCCGAGTGGCCCGCGCCCTTCGTGCTGTCCGTGCCGGAGCCCGTCGAGCAGGCGGCGAGCAGGCCGCCGCCGGCGGCGGCGATGCCCGCGCCGAGCACGGCGCGGCGAGTGTGTGTACGCATGCGGAAAAACACCTCATGAGGGAGTCGGTTGCGGTGTGCGCGGAAGCCGGTCCGCGGACGCGCGCAGGCGTCGGCGGCCGGCCGCGCGTCTACACGCGCAGGACCGAGAGCCGGGCGAGGTGTTTGTGGCGGGGGACCGGTGGCGGCTGGGGCCGCAGGCCGCGCAGCAGCCGGGCCCGTACGGCGGCCAGGAGGTCGGCGGCCTGCCGGCCCAGCAGCCGTCCCGTGCGGACGAGGACGAGTACGCACAGGGAGAGCACGGCCAGGCAGACCGCGCCGGGGTGCATGGCGTGGTGGTCGTCGGCGATGGAGGCGGAGGGCTGGGTGTGGGAGGGGAATGGCTGGGCGTGCGGGGAGGAGGGCTGGGCGTGCCGCGCCTGGTGGACGGCTTTCCCTTGGTGCGCCGCGGGCATCGCCCCCGACCCGTGACCGCCCACCGGATGCCCCAGGGTGTGCATCCCGACGATGCCGACGATGAGCGCGGCGAACAGCAGCAGGCGGCCGCACCATGCGGCTGCCTTCCCCCGCTCACGTCCACGCGTCGCGTACGGCATCTCTGCTCGGCCTCCCGGAACCTCTGCCCGGCAGCCTACCCCTGCGGGGTATGCCGCCCCAGGGCCACCCGGCCCCCTCGACTTTGCTTATCCTTGACCTTGATGTCCGTGCAGACGAGCAAGAGCCGCCGCGCCGCCCCCGTACTCCTCATGCTCGGCGCGGTCGCGTACACCGCCTGGGTGCTGGAGGTGGTCCTGTCCACCGGCCTCGACCCGGTCCGGACGTACGTCAGCGAACTGGCCGCCGCCGATCAGCCGCTCGGCGGCCTGTTCCGGGCCACGGACCTGTTCGCCGGACTGCTGGTGCTGGCCGGCGCGCTCGCCGCGCTCCGCACCCTGCCGCGCCGCCCCTGGGTCACGGCCGGCTGGGCGGCGCTCGCCCTCTTCGGCGCCGCCACCGCCGTCGACTCCCGGCTGCCGCTGAGCTGCGCGCCGACCAGCGACCCGGAGTGCGCGGCCCGCGAGACCGCGGGCCTGGTGCCCGCCACCCACACCGCGCACGCGATCAGCAGCTCACTGGCCATGGTGGGCGCGCTGGCCGCGCTGGTCCTGCTGACCGTGGCCGCCCGCCGGTACGGCTGGTGGCCGCCGCTCGGCCGCCTCGCGCCCTGGCTGACCGCGGCCGAACTGGCCGCCACCGCCTGGACGCTCACCTCCATCGCGGCCTTCACCGAAGGTCACGGCACCTGGGCGCTCGGCGTCGGCCAGCGCCTCCAGGTGCTGCTCGTCGCCCTGTACGTGGGGCTGCTCGCGTGGTGTGTCGGGCGAGCGGGCACCACTACGGGGAGGGAAGGGGACACGGCATGAGCGGGGACGGCGGACGCGGACGGCGCAGGAGCACGAGGGACGGCCCCGGAGGAGCCGCGCACGGACCGGGCCCCGGTCCCGGGCCCGCCCCCGGCCGCATGCTGCGCATAGACGGCGTGGTGCTGCACGTGCTGCGCGAGGGCAGCGGCCCGGTGTGCGTGCTCACCGGCGGGCTGGGCATGAGCTGGTTCGACTGGGGCGCGGTCGCGGCCCGGCTCGCCCCGCACCGTACGGTGGTCCGCTTCGACCGGCCCGGCCTGGGGCTGAGCGCGCCCGCCCAGGAGCCGCCCACCGCGGCGGGCGAGGCCGCCCGGATCGCGCACGTCCTGGATGCGCTCGGCCTGCCCGGACCGTGCACCGTCGTCGGCCACAGCCTGGCCGCCTTCCACGCGGAGGCGTTCGCCCGGCTGTACCCGGACCGCGCCGCGGGCCTCGTGCTCGCCGACGGCAGCGTGGAGGAGGATCCGCGTCCGCTGCTGCCGCGTACCGTCCGTACGGCCTGGGCGGGCGGCCTGGCCTCCGTGCTCTCGGCCGCCGGGATGCCGCGCGCGCTCGGCCCCACCGCGCGCCGCCTGACGGTCCGCGCCTCGACCGTCCGCGACCACCCGCGCGACCCGAACGAGGCCGGTGCCTACCGCACCAGCCGGGTGCTGCGCGCCTGCGCCCTGGAGAACGCGACGTACGCCTACCAGGCCGCCGAGGTCGCCGCGCTGCGCCCGGACCACCCGCTGCGCGGCGTGCCGGTGACGGTCCTGGCGGCGTACGACAGCAGCGAGACGCCGCGCGAACTGCGCTGGCTGGAGCGGCAGCGGGCGCTGGCCACCCAGCTCGGCGGCGCCTTCGCCGTCGCCGCCCCGGCCGGGCACCTGGTGATGGCCGACGCGCCGGACGCGGTGGCCACGGCCGTCCTGACGCTCACCGCCGACCCGGATCTGGAGGGCCCGCAGCAGTACGGGCGCTGAGCGTCCGGTCATGGCCCGGGCACGGAACAGGCTTCGCGTCCGGGCGGTTCACGGCTTCGCGGTCCGCCGCGCCCGCAGTTCGAAGAAGCCCGGTACGGACGCCGCGCCCACGACCGCGTCCCACAGGCGGTCGGCGGCCGCTCCGGTGGGCGGGGGCGCCACCACCGGGCCGAAGAAGCCGCGTTCGCCGCGGGCCGTGGTGAGGACCGTGACGGGCGAGCCGGCGTCCTCGCCGGAGAACTCCTGCGCCTGCCGGCGGGCGTGCGCCACCTGGCGGTCCAGCGCGGTGTCGTGCAGCACGTGGGCGTACGTCGCGCCGCCCGCCTCCGCCAGGCACCGCTCGGCCAGCTCGGGCGACGGTTCGGCGCCGCCGTCGTGCACCGCGGCGCCGTACGCGGCGTAGACGGCGCCGGTCAGGGTGTCCCGGCCGTCGGCGTGCGCGGCCTCGGCCAGCCGCAGCAGGCAGCGGCTCCCGGCGGCGGCCGGGCGGCGGGCGGCGGGCAGCTCGTCGAGCGGGGCGCCGTCGGTCAGGTCGAAGGCGCGGTACGCGAGCGGGACGCCGCGCCGTCCGGTGGCGTCCGCCAGCCACTGCGCGGTGCGCCAGGTCCAGGGGCACACGGGGTCGAAGTGGAACGTCACGGCCGTGACGTCGTAGTGGCGGCTCACGGGGGCTCCTCGGTCGTCGTACGGGATCGGACGGGTCCGGGTCCGTCACCGCCGCGTCCCGGGTCTCTCGCGGGGACAAAGCAGGACGATCCTGGCCGTCCTCTCCCGGAGTACCGCCCGCCGCTCCCGGGCAAACGTGCCGGTGCCGCCTTGCGGCCGGGCGGTTCTGTTCCCGGCCGAGGGTGCGTAATGTGACGGTAACCCCCTCACGTGATACTGGTGTGCCACACCTCGTTGCCCGATGGGGTGCGGACAGGCCGATTGACCTGCAAGGATTGGTGAGCCATGGACAAGCAGCAGGAGTTTGTGCTCCGTACGCTGGAGGAGCGCGACATCCGCTTCGTACGACTGTGGTTCACCGATGTGCTGGGGTTCTTGAAGTCCGTCGCCGTCGCGCCCGCCGAGCTGGAGCAGGCCTTCGACGAGGGCATCGGCTTCGACGGCTCCGCCATCGAGGGCTTCGCGCGGGTGTACGAGTCCGACATGATCGCCAAGCCGGATCCGGGCACCTTCCAGATCCTGCCCTGGCGCGCCGAGGCTCCCGGCACCGCCCGGATGTTCTGCGACATCCTGATGCCGGACGGTTCCCCGTCCTACGCCGACCCGCGCTACGTCCTCAAGCGCATCCTGGCCAAGACCTCCGACCTCGGCTTCACCTTCTACACCCACCCCGAGATCGAGTTCTTCCTGCTCAAGGACAAGCCGGTGGACGGCACCCGGCCCAGCCCCGCGGACTCCTCCGGCTACTTCGACCACACCCCGCAGAACGTCGGCATGGACTTCCGCCGCCAGGCGATCACCATGCTCGAATCGATGGGCATCTCGGTGGAGTTCAGCCACCACGAGGGCGCCCCGGGCCAGCAGGAGATCGACCTGCGCTACGCGGACGCGCTGTCCACGGCCGACAACATCATGACGTTCCGGCTGGTGATGAAGCAGGTCGCACTGGAGCAGGGCGTGCAGGCGACGTTCATGCCCAAGCCGTTCTCGGAGTACCCGGGTTCGGGCATGCACACCCACCTCTCCCTCTTCGAGGGCGACCGCAACGCCTTCCACGAGTCCGGCGCCGAGTACCAGCTCTCCAAGGTCGGCCGCTCCTTCATCGCCGGCCTGCTGCGGCACGCCGGCGAGATCTCCGCCGTCACCAACCAGTGGGTCAACTCCTACAAGCGCATCTGGGGCGGCGCCAACCGCACCGCGGGCGCCGGCGGCGAGGCCCCCTCGTACATCTGCTGGGGCCACAACAACCGCTCCGCGCTCATCCGCGTGCCCATGTACAAGCCGGGCAAGATGGGCTCCACCCGCGTCGAGGTCCGCTCCATCGACTCCGGCGCCAACCCCTACCTCACGTACGCGGTGCTGCTGGCCGCCGGCCTCAAGGGCATCGAGGAGGGCTACGAGCTCCCGGCCGGCGCCGACGACGACGTGTGGGCCCTGTCCGACTCCGAGCGCCGCGCCATGGGCATCGAACCGCTGCCGCAGAACCTCGGCGAGGCCATCGAGCTGATGGAGCGCAGCGAACTGGTCGCGGAGACCCTCGGCGAGCACGTCTTCGACTTCTTCCTGCGCAACAAGAAGCAGGAATGGGAGGAATACCGCTCCGAGGTCACCGCGTTCGAACTGCGCAAGATGCTGCCGGTCCTGTGACCGCCCACCCCGCTCCGCAGCACCAGGGGCGGCGCAGCAGCGCCTTCTCCCGGCTGCTGCGGTACGGCTTCACCGACCCGTCGGCGGCCGGGCGACTTCTTGAGGCGCCCGAACTGGCCGCCGTACGGGACGACTCGGTGCTCCTGGAGGCGCTCGGCGCCACCGCCGACCCGGACCTGGCGCTGACCGCGCTGGTCCGGCTGGCGGAGGCGCAGGACGAGGACGAGCGGCACAAGCTGCTGTCCACGCTGATCACCGCGAAGCCGCTGCGCGACCGGCTGCTGGGCGTGCTCGGCGCGTCCGAGGCGCTCGGCGACCACCTCGTACGGCATCCGCGCGACTGGCACTCGCTGGTCACCTACGAGGCGGCCGACCTGCACCCGACCACGCCCGAGTTCGAGGCGGCGCTCGCCGAGGGCATCTGGGGCGAGAGGGGCCGGGACCGGCCGCGCCCGGACGCGCTGCGCGCCGCGTACCGCCGCTGTCTGCTCGGCATCGCGGCCCGCGACGTGTGCGGGACCACCGACCTGGCCGAGACCGCCGCCGAACTGGCCGACCTGGCGACCGCGACGGTACGCGCCGCGCTGGAGATCGCCGCCGAGGAGCAGCCCACCGACAACGCCGCCTGCCGCCTCGCGGTCATCGCCATGGGCAAGTGCGGCGGCCGGGAATTGAACTACGTCTCGGACGTGGACGTCATCTTCGTCGCGGAGGCGCGCGACGGCACCGAGGAGGCCAAGGCGCTCCAGGCCGCGACGCGGCTGGCGGGCCGGATGATGCGGGTGTGCTCCGAGGTCACCGCCGAGGGCACCATCTGGCCGGTGGACGCCAACCTGCGCCCCGAGGGCCGCAACGGCCCGCTCGTACGCACCCTCAACAGCCACCTGGCCTACTACGAACGCTGGGCCAAGACCTGGGAGTTCCAGGCCCTGCTGAAGGCCCGGCCGATGGCGGGCGACGCGGAGCTGGGCAAGGAGTACGTGGCCGCGGTCACCCCGCTGGTCTGGCAGGTCTCCGAGCGCGAGAACTTCGTGAGCGACGTACGGCAGATGCGCCGCCGCGTCGTGGAGAACATCCCCGCCGCCCAGGTCGACCGCGAACTGAAACTGGGCCCCGGCGGGCTGCGCGACGTCGAATTCGCCGTCCAGCTGCTCCAGTTGGTGCACGGCCGCAGCGACGCGACACTGCACAGCGCCACCACCCTGGAAGCCCTTTCGGCGCTCGCGTCCGGCGGTTACGTCGGCCGGGAGGACGCCAAGGCGCTGGACGCCGCGTACTGCTTCCTGCGCACCCTGGAACACCGCATCCAGCTCCACAAGCTCCGCCGTACCCACCTGATGCCCGAGGACGAGCCCGACCTGCGGCGCCTGGCCCGCTCCATGGGCCTGCGCACCGAGCCGGTGGAGACGCTGCGCAAGGAGTGGAAGTGGCACGCCCGCGAGGTGCGGCGGCTGCACGAGAAGCTGTTCTACCGGCCGCTGCTGGACGCCGTGGCGCACCTGGAGCCCGGCAGTACGCGGCTCTCCGCCAAGGCCGCCGGCCAGCGCCTCGAAGCACTCGGCTACGCCGACCCGATCGCAGCCCTGCGCCACCTCGAAGCGCTGGCCTCCGGCGTCACCCGCAAGGCCGCCATCCAGCGCACCCTGCTGCCGGTCCTGCTCGCCTGGTTCGCCGACTCCGCCGACCCCGACGCCGGACTGCTCAACTTCCGCAAGGTCTCCGACGCGCTCGGCAAGACCCCCTGGTACCTGCGGCTGCTGCGCGACGAGGGCGCCGCCGCCGAGAACCTGGCCCGCGTCCTGTCGGCCGGCCGCTTCGCCCCCGACCTGCTGCTGCGCGCCCCCGAAGCGGTCGCGCTGCTCGGCGCGAAGGACGGCTTGCAGCCGCGCTCCCGGGCCGCGCTGGAACAGGAGGTGCTGGCCGCGGTCGGCCGCGCGGCGGACGCCGAGCAGGCCGTCGCGGCGGCCCGCGGCGTACGGCGGCGGGAACTGTTCCGTACGGCCGCCGCCGACCTGATCGGCGCGTACGGCACCGAAGGCCACCCGGCCGAGGCGGACCGCGGACACGCCGCCGACGTGGTCGGTACCGCCGTCTCCGACCTGACCGCCGCCACCATCGCGGGCGCCCTGCGCGCCGCCGTCCGCGACCAGTGGGGCGACACCCTGCCCACCCGCTTCACCGTCATCGGCATGGGCCGCTTCGGCGGCCGCGAGCTGGGCTACGGATCCGATGCGGACGTGCTGTTCGTGCACGAGCCGCGCGAGGGCGCCGACGAGCAGGAGGCCGCCAAGGCCGCGCACGCCGTCGCCAACGAGATGCGCCGCCTGCTCCAGCTGCCGTCCTCCGACCCGCCGCTGCCCATCGACGCCGACCTGCGCCCGGAGGGCAAGACCGGTCCGCTGGTGCGCACGCTCTCCTCCTACGCGGCCTACTACCGCCGCTGGTCCCTGGTGTGGGAGGCACAGGCCCTGCTGCGCGCCGAGCCGGTCGCGGGCGACGCCGGCCTGGGGGAGCGGTTCATCGAGCTGATCGACCCGCTGCGCTACCCGGTGGAGGGCCTGGGCGAGGACGCCGTACGGGAGATCCGCCGGCTCAAGGCCCGGATGGAGACCGAGCGGATGCCGCGCGGCGCCGACCCGACCACGCACACCAAGCTGGGCCGCGGCGGCCTCAGCGACGTGGAGTGGACCGTACAGCTGCTCCAGATGCAGCACGCCTGGCACGAGCCGGGACTGCGCACGACCCGGACCCGCACGGCGCTGGCCGCGGCCCGCGACGCCGGGCTGCTGGCCACGGAGGACGCCCAGATCCTCGACGAGGCGTGGGTGCTGGCGTCCCGGGTCCGCAACGCCACGATGCTGGTACGTGGCCGCCCCGGCGACACGTTCCCGTCCGACTCCCGGGAGCTGGCGGCGGTCGGCCGCTACCTCGGCTACGAGGAGGGCCACGTCGGGGAGATGCTGGACGATTACCGGCGGACGACCCGAAGGGCCCGCGCGGTGGTGGAGGAGCTCTTCTACGGGGCGGCGGGCTGAGGGCTGCGGCCCCGAGGGGCCAGGGGCCTCAGGCCGCGCCCACCCGCCGCGGCAGCCGGTGCGGCAGCGCCGCGTACCAGGCGAAGGCCAGGCCGATACCGAAGGCGAGGCACAGTATGCCGCCCACCGCGTCGAGCCAGAAGTGGTTGGCGGTGGAGACGATGACCATCAGGGTCGTCGTCGGGTAGAGCAGGCCGAGGACCTTCGCCCACACCGGCCGGGCGATCAGCGCGATCATCACGCCGCACCACAGTGACCACCCGATGTGCATGGACGGCATCGCCGCGTACTGGTTGGACATCGAGGCCAGGTTGCCGGAGGCCATCGAACCCCAGGTGTGGTGGACGATGACGGTGTCGATGAAGCCGCCGCCGCTCATCAGGCGGGGCGGGGCCAGCGGGTAGAAGTAGTAGCCGATGAGGGCGACACCCGTGGTGGCGAAGAGGGCGAGGCGGGCGGCCGCGTACCGGCCGGGATGCCAGCGGTAGAGCCAGACCAGCACACCGATGGTCAGGATGAAGTGCAGGGTGGCGTAGTAGTAGTTCATCGAGACGATGAGCCAGGTCACCGAGTCGACGGCGTGGTTGACGGTCTTCTCCACAGCTATGCCGAGGGTCTGCTCGGCCTGCCAGATCCAGTCCGCGTTCTTCAGCGCCTGGGCCTTCTGCTCGGGCACCGCGTTACGGATGAGGGAGTAGACCCAGTAGCTGACCGCGATCAGCAGGATCTCGAACCACAGGCGGGGGGCGCGGGGGGAGCGCAGGCGGGCCAGCCGGCCACCGGAGGGCGCGCCCGGCGCGGCATCCTCGGTGGGTGGCGGCACGGCCGTACGGCCGTCAAGAGTCTTCACATGCGCTTCACCCATAGGCAGACAGTCTGCCAGAAACGGGTCGTCGGCCGATCACCCTCAGGTCTGGTCCTGGAGGGCCGCGCGTAGCACCTTGGAGGGAGGCGGCACCCCCTACCCGGGTCGGGGGTGCTTCTGGGTCACGACGGGGTCGGAAGCCCGCCGCCGGTGTCGGCGGAGGCCGCCGGAGCGGGGATCCGGGCGGTCTTCGGGGCCGAAGCGGTTGAACCGCGTACGACCAGCTCCGGGTGGAAGACGAACTCGCTGTGCGGCGCCGGGGTGCCCCCGACCTCCTCCAGCAGGGCGCGCACCGCCGCCTGGCCCATCGCGGTGACCGGCTGGCGGATCGTGGTCAGCGGAGGGTCCGTGAAGGCGATCAGCGGGGAGTCGTCGAACCCGACGACGGAGACCTCCCTGGGCACCTCCAGGCCCTGCTGCCGGGCGGCCCGGATCGCGCCGAGCGCCATCATGTCGCTGGCGCACACCACCGCCGTACAGCCGCGGGAGAGCAGCGCGCCGGCCGCGGCCTGCCCGCCCTCCAGGGAGTACAGGGAGTGCTGGATCAGCTCCTGGGCCGCCTCCCGGTCCAGGCCGAGCTGCTCCCGCATGCTGTGCAGAAAGCCTTCGATCTTGCGCTGTACGGGCACGAAGCGCTTCGGCCCGAGGGCCAGCCCGATCCGCTCGTGGCCCAGTGCCGCCAGATGGGTGACGGCGAGGCGGATCGCGGCCCGGTCGTCCGGTGAGACGAAGGGTGCCTGCACCTTGTCGGAGAAGCCGTTGATCAGCACGAAGGGCACGCCCTGGCCGCGCAGCTGCTCGTAGCGCTGCATGTCCGCGGAGGTGTCCGCGTGCAGGCCGGAGACGAAGATGATTCCGGCGACGCCGCGGTCCACCAGCATCTCGGTCAGCTCGTCCTCGGTGGAGCCGCCGGGCGTCTGGGTGGCCAGCACCGGGGTGTAGCCCTGGCGGGTCAGCGCCTGGCCGATGACCTGCGCGAACGCCGGGAAGATCGGGTTCTCCAGCTCCGGAGTTATCAGGCCGACCAGCCCGGCGCTGCGCTGCCGCAGCCGGACGGGCCGCTCGTACCCGAGGACGTCGAGTGCGGCCAGCACGGACTGGCGGGTGGTCGCGGAGACACCGGGTTTTCCGTTGAGCACCCGGCTGACGGTGGCCTCGCTGACACCCGCCTGCGCTGCGATGTCGGACAGCCGGGCGGTCATGGAGGGGACTGTACCCGTCGGCTGTCGGATTGCCCACGCTGCCCGCACCGTCCGGCGGGCCGGACGGCCCTTCCGGTCGGCCGCACGGCTCCCGGGCCGGCCCCGGAAGGCCGCCGGGTGCGACCGTCAGACGGCCCACCAGGTGCAGGAGTCGCCCGGCAGGACGGCGGTGGCGCCTTCGGCGGCGACCGTCGCGGAGGAGAGCAGTACCCGTCCGGGGAGCGGGAGTTCGACGGCGCGGTCCAGGGTGTTGAGGGTGCACATCAGGCCCGTACGGCCCGGCCGGCCGGTACGGGTGAAGGCCAGCAGCCCTTCGGGGGCGTCGGCCCAGGCGAGGCCGCCGTCCCCGAGGCAGGGGTGTTCGCGGCGCAGGGCGAGCGCCGCGCGGTAGAGCTCCAGGGTGGAGGACGGGTCGCCGGTCTGGGCCCGTACGGAGAGGTCCTTCCAGGCGCGCGGCTGGGGCAGCCAGCTGCCGCCGGGCCCGAAGCCGTACGCGGCCGTCTCGCCGTACCAGGGCAGCGGGACGCGGCAGCCGTCACGGAAGCCGTCCTGCCCGTCGCCGCGGAAGAAGGCGGGGTCCTGGCGTACCTCGTCGGGCAGGTCGGTGACTTCCGGCAGGCCCAGTTCCTCGCCCTGGTACAGGTAGGCCGAGCCGGGCAGCGCGAGCATCATGAGCGTGGCGGCGCGGGCCCGGTGCAGGCCGCCCAGCCGGGTCGCGTGCCGCACCACGTCGTGGTTGGACAGCACCCAGGAGGTGGTGGCGCCGACCGAGGTGGTCGCGGCGAGGGAGGCGTCGATGACGGTGCGCAGCGAGGCGGCGGACCAGTCGGCGGTCAGGAACTGGAAGTTGAACGCCTGGTGGCACTCGTCGGCGCGGACGTACAGGGCGAGGCGTTCGGGGCTGGGGGCCCACGCCTCGGCGACGGCGATGCGCTCGCCGGGGTAGGAGTCCAGCAGGCGGCGCCAGGAGCGGTGGATCTCGTGCACGCCGTCCTGGTCGAAGAAGGGCAGAACCTGGCTGCCGATGAGCTTGGCCTGCTCCTTGTGGCCGATGTCGGGCAGGCCGGGCGCCTTGACCATGCCGTGGGCGACGTCGATGCGGAAGCCGTCCACGCCGAGGTCGAGCCAGAACCGCAGGACCGACGCGAACTCGGCGTGCACGTCCGGATCGTCCCAGTTCAGGTCGGGTTGCTGCGGGGCGAACAGGTGCAGGTACCAGTCGCCGCGTTCGGTACGGGTCCAGGCGGGCCCGCCGAAGACCGACTCCCAGTCGTTGGGCGGCAGCTCGCCCGACGCGCCCTTGCCGGGGCGGAAGATGTAGCGCCGCCGGGCCAGTTCCGGGTCCTGGAACCAGGGGTGCTGGTCGGAGGTGTGGTTGGGCACGATGTCGACGATCACCCGCAGGCCCAGTGCGTGCGCGGCCCGTACCAGGTCGTCGGCGTCCTGGAGGCTGCCGAACAGTGGGTCGACGGCGCGGTAATCGGCGACGTCGTAGCCGCCGTCGGCCTGCGGGGAGGCGTAGAAGGGGGTGAGCCAGACGGCGTCCACGCCCAGTTCGCGCAGGTACGGCAGGCGTTCGCGGGCGCCGCGCAGGTCGCCGATGCCGTCCCCGTCGCAGTCGGCGAAGGAGCGGACGTACACCTGGTAGATGACGGCGTCGCGCCACCAGCCGGGGCGCCTGCCGGGCGGCGCGGGCGTGCGGCCGGGATCGGTCGAGGTCAGCTCCTGGGTCATCTGGCATCCCTGTCGAGAGTGGGGCGTTTCGGGGCAGAGCGTCCATGCATCGTCTTGCAGGGTCCAGGCATCGATCGGCGGACGGTCGTCTACGGGCTCAACGCGCGGGACACGGCGGGGTGACGGGCCTATGGGCGCTCGCGGCCCTGGTGAGCGGCTTGCGGGGGTGCGGTGGGCGCGGCGTGCGCGGGCGCCGCCCCCACCGAAACCTTCCTGAGACCTTGCAGAAATTTGCCGCAAGGTCTTTCGAATTCATTTCCACGCTGTTACGTTCCTGTCCGCCATCACAGGCGTTCCGAACGGCCGAGCGAGGCGTTCCGGCGCCATCTCGGGCGTCCCCCTAAGGAGTTCACATGCGGCGTGGCATAGTGGCCACCGCGTTGGTCGCGGGTCTGGCACTGACGGCGACAGCGTGCGGAGGTGGCGGCGGCGGAGGCGACCAGCAGAGCGGTGGCGAGCTGTCGGGCACCGTGACCTTCTGGGACACCTCCAACGACGCCGAGAAGGCCACGTACAAGAAGCTGGCCGAGAGCTTCGAGAAGGAACACCCGAAGGTCGACGTCAAGTACGTCAGCGTCGCGTTCGGCGAGGCCAACGCCAAGTTCAAGAACGCCGCGGGGGCCGGTGCGGGCGCCCCCGACGTGATGCGCACCGAGGTCGCCTGGGTCGCCGACTTCGCCAACCTCGGCTACCTCGCCCCGCTGGACGGCACCCCGGCCCTGGACGACGCCGGTGACTACCTGCCGCAGGCCCTCGGCAGCACCAGGTTCAAGGACAAGACCTACGCGGTGCCGCAGGTCACCGACACCCTCGGCCTCTTCTACAACAAGCGGCTGCTCAAGCAGGCCGGTGTCGGGGTGCCCAAGACCTTCGCCGAGCTGACCGCCGCCGCCAGGCAGATCAAGGAGAAGACCGGCGCCACCGCGCTGTACCTGCGCGGCGACGACCCGTACTGGTTCCTGCCGTACCTGTACGGCGAGGGCGGCGACCTGGTCGACGCCCGCGACAAGATCGTCACGATCGACGACGACGCCGGCGTCAAGGCGTTCAAGGCCATCAAGGACCTGGTCGACTCCAAGGCCGCCGTCACCGACGCCACCGACGGCCAGGAGAACCAGCTCAAGGCCCTCAAGGACGGCAGCGTCGCGATGGCGGTCAGCGGTCCGTGGGACATCGAAGGCGTCCGCGCGGGCAAGGAGTTCAAGGACAAGAAGAACCTGGGCGTCGCGCCCGTACCGGGCGGCAGCGCCTCCCAGGGCTCCCCGCAGGGCGGCTGGAACCTCTCCGTCTACGCGGGCTCGAAGAACCTCCAGGCGTCCTACGCCTTCGCCAAGTACATGAGCTCGGCGAAGATCCAGCAGCAGACCACCGAGCAGCTGAGCCTGCTGCCCACCCGCAAGTCCGTCTACGAGATCCCGTCTGTCAAGAACAACGAGATGGTCGGCTTCTTCAAGCCCGCCGTCGAGAAGGCCGTCCAGCGCCCCTGGATCGCCGAGGGCAACGCGCTGTTCGAGCCGATCAAGGTCCAGATGAACAAGGTCCTCACCGGCGCCAGCACCCCCGAGCAGGCCGCCAAGGCCGTCGGCGACAGCTACCGCAAGCTCCTCAAGGACTACAAGTGACGGACACCGCACAGCTGTCCCGGACCCGGCGGAAGGAGGCCGCCGCCGCACCGCCGGGCCGGGTGCGCAGAACCCTGAGCACCCACTGGTACGCCTGGACCATGGTCGCCCCGGTGGTCCTCGTCATCGGCGTCATCATCGGCTACCCGCTGGTCCGCGGCGTGTACCTGTCGCTGACCGACGCCAACGAGGCCAACGTCGAGCGCAACATCGGGATGAACCACATCCCGGCCACCTACAAGTTCACCGGCCTGGACAACTACACCGCGGTCCTCGGCGACAGCGTCTTCTGGGGCCGGCTCGGCTGGACCGTGGTGTGGACGGTCGCCTGCGTCACCCTCACCTTCGCCATCGGCCTGACCCTCGCCAACCTGCTCAACCGCACGCTGCGCGGCCGCACTTTCTACCGGCTGGCGCTGATCCTGCCCTGGGCCATCCCCGCCTTCGTCTCCGTCTTCACCTGGCGGCTGCTCTACAACGAGAAGAACGGCCTGCTGAACAAGCTCCTGGCGGGCGGCGGCATCGACGCGGTGCCGTGGCTGAACGACCCGACCTGGGCCAAGCTGTCGGTCATCGCCGTCAACGTCTGGCTGGGCGTACCGTTCATGCTCGTCGCGCTGCTCGGCGGTCTCCAGTCGATCCCGGGCGAGCTGTACGAGGCCGCCGAGATGGACGGGGCCAACGCCTGGCAGCGGTTCCGCAACATCACCCTGCCCGGTCTGCGCGGCGTGAGCAGCACCGTGATCCTGCTCTCCACCATCTGGACGTTCAACATGTTCCCGGTGATCTACCTGCTCACCCGGGGCGGCCCCGGCGACGCCACCGAGATCCTGGTGACGTACGCCTACCGGCTCTCCTTCGTCGACAGCCCGCGGGACTTCGCCGGCTCGGCCGCCTGGGGCGTGCTGATCCTGCTCCTGCTGTCGCTGATCGCGGTCGTCTACCGGCGCTCGCTCCGCAAGCAGGGAGAAGTCTGGTGAACCGGACCACGAGTACACGCAACCAGCGCAACCGGCGCGGCCCGCTGGCCTCCGCCGGCCTGCACCTGACCCTGCTGACCGCCGCCGCCGTCGCGGTCTTCCCGCCGCTGTGGCTGCTGATCACGTCCTTCAAGCCGAAGAACGACGCCTTCTCCACCGAACTGGTCACCAACTTCACCTTCGCGAACTACCGGCACGTGATCGCCGACACCCAGTTCCTGACCTGGTTCGGCAACTCCCTGGTGGTCGTCGGCATCACCACCGCCGTCGGCGTCTTCGTCGCGGCCACCACCGGCTACGCCGTCAGCCGCTTCCGCTTCCCCGGCATGCGGCCGCTGATGTGGCTGCTGCTGATCACCCAGATGTTCCCGGTCGCCGTGCTGATCGTGCCGCTGTACAACCTGATGGCGAGCCTGGGCCTGCTCAACCAGCCGGCCGGCCTGGTCGTCACGTACCTGACCATCGCCGTCCCGTTCTGCGCCTGGATGATGAAAGGGTTCTTCGACACCATCCCGGTGGAGATCGACGAAGCCGGACGCGTCGACGGCCTCAACCCCTTCGGCACCTTCTGGCGCCTGGTCCTGCCGCTCGCCCGCCCCGGCCTGGCCGTCACCGGCTTCTACACCTTCGTGACGGCCTGGGCCGAGGTCGCGTACGCCTCCGCCTTCATGACCGGCGAGGAGAACCTGACCCTCGCCGGCGGCCTGCAGACCTTCGTCAACCAGTACGTCAACGACTGGGGCTCGATGACCGCCGCCGCCGTGATCATCGCGGTGCCCGCGGGTCTGGTCTTCGCCTTCGCCCAACGCCACCTCGTCGCCGGACTGACCTCCGGCACCACCAAGGGATGACATGACCACCGAGCACCACACCCATGGAGCGACCGCCGACGCCGCGGACCCGGCCGCGTCCGCAGCCACCCAGTGGTGGCGCGACGCGGTGATCTACCAGGTCTATCCGCGCAGCTTCGCCGACGGCAACGGTGACGGCATGGGCGACCTGCCCGGCATCCGTACGCGCCTGCCGTACCTGAAGGACCTGGGCGTCGATGCCGTCTGGCTCAGCCCCTTCTACTCCTCCCCGCAGGCCGACGCGGGCTACGACGTCGCCGATTACCGCGTCATCGACCCCGCCTTCGGCACCCTCGCCGACGCCGAGGCCGTCATCCGCGACGCGCACGGCCTGGGCCTGCGCATCATCGTCGACGTCGTCCCCAACCACTGCTCCGACCAGCACGCCTGGTTCCGGCAGGCACTGGACGAGGGCCCCGGCTCGACGCTCCGCGACCGCTTCCACTTCCGCAAGGGCCGCGGCGAGAACGGCGAACTCCCGCCCAACGACTGGGAATCCGTCTTCGGCGGCCCGGCCTGGACCCGCGTCGCCGACGGCGAGTGGTACCTCCACCTCTTCGCCCCCGAACAGCCCGACTTCAACTGGGACAGCCCGGCCGTCCAGGACGAGTTCCGCTCCATCCTGCGCTTCTGGCTCGACCTCGGCGTGGACGGCTTCCGCATCGACGTCGCCCACGGCCTGGTCAAGGCCCCCGGCCTGCCCGACATGGGCCGCACCGGACAGCTCAAGCTGCTCGGCAACCAGGTGCTGCCGTTCTTCGACCAGGACGGCGTCCACGAGATCTACCGCTCCTGGCGCCGCGTCCTGGACGAGTACGCGGGCGAGCGCATCGGCGTCGCCGAGGCCTGGACCCCCAGCGCCGACCGCACCGCCCTCTACCTGCGCCCCGACGAACTCCACCAGGCGTTCAACTTCCACTACCTCGGCACCGCGTGGGACGCCGCCGCCCTCCGCGCCGCCATCGACGACTCCCTCGACGCCATGCGGCCCGTAGGCGCCCCCACCACCTGGGTCCTGTCCAACCACGACGTCGTACGGCACACCACCCGCCTCGGCGGCGACGGCCGCCGCGCCCGCGCCGCGGCCCTGCTGATGCTCGCGCTGCCCGGCTCCGCGTACGTCTACCAGGGCGAGGAACTGGGCCTCCCCGAGGTCACCGACCTGCCCGACGAGGTCCGCCAGGACCCCGCGTTCTTCCGCGGCGACGGCCAGGACGGGCTGCGCGACGGCTGCCGCGTCCCGATCCCGTGGTCCGGCGACACGGCACCGTACGGCTTCGGTACGGGTGGCAGCTGGCTCCCGCAGCCGCCCGAGTGGGCGCGCCTGAGCGTCGCCGCCCAGACCGGCGACCCGGCCTCCATGCTGGAGCTGTACCGCGCCGCCCTCGCGCTGCGCCGCAGCCACCCCGGACTCGGGGCGGGCGACGCGGTCGAGTGGCTGGACGCCCCCGACGGCGTCCTGGCCTTCCGGCGCCCCGGCGGCTTCGTGTGCACGGTCAACACCACGTCGGAGCCCGTACGCGCCCCCGTCCACCCCGGCTGGCGCCCGCTGCTCTGCTCCGTCGAACTCCGCACCGTGGACGACGAACTCACCCTCCCGGCGGACACCGCCGTGTGGTGGGAAGCGTGACCGACCACACCGAGGCGCCGCCGGCCGGGGGCAGCGGCCCCCGGCTGGCGCGCATCGCCGCGCAGGCCCAGGTCAGCGAGGCGACCGTCAGCCGGGTGCTCAACGGGAAGGCGGGCGTGGCCAGCGGCACCCGGCAGCGGGTGCTGGCCGCCCTCGACGTGCTCGGCTGCGAACGCCCCGTACGGCTGCGCCGCGCCAGCGCCGGACTGGTCGGCCTGATCGTCCCCGAGCTGACCAACCCGATCTTCCCGGCCTTCGCCCAGCTCATCGAGCAGGCCCTGGCCGGCCACGGCTACACGCCGGTGCTGTGCACCCAGCTCCCCGGCGGCGCCACGGAGGACGAACTCGTCGAGCAGCTCGAAGCCCGCGGCGTCACCGGCATCATCTTCCTCTCCGGCCTCCACTCCGACAGCACCACCGACCCCACCCGCTACACCCGCCTCACCGACCGCGGCCTCCCGTACGTCCTCATCAACGGCTACCACGAGGGCGTCGCCGCGCCCTTCGTCTCCCCGGACGACCGGGCCGCCGCCCGCATGGCCGTACGCCACCTCGCCGAACTCGGCCACCGCGACATCGGCCTGGCCGTCGGCCCGGTCCGCTACGTCCCGTCGCGCCGCAAGGCCGAAGGCTTCGTCGCGGCGCTGACCGAGACGTTCGGCCTGCGGACGGGGCGGGCCGAAGGGCTCGTCCGGCACACGCTGTTCGGCGTCGAAGGCGGTCACGCGGCGGCGGCGTCGCTGCTGGACGAGGGCTGCACGGCGATCGTCTGCGGCAGCGACCTGATGGCCCTCGGCGCGGTACGGGCGGCCCGCCAGCGCGGCCTGGACGTACCGGGCCGGATCTCCGTCGTCGGCTTCGACGACTCCCAGCTCATCGCCTTCACCGACCCGCCGCTGACGACCGTGCGCCAGCCGGTGCGGGCGATGGCCTCGGCGGCCGTGGACGCGCTGATCGAGGAGATCCGCGCCCGCGAGGACGGCGACCGCTCACCGGACCGGCACACGGAATTCGTCTTCCAGCCGGAGCTGGTGGTGCGCGGCTCGACGGCGCGGTTACCGCCCGCGGCGTGATAGGCGGCGAACACGGGTGGCAGGATGCACCGGAGCACCACCAGTCACCCGGTCACCGTGACCGGACTCGGGAAAGGCGGCGTCCCATGTCCATCATCCACCGCACCACCCTCTCGCCCACCAAGCTGGAGCTGCTGGCCTCCTGGCTCCCCGCCCAGCCCTGGTACGCCGGCGACGGGACGGCCCCGGACCTCACCAAGGCCGGCGGCTTCCGCCTCGACGACCCGGCGGGCGAGGTAGGCATGGAGTTCATGGTCGCCACCGACACGGCCGGCCCCGCCCCCGTCCACTACCTCGTCCCGTTCACCTACCGCGGAGCCCCCCTCCCCGGCGCCGGCCACGCCCTCATCGGCACCCTGGAGCACGGCGTACTCGGCAAGCGCTGGGTCTACGACGGCACCCACGACCCGGTCCTGGTCACCCAGCTCTTCGCCTTCCTGACCGGCACGGCCGAAGCCCACGCCCAGAGCGAGAACGACACCCTCGACCCCACGGTGCGGGCCCACTTCGCGGAACCGGACCACGGGACGGTACAGGGCCCCGAATCGGTGGCCCAGAACCCGTCCAGCACCGACATCCTCATCCACACGCCCCGCCCCCTCGTCCTGCGCGTACACCGCGTACTGACCACGGCCGCCGACAACGACGACACCCCCCTGGGCCACATCAGCGCGACGTGGACCGAGGCACCGGGGGAGCGGGCGCGCGGCGTGTTCGTCACGGTGCATGAGGCGTCGGCCTGACGGTCGGGGCCGGGGCCGGGGCCGGCCTCACGTGATCAGCGGCGAGCCCAGCAGCCAGTTGCCCGGGGCGTCCGGGTCGGGGCTGAGGTAGAACTCCTCGATGGCCTTGCGGAATTCGGCGTGGCTGATGGCACCGTCGCCGTCGCGGTCCAGCCGGTGGAAGGCGGGGGTCGAGGTGGCCGGCTCGATGTGCAGGGCCTCGTACATCCGCACGTACTCGTCCTGGCTGAGCATGCCGTTGCGGTCGGTGTCGAGGGCCTGCATGAGCGCGTCGACGATCTGGAGCACGACGTGCTCGAAGGTCTTCGGGTCGGTGACGTGCGAACGCATCAGGCCGATGAACGCCTGGCGGCTCACCCGTCCCTCGCTGTCCGTGCCGCCCGCGTCCCGCAGCACCTCCCACCACCGGCCGAACGCCTCCCGCAGCGCGGCCCGGTTCTCGTGGTCCTCAGGCTTCGCGATCGCCATGAACAGCCCGGCCATCACCTCGAAGTCCTCGTGGGTCAGCCAGCCGTCCTCGGTCCGGTCGAACCAGTCGAAGAGGATGCTGAACTTGCGGTCGAGGGTGTCGCTCGTCGCCATCGGAACCCACCGTTCTCTCGAATGCGGCCAGAACCGCATCCATGCAACTGCCACCCGGGGCGGCGGGCAATGACGGTTCGGGTCAGGTTGCCCGGCGGGTGGCGTAGAGGAGGAAGGCGGTCCAGGCGTGGGGGGAGACGGTGAGGCGGGGGCCTCGGGTGTTCTTGGAGTCGCGGATGCGAATGACGGTGGGGGAGGTGGCGATTTCTACGCAGCTGTCAGCATCGCCGCTGCTGTAGCTGGACTTGTACCAGGACAGGTCAGTGGTGCTCATAGTGCTCCTCGGATCCGCTCCAGCAGGCTCACGGATTCGTCCAGCGTAAGGGCCTGCGAACGCATCCTGGCATACCGCCTCTGCAGGATGCTGACCTCCTTCGGATCCGAGATCAGGTGGCCGGTGCGCTGCCCTTCGGAGTACCCGTACCACCGGTTGCGCTGGGTTTCGAGCAGTTGCAGCGGGCCGCCGAGCCCAGCATGGTCCTCCCGCACCAACGGCATGACCTGGATTTCCACGTTCCGGAGAGTCGCGCATTCCAGCACGTGGTCGATGAGTTCCCGGGTGACATCCGCGCCGCCGGTACGCCTCAGGAAGAGGCTCTCTTCGAGAATGAAGCTGAACGTGGTGTTCGGCCTCTCACGGAGGAGGCGTTGACGTTCCATTCGTGCCGTGAGCTGAATTTCGACCTGTTCGTCGGTCAGCGGCGGCACGAGGGTGTCGAACAGGCTACGCGCGTAAGCCTCGGTCTGCAGCAGGCCCGGGACCATCCGGCACTCGTAGGTGTACAGGTTGATCGCACGCTCCTCCAGGGCCGCCCATTGCCGGAACCACGCTGCCAGGCCAGGCTTACGGGCCAGGTGCTTGGCCGCTGCCCGCAACACCCCGAACGCGCCCAGCACTTCTTCCGCCCGCCCGATGAAATCCGGCGGCGCGAGCCTGCGGCCTTGCTCGATCGACGCGATGGTCTCCGGGGAGAACCGCACCAACGTAGCCAGGCCCTCCTGCGTAAGCCCCGCCCGTTCCCGGAACACCTTGACCACGGCCCCGAAGCTTTTGAGGCTGTCCGTGCCTTCGGGCTCGTTCTTGTCTGCGCTGTCTGCCATGGGTCGGCACCTCCGAGGGGTCTACGCACACAATCGGGACATGGTTACGGCCTGTGACCCGTACCGTCCACCCTGCGCACCCGTACGCTGACGTTCCGTACGGGCGGAAAGCCTGGCCACCCCCGTCCTGAGCGGCAACCGTTGCCCCCATGCCAACCCACCTCATCACCCGCCCACCCCACCCACCCGTCACCGTACGTGTGTTCACCCAGCGCTTCAGCAGTACGCGGCTCGGGGCGCGCCTTGCGCGTCATCTCGCTGTGCATCGGCTCGACGCGTGGGGGTTTCCGTACGGCACCGGGTTCTCCGATGACGTCGGTGCCGTCGTGGGGGAGCTGGCGGCCAACGCCGTGACGCACGGCCGCGTGCCCGGGCGGGACTTCGAGTTGCGGCTCGCGGTGCTCGGAGGGCTCGCCCGTACGGGAACGCTGCGGATCGAGGTGACCGATACGCGGACCGAGCGACGGCCGCCCGGACCTGACGGGCTCGTGGACGCGCCGCCGGACGCCGACGGGGGCCGCGGCCTGACCGTCGTGGCCGCGCTCGCCACCCGGTGGGCTGTCCTCGACCGGGCGGGAGTCGGCAAGACCGTGCGCGCGGAGCTGGACCTGGCGCCGGGGGCTTACGGGTAGGGCGTGTGCCGGGCGCGGCACAACTCCTCTGCAATCCCTTGCGCAAACTCTTGCAGCAATCAACCACGGCGGATAGAACAACGGCTGAACCCCTCCCACCCTCAGGAGGACACCATGGCAGTCCGCATCCGCCGGCACCGGTCCGCCCGCAGACCGGTGGCCGCCGCGCTCGCCCTGCTCTGCGGCGCGGCGGCAGCCGTCCTCGCCCCGCCGCCGCAGCCCGCGCAGGCGGCCCCGCCCGGGGCGAAGGACGTGACCGCAGAACTCTTCGAGTGGCGGTACGACGCGGTGGCCAAGGAGTGCAAGGACACGCTGGGCCCCGCCGGGTACGGCTTCGTGGAGGTGTCGCCGGCCACCGAGCACATCCAGGGTGGCCAGTGGTGGACCTCGTACCAGCCCGTCAGTTACAAGATCGCCGGGCGGCTCGGTGACCGCGCGTCCTTCAAGAACATGGTCGATGCCTGCCACGCGGCGGGGGTCAAGGTCGTCGCGGACGCGGTGATCAACCACATGTCGGCCGGGTCGGGTACGGGGACCGGCGGCTCGTCGTACACGAAGTACGACTACCCGGGGATCTACCAGCGGCAGGACATGGACGACTGCACCGGGCGGATCACGGACTACCGCGACCGGTGGAACGTGCAGCACTGCGAACTGGTGGACCTCGCCGACCTGGACACCGGTGAGCCGTACGTGCGGTCCCGCATCGCCGCGTACCTGAACGACCTGCTGTCGCTCGGCGTGGACGGCTTCCGGATCGACGCGGCCAAGCACATGCCGGCGGAGGACCTGGCCGCCGTCAAGCGGCAGTTGAAGGATCCTTCCGTCTACTGGAAGCAGGAAGTGATCTACGGAGAGGGCGAGGCCGTCTCGCCCACCGAGTACCTGGGCAACGGTGACGTACAGGAATTCCGGTACGGGCGCGACCTGAAGCGGGTGTTCCAGAACGAGAAGCTGGCGTACCTGAAGAACTTCGGGGAGGGCTGGGCGTACCTGCCCTCCGGGAAGTCCGGTGTCTTCGTCGACAACTGGGACACCGAGCGCAACGGTTCCACCCTCAGCTACAAGGACGGCGCGGACTACACCCTCGCCAACGTCTTCATGCTGGCGTGGCCGTACGGGGCGCCGGACGTGCACTCCGGGTACGAGTTCGCCGACCACGACGCGGGCCCGCCCAACGGGGGCGCGGTGCGCGCGTGCTGGCAGGACGGTTGGAAGTGCCAGCACAACTGGCCGGAGATCCGCGCCATGGTCGGCTTCCGCAACGCGACCCACGGCACGGCCGTCACCCACTGGTGGGACAACGGCAACGACGCCATCGCCTTCGGACGCGGCGAGAAGGGCTACGCCGTGGTCAACCACGAGAGCAGCGCGCTGACCCGTACGTTCCAGACCGGGCTGCCGGCCGGCACGTACTGCGACGTGCAGAGCCGCAAGCCGGTGACGGTGGGCGGGGACGGGCGCTTCACCGCCACGGTCGCCCCGAACACGGCGCTGGCGCTGCACGTCGGCGCGCGCAGCTGCGGCTGACCGCTCCGCCCGATGCCCGGCCGGCCCCCGAACGTCCTGAAGGAGTCCTTACGTGAGGCGCACCCTCCGCCGTACCGTCGCAGCCGTGGCCATGGCCCTGTGCGCGGCGGTCCTGCCCGCCCCGCTCCCAGCGAATGCCGAACCGCCGCCGCCGACGGCTCCGGCCCAGGCGGCAGCGCAGTGGATCGACCGCGACACCGTGGTCTGGAAGGGCGCCCGGCACGCGGACGCCCGGCTGGAGTTCGGGACGGCCGGACCGGACCGGCCGACGGGGCGGATACGGCTGACACCCACCGCCCTCACCCCCGCCGAGCAGGCCGCGTACCCGCACCTGAAGCACTTCCCGGCGTTCGCCGTCGACCCGCGTGACCGGAAGCTCGCCGCCACCGCCCTGCGGGACCGGCTCGTCGCCGTCCAGCCGGACGCGGACGGGCGGCCCGTCAGCACGGGCGTGCAGATCCCGGGCGTGCTGGACGACCTCTACGGGCCGGCCGCGGCCGGGGCGCCGCTCGGCCCGGTCTTCCGCCGCGGCCGCCCCACCCTCTCCGTCTGGGCGCCGACCGCCCGCACCGTCGCGCTCGAACTCGACGGCCGTACGGTGCCGATGCGGCGGGACGACGCGAGCGGCGTGTGGCAGGCGCGGGGCACACGCGGCTGGGCGGGCAAGCCGTACCGGTACGTGGTGACCGTCTGGGCGCCGAGCGTCGGCCGCTTCGTCACGAACAAGGTCACCGACCCGTACGCGACCGCCCTGAGCGCCGACTCCGCGCGCAGCCTCGTCGTCGACCTCGCCGACCCGCGCCTCGCGCCGAAGGGCTGGGACCGGCTCAGGAAGCCCGCCGCGGTGCCGCTGAACCGGGCCCGCATCCAGGAACTGCACATCCGCGACTTCTCCGTCGAGGACCGCACCTCGCGCCACCCGGGCCAGTACCTCGCCTTCACCGACCGCCGCTCGGCCGGGATGCGGCACCTGAAGGCCCTCGCCGACGCCGGGACCTCGTACGTCCACCTGCTGCCCGCTTTCGACATCGCGACCGTCCCGGAGCGGCGCGCCGACCAGGCCCGGCCGGACTGCGACCTGGCCGCACTGCCCGCCGACTCCGAGCGGCAGCAGGAGTGTGTGGGGAAGACCGCCGCGCGGGACGCCTACAACTGGGGGTACGACCCGTTCCACTACACCGTGCCGGAGGGCTCGTACGCGTCCGACCCGGATTCGCCGCGCGCGCGGACCGTGGAGTTCCGGCGCATGGTGCAGGGACTGAACGGCGCCGGGCTGCGCACCGTCATGGACGTCGTCTACAACCACACCGCCGCGAGCGGGCAGAGCGCGCTGTCCGTCCTGGACCGCATCGTGCCCGGTTACTACCACCGGCTGCTCGACGACGGCTCCGTGGCCACCTCCACCTGCTGCGCGAACACCGCGCCCGAACACCTGATGATGGGCCGGCTCGTGGTCGACTCGGTCGTCACGTGGGCCAGGCAGTACAAGGTCGACGGCTTCCGGTTCGACCTCATGGGGCACCACCCGAAGGCCAACATCCTCGCCGTACGCAAGGCCCTGGACGCGCTGACCGTCGCCGAGGACGGCGTGGACGGCAAGGCGATCGTCCTGTACGGGGAGGGCTGGAACTTCGGCGAGGTCGCGGACGACGCGCGCTTCGTGCAGGCCACCCAGCGGAACATGGCGGGCACCGGGATCGCCACCTTCAACGACCGCGCCCGGGACGCCGTACGCGGCGGCGGCCCCTTCGACCCGGACCCGCGCGTCCAGGGCTTCGCCTCCGGCCTCCTCACGGACCCCAACCCCTCGCCCGCCAACGGCAGCCCGGCCGAACAGCGCGCCCGCCTGCTCCACTACCAGGACCTGCTCAAGGTCGGCCTCACCGGCAACCTCGCCGACTTCACCTTCACCGACACCTCCGGCCGTACGGTCAAGGGCGCGCAGGTCGACTACAACGGCAGCCCCGCCGGATACGCCGCCACCCCCGCCGACGCCCTCGCGTACGCCGACGCCCATGACAACGAGACGCTCTACGACGCCCTCGCCTACAAACTCCCGCAGGGCACCTCGCCCGCCGACCGCGCCCGGATGCAGGTCGTGGCCATGGCCACCGCCGCGCTCTCCCAGGGCCCGGCGCTCTCCCAGGCGGGCAGCGACCTGCTGCGGTCGAAGTCGCTGGACCGCAACTCGCACGACAGCGGCGACTGGTTCAACGCCCTGCACTGGGACTGCCGGGACGGCAACGGCTTCGGCCGAGGCCTGCCGCCCGCCGCCGACAACAAGGACAAATGGCCCTACGCCCGGCCCCTGCTCGCCGACCCCGCCCTGCGCCCCGGCTGCGCGCAGATCACCGCCGCCTCCGCGGCCTACCGCGACCTGCTGCGCATCCACGCCGCGGAGCCGGCCTTCGGCCTGGACAGCGCCGCTGCCGTACAGCGCACGCTCTCCTTCCCGCTGTCGGGGACGGCCGAGACGCCGGGCGTGCTGACCATGCGGCTCGGCAAGCTCGTGGTGGTCTTCAACGCGACGCCGCAGCGGCAGCTCCAGCGCGTACCGGCGCTCGTGGGCGCGCGGTACGGCCTGCACCGGGTGCAGGCGCGCGGCGCGGACCCGGTGGTGCGGCAGGCGTCGTACGAGAAGCGGACGGGGACGTTCGCGGTCCCGGCGCGTACGGTCGCGGTGTTCGCCGCGAAGTAGCCGCGGCGGCAGCCCGGCCGGGTGTGCTGGTCGGGGCCGTCCATGGGCCGCCCTGCCCATGGACGGCCCATCCGCCGGTGGCGGTCCGGGGCCCGTCTCCCCCGTGGATCCTTCCCATGGTTCCCCCATCCGTCCGCCGGAGCGGACTCCATGGGCCCCCGTGATCCCGTGCCCTCAGGCCCCGGTGACACCACTGTGAGCCCCCTGGGAATTGTCCGAAAGCCCTGGAGGCGCCGGACAAAGGGCCGGACAACCCGTGCCGGTTGCGCGGCGCGTCTCCGCGCGCCGGTGCTCTGCGCCGGGTGTGCGCCCCCGCGCCCGTGGTGCGCCCCCGGTTACGCCCCCGGTCCGAGCACCCGCTTCTCCAGCAGCGTGACGGTGTACCGGCTCCCGTCCGAGCCCTCCTTCGCCCGCTGTGCGCCGACGACCCGGTAGCCCGCACTCTCGTAGTACGGCTGAAGCCGCGGATTGCTCGACTTGCAGTCGAGCCGGCTCAGTGGACGGCCCGCCTCGGCGATCCGCCGCTCGGCCCGGGCCAGCATCGCGCGGCCGGTACCCGCCGGGGCCCGGTCGCGGTCCACCATCAGACGGTGCAGGTACCCCGCCACGGGCGGCTGCGGCCCCCAGGCGGGCAGGTCCTCCCACCACAGCTCCCAGGCGCCCGCGATCTCCCCGCCCACCTCGGCGAACCAGACCTCGTCCTGCTTGATCCGCAGCCGGAAGTGCTCGGCGTCCCGCTCGCCGGGCGTCCACTGGCTGATGCCGCGGCCCTGCATCCAGCGGGCGGCGCCGTCGTACAGCGCGACGAGGGCGGCCACATCGGCTTCGGTGTCCGCAGCGAGGCGGAAGCTGATCATGTCCATGCGCGGATTGTGCCGCAGCGGTACCGGAACGGGCTCGTCCGTCTCACCCCGGCTGCGGCGCCAGCGCCAGCAGCCGGGTGAGCAGGTCACCGAACGGCCCGTCGGACGGCTCGTCGGCCAGCACACGGCCCAGGACGCCGGCCATCTCCGCGTCGTACGCGGCGCTCACCGCCGCCAGCGCCGCGAAGTCGTGCACCAGCTGGCGTTCCAGTTCGCCGCGCGGGACGGCGCGGCTGTCGAGCCAGATCAGCGCGGTGGTCTCGGCGAGCGAGATCCAGGAGCGGACCACCAGCTCCATGCGCGGCATCGGATCCCGCACGCCGAGGTGGGAGAGGATCTGCTCGTACGCGGCCTGGCGCACGCCGTCGATCATCGCGCTCGTACGGCCCGATCCGACCCCCGCCATGGCGCCGACGGACGGGCCGCCGCGCATCAGCGCCGAGAAGCCGGGACCGTGTTCCTCGACGAAGTCGAAGAACCGTTCCATCACGCGGAGCAGACGGGCACCGAGCGGACCCTCGTGCGGCTCGACGAAACGGGCGGCCAGCTCGTCGGCCGCCCGGCGCAGCGCCGCCTCGTACAGGCTCTGCTTGCCCGGGAAGTAGTGGTAGACCAGCGGCCGGGAGATGCCGGCCGCCTCGGCGATCTCGTCGATCGAGACCTCCTCCGGAGCCCGGTGGCTGAACAGGCCGAGCGCCACCGCGATCAGCTGCTCACGTCGTTCCTCGACACCCATCCTGCGGCGCGCCCCGTTGGTCATGCGCACACCCTAACGAGCCGGGGCGCGCCGCGGAATCGAGCGGCCGGGAGGCGGACAGCGGGCCCTCGACGGCGAGGCCGGACACCGCACCGGCGCCCGCCCCTCCCTCAGATCCCTCAGAGATCGAGCACCAGACGCTCCCCCCGGGCCCGCGAGACGCAGATCAGCATCGAGTCGTCCCGCTCGGCGTCCGTGAGCAGCTCGTCGCGGTGGTCCACCTCACCGTCGAGCACCCGCTGCCGGCAGGTGCCGCAGAAGCCCTGCTCGCAGGAGTACGGGAGATCCGGCAGCGCCTGTTCGCGGAGGGCGCGCAGGGCGCTGCCGTCCGCCGGGACGGTGACCGTACGGCCCGTACGCCGCAGCTCCACCGCGAACTCGGCGTCCTCGCCCGGGGACCGCGCCGCGGCGGGCGCGAACCGCTCCGTGTGCAGGGTCAGCCCGCGCGCCCCCTGCGGCAGCAGCCCCGCCACGGCGTCCATCAGCGGGTCCGGGCCGCAGCAGTAGACCGCGGCGTGCGGCGGAGCGCCGGCGAGCGCGCCCGCCAGGTCGGGCAGCCCGTCCTCGTCCTCGGCGACCACCGTCACCCGGTCCGACGCGGCCCCCGCCAGCTTCTCGATCTCCTCCAGGAACGGCATCGACGCGCGCGACCGCCCGCCGTACACCAGCCGCCAGGGCACGCCCTCGGACTCGGCCTGCCGCAGCATCGGCAGGATCGGTGTGATGCCGATGCCGCCCGCGATGAACAGGTAGGCGTGGCACTCCTCCAGCCGGAAGCGGTTGCGCGGCCCGCGCACCTCCACCACCGTTCCCTCGTGCAGCTGCTCGTGCACCTCGCGCGAGCCGCCCCGGCCGTCCGCGATCAGCCGCGTGGCAATCGTGTACGAGCCGGTGTCGGCCGGGCTGCCGCACAGCGAGTACGGGCGTACGGCCCCCGAGGGCAGCACCACGTCGAGGTGGGCCCCCGGCTCCCAGGCCGGCAGGCCGTCGCCCTCCAGACGCAGCCGTACGACACCCTCGGCCTCCTCGGCGCGCTCCACGACCAGGAGCCGCAGGGGACCGGAGCGGCCCCGGCCCCGGCCGGAGACGGGCTGTTCGAGCGCGGGCAGCGGCCACAGCGGGGACCGGCCGACGCACCGGCGCAGAGCCCGCTGGACGACCAGCGCGGCACCGGCGGCGGCCAGGACCGTACGTATCCGGGGGAGGGACGGCATCTCAGGCGGCTCCTGTCGGGCGGGTCGTCGGTGTGCCGGGCCGCGCGGCCGTGGGCTGCGGACGGGCCTCGGCGGCGGTCGCGGCGGGGGAGCCGGCCAGGTAGGCGGCGGCCTGCTCGGTGCTGCCGTACCGCGACGGGTGGTAGGACGGGCTCAGGTACTGCGGGACGGACCGGGCCATGTCGGCGACGGTCGGCAGGACGCCCTGGCGCCCGCCGCGCGCGAACTCCCGGAAGCTGGCCCGGCCGTCCGTGAGCGACGGATCGTTGGCCATGAAGAAGCGGGTGCCACGCTGCCAGAGGAAGACGAGCGCGGCGAAGGCGGTGGCCCAGGTCCGCACCCGCCGCCGGTACCCGCCGTCCAGGTGCAGGAACAGGTCGAAGGCGACCGAGCGGTGCTCGACCTCCTCGGCACCGTGCCAGCGCAGCAGGTCCAGCATCGTCGGATCGGCACCCCTGGCGTCCAGCGCCGCCGCGTTGAGCACCCAGTCCCCGAGGAACGCCGTGTAGTGCTCGATCGCGGCGATGATCGCCACGCGCTCCATCAGCCACCACTGGCGCGCCCGCCCCGGCGGCAGTGGGGGCACCGCCCACCCCTTGAGCAGTGGGGGACGGTCCCCGAGCAGCTTCTCGAAGAGCCAGTCGACCTGCGCGGTGTACGGGGTGGGGTCCAGGCCGAGCCGCTTGAGGTGCGGCAGTACGCCGTCGTGCGCCTGGGAGTGCATCGCCTCCTGGCCGATGAACCCGAGCACGTCCGCCCGCAGCCGCGCGTCCCGGATCTGCGGCAGCACCTGCTGGTAGACGTGCACGAACCAGCGTTCGCCGGCGGGCAGCAGCAGGTGCAGCACGTTGATGGTGTGGGTGCTGTCCGGGTCGCCGGGGATCCAGTGCAGGGGCGTGTCCGCCCAGTCGAAGGCGACGTTGCGGGCCTTCAGCGGGGTGTGCTCGGACGCGGCCGGCCGGGGCCGCGACGAGGCCGTATTAGACATGGCGTCAATGTACTGGCGGGTACGGGATCGGCAACAGGCTTGGGGCCGGGATTTTCCGCGGCCCCTCCCGTCCCGGTGCTACCGCAGCCCCGTCACCCGCCCACCGCTCCGCAGCCGCCCCGACAGCTCCGCCCGGGCGCCCGCCGTGGCCGGTACGGCCAGCTGGGAGCCGGCCGCGCGGCCCGTGAGCCCGCCGCCCGCACTGATCTCCGTGAGCTGCGCGCTGCCCGCGGCCACCAGCCACCACTGCCCGCCGGACGTCTTCCACAGCACCCCGGCCAGCGCCCACGGCTCGCGCGGACCGCACCCGGGGCCGCCCGTGGAACGGGCCACCACCGCGCCCGGCGCGTACGGCCGGCCGCCCGCGGGCGGCGTCTGGACCTGCGCGAAGGCACGGCTGCCGGCGCCCCGCCAGGTCTCGGCGCGCGTGCACACCCACGCCGCGGTCCCGCCCCCGGCGGGCAGCTGCTGCCGCGCGAACTCCCAGGAGTTGACCGTGCGGACGCCCTGGCCGCGCAGCCCGCCCAGGTGGCACGCCGTACGCGCCCAGACCGTACGGGCCTGCGGTCCGTCCGGCTCGCCGGGGCGGTCCGGAGCGCCCGACGTCAGCCGGGCCGGGAGCAGTTCGCCGAGGTCGGTGAAGAGGCGGCCGTCCAGCCGCAGGGCCTGCCAGGACGTGCAGGAGGTGGCCTGCGCCGGGGACGGTACGGGGCCGGTGGTGCCGTCCTCGCCGAGAGGGAGAGGCTGGGCCGCGCCGGTGGGCTTGCGCAGGTCGGTCAGCGCGGCGTGCTCGGTCCACGGGGCGGTGAGGTAGCGGACGTTGCTGTCCGCGCGGCTGAGCACCAGGGCCGTGGCGGAGGTGTCGTCCGCGCCGTCCGTGCGGGCGAAGTCCAGTGCCGCGCCGCCCTGCCCGTCGGGGCCGTCCGCCGGTTCCGCGTAGCGCACCACGCGCAGCCCGTCGTACAGGAGCACCACCGCGGCCCGGTCCGCCACGCCCGCGTAGAGCAGCTGGGGCGGACCGGCCGCGGGGCCCTTCGCGGTGCCCGGGGTCGCCGAGACCTGTACGTCCGGGCCGGGCCTGGCCCATACGGCCAGCGCGCGCCGCAGCAGCGCCCGGTCGTCCGTACGGTCTCCACGGGCGGGCCACGCCGACAGACCCCGCCGCGTCGCGTTGCGCCACGCACCGGCGGCGGCCCGCGTCACCTTGGCGGGGTCCAGGGCGGCCTGCGCTGCCGCGTTCTCGGCGTACGGGGGAGCCGCGGCGCCATCGGGGCCCCGACCGCCGCCCGGCAGGCTCAGCAGCGCACCGCACACCAGCACCGCCGCCCCCGCCGCCAGCGCCGTGCGCGCGTACCGGCGGCGCCGCAGCAGGTCGGTGGGCCGGACCTGGAGGGAGCAGGGGTCGAACTCGGGGGACTCCAGCAGCGCCCGGTCCCGGCCGCCCGCCGCCGGTGCCGTACCGGCCGCGGCGGCGAGCGCGCCCGGCACGTCCTCGGCCCCGGCCGCCTCCAGGACCGCCCGTACGTCCGCGTCGCCCAGCCCCTCCAGCGCGCGCAGCACGTACGCCGCGCGGGCCGGGGCGGACAGCGCCGACAGCGCCCGGGCCAGCGTGAGTTCGTCCACGTCCCCGGAGCGGGGGAACAGCCGCAGGCCCCAGACCTGCGGCAGCAGCGGCGGCAGCGGGGGCACGGGCACCTCGCGGCGCAGCAACGGCACTCGTACCCGCGGCTGTTCGGCCGCCAGGGCCGCGCGCAGCACCCGCAGGCGTACCAGCGCGTAACCGGGACCGGCGGGGTCGGAGGCCGGGTGGCCGGAGCGGCGCTGGGGCGGCAGGGCGACCGGCCGCGCGGGAGTGTCCTTGCGCGGCAGGGCGCGCTGGACGACCGAATGCGCCGTCAGGACGCGCCGGTTGCGCCCCAGCGAGGGCGGCAGGACCAGATAGGCGAGGCGCGTCAGCCGCGGATAGTGCTCGACGAGGGCCGCCTCGGCCTGCTCGACGCCGACGAAGGCGGCCGGGACGTCACCGGCGCCGGGGCGGCGGCTGTCCGGACGGGGTGCTGTTGCCTGCTGCTGCTCCACCTTCGGTGAAACGAGTGAATCCTGGGATGGTCACCTGACCCCGCGCCCCCGGAAGGGCGGCGGCCCGTGTCCCGCGGGCCGCGGTACGGCACCGGAACCGTGCGCCGCCGCCGTACCGCCGCCCGCGCCGCGCCCGCTACTCCGGGCGGTGCGTGACGTCCAGGTCGAACTCGCCGTCCCGCGCGCCCAGGACGAACGCCCGCCACTCCGCCTCGGTGTACCGCAGCACCACGTCCGGCTCCTTGGAGTTGCGCATGGCCACCGCGCCCTGCTCCAGGAAGGCGATCTCCACCGCCTCCTCGGACTCGCCCGGGGCGCGCTGCCAGGTGGCGTCGGAGATGTCGAGGGCGTAGAGCCACTCCTTGTCTGCTGCGGCACTCATCCGGTGAACTCCTCGCTCGCGTTCCGTACGGGTCTGCGTACGGATCGTCAGCGTACGCGGTGGCCGGATGAGCTTCCAGCGGTCCCACCAGGTGTGCTACGAGAGCCTGGTGGGCCGGGCGGGGTCAGCCGCGGTCCAGGTAGGCCAGTACCGCCAGGACCCGGCGGTTGTCGTCGTCGGACACCGGCAGGTGCAGCTTCCCGAAGATGTTCGAGGTGTGCTTGGCGACCGCGCGCTCGGTGACGACCAGCTTGGCCGCGATGGCCGTGTTGGAACGCCCCTCGGCCATCAGCTCCAGCACCTCCGTCTCGCGCGGCGTCAGCCGGGCCAGCGGCCGGTCCCGCGAGCGCCGGGACAGCAGCTGGGAGATCACCTGCGGGTCCATGGCCGTACCGCCGGCCGCCACCCGCCGTACCGCGTCGATGAACTGCTCGGCGTCGAAGACCCGGTCCTTGAGCAGGTACCCCACGCCGCCGGTGCCGTCGGCCAGCAGCTCACGCGCGTACAGCTGCTCCACGTGCTGGGACAGGACCAGCACCGGCAGGCCGGGCCGGGCACGGCGGGCGGCCAGCGCGCACTGCAGGCCCTCGTCGGTGAAGGAGGGCGGCAGCCGTACGTCGACGACCGCGACGTCCGGCTCCTGCTCGGCCAGCGCCCGCGCCAGGTCGGGCCCGTTGTCCACGGCGGCGGCGATCTCGAAGCCGAACGCCTCCAGCATCCGTATCAGACCGTCTCTCAGGAGGAAGAGGTCTTCGGCGAGCACAACGCGCACGGGATCTCCAGCGTGACCAGGGTGGGGCCGCCCGCCGGGCTGCTGACGGCCAATATGCCGTCGAATGTACCGAGTCGCCGTTCGAGCCCGCGCAGGCCGGAGAGCGTACCGGCCTGCGCGGGCAGCCCCGCACCGCGCGCCGGTGCCCCCGTGCCGCCCGCGGGCACCCCCGTGCCGCCCGCGGGCGGCAGGACCACGCCGCCACGCCCGTCGTCCCCGACGGTGACCCGCAGCCGCCCGCCGGCGTACTCCAGGTCCACCCACGCCCGCGTGGCGTCCGCGTGCTTCGCGGTGTTGGTGAGCAGCTCACTCACCGAGAAGTACGCGGCCGACTCCACCGGCGCCTCCAGACGGCCCGCCAGCCGCCCCGTCACCTCCACCGGCAGCGGCATCCGCAGGGCCAGCGCCCGTACCGCGTCGTCCAGGCCGCGTTCGGCCAGCACCGGCGGGTGGATGCCGCGCACCAGGTCGCGCAGTTCGGACAAGGCCTCTGCCGAGGACGTACGGGCGCGGGCGACCAGCTCCTTGGCCTGGGCCGGATCCCGTTCGATCAGCGCCTCGATCGTGCCCAGGTCCATGCCCATCGCCACCAGCCGGGCCTGCGCGCCGTCGTGCAGGTCCCGCTCGATGCGGCGCAGCTCGGCCGCCGAGGCGTCCACCGCGTCGTGCCGGGTCTCGGTGAGCCGTGCCACCCGGGCGGCCAGTTCGGCCTTGGGCGGCGTGAGGAACACCGCGGCGAGCCGGAAGTGCAGCGACAGCAGCCTCGGGTTGAAGCGGGAGGCGGCGAGCGCCGCCGCGCCCAGCACCGGCATCAGGGCCACCTGCAGCGGGTCCGTGGTGGACAGGAACCCGTACATCTGGTCGCTGAGGTCCGCGCCGTTCCAGATCAGCACCGGGAAGACGAAGCCCTCGACGCCGAACAGGATCACCACGGCCGGCAGCAGTGCGCTGAAGAACCCGGCCGTCATGTCCACCGGCAGCCAGAGCAGCTCCCGCCAGGTGGCCGGGGCGCGCAGCACGTGCTGGCACCGCTGCACCACGCCGGGCAGGCCGGGCTGCCGGTCCGGCAGCGGGCGGTACGCGGCGGGCACCCGCAGGTCCGCCCAGTCCCGCGCCCATGCCCGCCGCTGGTCGGCGTACCACCGGGTCAGCCGCACGACGAGCGGGAGGGTCAGCCAGCCGACACCGACCGGGAGCAGGGCGAGCGAGACGAGAGTGAGGGAGATGAGCAGGACCGAGCCCGCCAGTGAGACCACGGCGAGGCCGAGCCCCCGTGCCGTGGCGACCAGTGTTCGGCGGACCCTCATCCGTACGCTCCCTGTACTTCACGCGCCCGGACGTCGGGCACGGGAACAGTCTGCCGGGTGGAGAAGACCAGGTCACTGGGTATCACCCCCCTAAGGGGGTGTAGCTGGCACCACCGCGCGGGCAGCCGTGGCCCGGCGGGTGGCGCACGCTGCCGGACCCGGCGGTCCGGCCCCGCTCCTCTTCTCCCACCGCACCCCCTCCCGTTCCCGCGACCCCTGCCGGCCTCACCACGTCTCGAATTCCCCGGACGGAGAGCCCCATGAGCGTCCCCGCGACCGTGCCCGCCGCTACCCCGCCAGCCGCGTACGAGACCTCGATCGCCGCCACCCCCGGCCTGATACGCGCCGCCCAGCGCCTGCGCCACCAGGTCTTCGGCGAGGAGCTGGGCGCCACCCTGCGCTCCCCGCTGGCCGGCCACGACGTCGACCCCGTCGACGACCTCGCGGACCACCTGATCGTCACCGAGACCGCGACCGGCGACGTGGTCGGCACCTACCGGCTGGTGCCGCCCGGCCGCGGCGACCGCCTCTACTCCGACGGCGAGTTCGACCTGTCGGCACTGGCCGCGCTGCGCCCCTCGCTCATCGAGGCCGGACGGTCCTGCGTCCACCCCGGCCACCGCGGCGGCGCCGTCATCAACCTGATGTGGGCCGCGCTCGCCCGCTACACCCTGCTCTCCGGCCACCGCTACCTGGCGGGCTGCGCCTCCGTGCCGCTGGGGGACGGGGGCGTGGCCGCGGCCGCCGCCTGGGAGCTGGGCCGCACCCGGTACGCCGCGCCGCCCGGACTGCGTGTCACCCCGCACCGGCCGTGGCGCCCCGAAGGGCCGGGGCCGGACGCCCGGCCGCACGTGTCGCTGCTGCCGCCGCTGCTCCGCGGCTACCTGCGGATCGGCGCGTGGGTGTGCGGGCCGCCCGCGCACGACCCGGAGTTCGATGTGGCCGACTTCTTCGTGGTGCTCGACATGGAGCGGCTCGGCGACCGGTACCGCCGGTTCTTCCTGGGGGAGCGGCCGGACGGACGGGACGCCGCGGAGCGGCAGGGCACGCCGTCCGGGAGCCGGGCGTGAGTACCTCCTGGGACGTACGGTCCGAGTGCACCACGCGGTGCGCCGCCCACGCCGTGCCACGCGTCCCGTTCACGGAGGCGGCCCGCCGCTGCGCCGCCTTCGCGCACGCCGCGGGCCGGGCGCTGCGGGACGGCGAGCGGACGGCCGAACCGGCGCGGCTGCGGGCGCACGCGCGCGCGGTGCTCGGCGCGATCGGCGTACGGCTCGTCGTGGCGTCGGCGGCGGACGCGACGGGGTTCACGGTCCCGGCCGGGCGCCCGCCCGGTTCCGCGGTCCATGATCCGGCCGCGCCCCGCCCCGGCACCCTCGTCGTCGCCAACCACATCTCCTGGCTGGACGTCCCCGCCCTGCTCGCCGTCGAGCCGGTCACCCTGCTCGCCAAGCGCGAGATCGGCGACTGGCCGCTGGTCGGCACCCTCGCCCGCCGCGCCGGAACCCGCTTCATCGACCGCGCCAGCCCGCGTCAACTCCCCGCCACGGTCGCCTCCTTGGCGGAGCTGCTGCGCTCCGGGCGGTCGGTGGCCGCGTTCCCGCAGGCCACCACCTGGTGCTCGGTGGCGTACGGCGCCTTCCGGCGGGCCACTTTCCAGGCGGCGCTGGACGCGGGCGCCCCCGTACGGCCGGTGACGCTCGCGTACGAGCAGCACGGGCTGCCCAGCACGGTCGCGGGCTTCCTGGGCGACGAGGAATTCCTGTCCTCCGTACGGCGGGTGGTCGGCGCGCGCGGCCTGACGGTCCGCGTCACCGTGCACCCGCCGCTGCTGCCGCGGCCGGGCACCGGCGACCGGCGCGCGCTGGCGGAACTGGCCCGCGCGGCCGTCACCGGCACCGTCAGGGAACCGGCCCGGCGGCATGGAGAGCGCGTACCTCCTGACCGGGCCGGCCGGGCCGGTCAGACGCTCGGTACGTACTTGTAGCCGACGCGCCGTACGGTCACGATCGAGGACCGCAGATCCGCGCCCAACTTGCGGCGCAGCCGGGCGACATGCACATCGACGGTACGGCCGTCGCCGACGTGCCCGTACCCCCACACCGTGGTCACCAGCTGGTCGCGGGTGTGCACCCGGTGCGGGTGCGCCACGAGGTGGGCGAGCAGTTCGAACTCCAGGTACGTCAGGTCCAGTGCCCGGCCGTGGACGTGCACGGTCCGCTGCTCGGGGTCGATGCGGACGGTCGCGTCACCGGTCGTGGCCGGGGCGGCGGCGTCCGGCTCCCCGGGTGCCAGGTGCGGCGCGGCGGCGGCCGGCACCTGCTCCGCCGGGACGAGCACGAGGTAGCCGACCATCGCCGGCTGCCCCGGAAGCGCGGGCAGGCTGTGCTGCGGCGCGGGCAGCCAGGTCGCGCCGGAGGTCAGCAGCTCGGCGACCGGCGGCAGCTCGTCGGGCGCCACGGCGCGCAGGCGCTGTCGCTGCCGGCCGGGCACGGCGGGGACGGGGGAGGGGGCGGCACCGGCCGTCGCGGTGGCGGAAGGGGCAGGCAGGGTACGGACGTTCGTCATGATCGTCAGCTCTTTCGCGCAGAGGGGCGTCGGTGGACGTCGTGCGCGCGGGCAGGGCTGGAGACGCTCGGGAGGCGTCGGAGAGGCGTGTGCGGGCCCGCGCTCAGTGCGCGCGGCAACACAGACGGTCGAAGTGATGTCCCTGCCGGGACGGCCAGAAGGGCTCAAGGTCGCTGCGACCTGTCGCGGTGTCGGTGAGGCTGGCCATGCCCCCATTCAACCAGACGGCCGTTGATCTGTCCTTCACGCGGCCTGCTGACCGGCGCGGAACGGACGGCGCGGCCGGACCGGCGTACGGCGGCTGAGGGAGGCGGGCGTACGGCGGCGCGTCCGCGGCGCGGCGTCCGTGGCCGTACGGCGGCGGGCCTTGAACGCGGCGCCCGCGCCCATGCCCAGCAGCAGCGCCGCCAGGTGGCCCGCGTCCGTGAAGTCCCGCCCCCGGCGCAGGACCGGGGCCACGCCCAGCGCCAGCATCCCCGCCGTCGCCGCGGCCCGTGCGCCGCGGTGCGGTACGGAGACGGCGAGCGCGCCCACCGTGGCGTAGAAGCCGTAACTCGCGCCCACGTCCACGGCCCGTTCGGTGTCGGGCGTGACCGCCTTGTGGGACAGTGCGCGGGCCGCCCGCAGCCCGCCGTACACCAGCACGCTGGCGCCGATGTGCCCGGCGGCGAACATCGCGGCGGCCCGCCGGGTGCCCCACGCCGCCTCGGCCGTACCGAGCGCTGCGAGCAGCGCCAGCCCGTACGGGACGGGCAGCGGGCTCTCGACGAACACCGCGCTGGTCGCCAGCGTCCGCCAGCGGCCCGCCCGCAGGTTGTCGACGTTGGTGGAGTGCGTGCGCAGCAGCTCGGCGCGCTCCTGCGCGGGCAGCCGCGCGGTGGCGTACGCGCCGAGCTGGACGGCGCCGACGTACAGCGGAGTGAGCCAGGGTGCGTAGGCGGAGGGCGCTCTCATGCCCTCCATCATCCCTGGCCGCGGCCCGCGCCTGCCGGGCCGGTGCCGGAGGCGGGGTCAGCCGAGGCGGATCTCGACCGGGTCGGCCGACCCGCCCCGTACCGTGACCGCGGCCCCGGCGGCCTGCGACGTGCCGCCCCGCTCCGAGCGGCACTCGACGGTGTAGCCGCCGTCGGCGCCGGCGGAGAGGGTGAAGCGCCCCTCGCCGTCGGTGAGCGCGGCCACGTCCGGGAAGGAGCCGGGGCCCGCGGCGAGATACACCCGGGCGTCCGGGACGGGCCGGCCGTCCGCGTCCACCACGACTCCGGAGATCGCCGCCATGCCGGGACCTTTCGTCTCCTGCTCGTTTCCTGCGGATTCCGTGCTGTCTGCGGCTGCCCTGCTACCGCTGTCCGGTCACGCCTTCCACGCCACGTAGTTGTTGTACACCGGCGTGGTGATCCGCGTGCCGGAGTTGGTGACCGCGCCGCCGTACGCGTGGATCGCGATGCCGTACCGGCCGCCGTTGTAGAAGTGGTAGACGGAGCTGCCGCTCTGGCCGCCCGCCGTGTCGATGTCGTAGTACACCTTGCGCGGCCCGACGGAGGCGACGCCGCGCGCGTCGTACCACTGCGTACCGGCCGGCTTGTCGCCCGGGTACCCGGAGATGTTGCCGACGGTCTTGAGCAGGTCGGCGTCGGACCACACGCCGAAGCCGAACCAGCCGGTGGTGTTGCCCAGGTTGTTGGGCAGGATGATCGCGCCGTAATCGTAGTTCTCGTCGCCGTTGTTGGCCCAGCCGTTGACCGTACGGAAGCTGGTGCTGGTGACGACGCCGTACGGCAGGGTGTTGCCGTTGCGGCCCGGCATCACGTTGATGCTCTTGACCCAGCCGTCGCGCCCGGCGACGCCGCTGTTCTTGATGTAGACGACGTGCCCGGCGGTGGCCAGGGTGTGCGGGCCGATGAACCAGCCCGTACCGATCCAGCGGGAGTTGTCCGCCGCGGTGATCAGCAGCGAGCAGTGCACCCGCCACGGGTACACGGACGTGTCGGTGATCTGCACCCGGTCGTCCGGGCCGTGCACGGTCTCGGCGGCGACCGGCGGCGGGCCGAAGGACGCCTCGCCGATGTCCGGCAGCGCCGCGGTCGGCGGCTGCCAGAGCTGCTCGGGGGTGCCCTCGGGGCGGTTGTAACCCCGTACGTTCTCCAGGCCGTCGGCGGTCGCCCGGGCCGCGTCGCCCTGCGGCCCCTCGGACGGTGCCTGGACGGCCAACTCCTCAGCGGTGAAGACGACGTGCTGTTCCTCCGGCTCGTTCGAGACAGCGGTGTGGAACTCGATCGGCATTGCGGGTCACCGGGCCTCTCGGGTCTCGCGGTGCACTGTGGGAGTCCTCCTCGAAGGAGTTCTCTTCTTGTACTGCGGTCCCCGGAGCCGGACAACGAAAGATTCGGCGAATTCTCACGGATAGCCCTGTGCTACGTCATCTGTCCCGAAGTGCCCCGGCAACAGCACGAGACCCCCCGCGAAATCCGGACGCCCCGGCCCCGGGAGAACTTCCGCACGCAGAACGGACCCGGCCGGACCTTGCGAGCCGGTACGGAACGCGGCACGACGCGCGCGCGGGCGCGGGGCACACTGGCGGTCATGACGACGACTCTGCGCATCGGACTCCTCGGCACCGGCCCCTGGGCACAGCGCGTCCACGCCCCCGCCCTCGCCGCCCACCCCGGCGTCTCCCTCACGGGCGTCTGGGGGCGGCGCCCGGAGGCCGCCGCGGCGCTGGCCGCGAGCCACGGCACCCGCCCGTACGCGTCCCCCGAGGAGCTGTTCGCCGACACCGACGCCCTCGCCGTCGCGCTCCCGCCGTCCGTCCAGGCGGACCTCGCCGTACGGGCCGCCGAAGCCGGCCGCCACCTCCTCCTGGACAAGCCCGTCGCCACCACCGTCACCGAAGCGCGCGCGGTGGCCGACGCCGCCGACCGGGCGGGCGTGGCCTCCGTCGTGTTCTTCACCGCGCGCTTCGGAGCCGCCGAGGGGGAGTGGGTCGACAAGGCGGCCGCGGCCGGCGGCTGGTTCACCGCGCACGCCGACTGGCTCGGCTCGGTCTTCGCCGCCGACAGCGACAGCCCGTACGCGGCCTCTCCCTGGCGCCGTGAGAAGGGCGCCCTGTGGGACGTCGGCCCGCACGCGCTGTCCCTCCTGCTGCCCGTCCTCGGGGACGCCGAGCACGTCACGGCCGCCCGCGGACCCGGCGACACCGTGCTGCTCACGCTGCGCCACGCGGGTGGCGCGGCGAGTTCGGCGACCGTCAGCCTGACCGCGCCGCGCGCCGCCTCCGGGGTGTCCGTCACGCTGTACGGCACCTCGGGCACCACCTCGCTGCCGCGCCGCCAGGACGGGCCGGAAGTGGCGTACGCGCGGGCGGTGGACGCGCTGCTCACCGCCGTACACGGCGGCGAGCGGCACCCCTGCGACGCACGGTTCGGACTGCGGGTGACGGAGGTGCTGGCGGCGGCGGAGGCGTCGTTCGGGGGCATGGCGGAGACGGGGTGACGCCCAATCAATTGCCGCGCCGGGCCGAACTCTCCGCCTTATGCCTCACCGGGTATCGCTACATGCCGGAATTGGTCTTGGAAGGTATGGAAGTTCCCGCCTAACGTCGTGACCGCGCCCTTCGCGCTCCCCATCCGTACGCACTCCGCGCCGCATTCCGCGCCGCGCCCCGGTGCGCCGTACGACAAGGAGGCGCAGCTCATGACAGCGTTCACGAGTTACGTCGAAAACATCCTGCAGGAATTGGCGGACCACCCGGAACGCCGGGTACTGACCACGTCCGAGGGGCGGGACATCACCGCCGCCGCATTCCACGACACCGTGCACCGCACGGCGGCGGAACTCGCCGACCGCGGCATCGGGCGCGGCCACACCGTCGCGATGCTGTCCGGCAACCGGCCGGAAGCCCTGTCCGCCCGGTACGCCGTCAACCTGCTCGGCGCCAGGATCGTCCTGCTGTACGAGGGACAGGCCCCGGAAACCCAGGCGCGCGTCGTGGAGAGCGCCGAGACCGCCCTGCTCCTCGTCGGCCCGGAGTCGGCCGGACCCGCCGCCGGACTGCTCTCCCACCTCGACGGCGCCGCGCCGGACGTCCTGCTGCTCGCCCCCGGCGCCGACGGCGTCCTGGACGCCGAGGACCTGTCCGCCGCGGCCGCCGCCCGCCCCTCGGGCCGTACGGTCGAGAGCGCGGCCCGCCCCGAGGACGACTGGTGCATCCGCTACACGGGCGGCACGACCGGCGTCCCCAAGGGCATCCGGATGGCCCACCTCCCGTACGCCAAAGCCGTGGACTACTCCTTCGCCTCCGCGGGCGACCCGGCCCGCCTGCTCGCCTGCACCTCGCTCGCCCACCTGGCCGGACAGCTGGCCGACATGACGCTGGCCGGCGGCGGCAGCGTCGTCCTCCAGGACGGGTTCGACCCCGGCGCGGTGCTGGCCGCCGTCGCCCGCGAACGCATCACCCACATGTGGCTGCTGCCGCCCCTCCTCTACCAACTGCTCGACCACCCCGACCTGCCCACCACCGACCTCAGCAGCCTCACCCGCATCACCTACGGCGGCTGCCCGGCCTCCCCCTCCCGGCTCCGGCAGGGCCTCGACGTCCTCGGCCCGGTCCTCTACGGCTGGTACGGGCAGTCCGAGGCCCTGCTGCTCACCGAGACGAGTCCCGAGGAACACGACCGGACCGGGCAGGGCGGCCAGATCACCGTCGGCCGGCCCGTACCCGGCGTGGACATCGAGATCCGCGACGAGGACGGCCACCGCCTCCCGCCCGACACCAGCGGCGAGGTGTACGTCCGCTCCGAAGGCATGATGACCGGCTACTGGAAGAAGCCCGAACTGACCGCGCAGGTCATCCGGGACGGCTGGGTACGCACCGGCGACGTCGGCTACCTGGACGAGGCCGGCTACCTCTACCTGATGGACCGGGTCAAGGACATGATCATTGTGGTCGGCGGGCACGTCTACCCGGGCGAACTGGAGGACCTGCTGCACACCCACCCGGACATCGCGCACTGCGCGGTCTTCGGCGTGAGCACCGCCGACGCGGTGGAAGAGGTGCACTGCGCCGTCGTCCCCGCACCGGGACGCACGATCGACCCCGGCGCGATCACCGACTTCGTGGTGGCGCACAAGGGCAAGATGTACGCGCCGAGCGGCGTGCACCAGGTGGACGCCATCCCGCTCACCTCCGTCGGCAAGCCGGACAAGAAGCGGCTGAGGGGGGAGCTGGTGGAGGGGTAGGGGGCGGGGGCCGGGCCGGGCCGGGGCGGCCGTCGGGCGGTGGTCTTCGGAGGCCTGTGGCGGCTTCAGGTGGCGTACGGAGGCTCTGGACGGCGTGCCGCGCCGTTCTCGCGGGACCGTCATCAATTCCTCACACCATGCGAGACACGACGTCACGAACGGCGCGCACCATGGTCAGCCCCCGTCCCCGCCGTACGCTTTCGACGAGCGTCCGCCCGGCCCCCCTTCGGAGACCACCGCCCCATGACCCGTGTGCTGCTCATCGAGGACGATCCCGCCGTACGCAAGGGCGTCCATCTCGCGCTGCGCCGCCGCGGACACGAGGTCGAGACGGCCGCCAGCGGCGAGACCGGACTGCTCGCGCTGGAACGTTTCCGGCCGGAGCTGGTGCTGCTCGACCTGATGCTGCCCGGCATGAGCGGACTGGAGGTGTGCCGCCGCATCCGCGAGACGCAGCAGATCCCGATCATCATCCTGTCCGCGCGCGGCGACGACATCGACATGGTGGTGGGGCTGGAGGCCGGCGCCGACGATTACGTGGTCAAACCCGCCGGCGGCGAGGTGCTCCAGGCGCGGATGCGGGCGGTACTGCGGAGGGTGGTGGGGGAGGGGCGCGGTGACGGAGCGCGGCAGGCGGAACCCGTGGCTGCCGCTCCATCGCCCCGCTCCTCCTCCACGGCGTACGGCGCGCTGACCATCGACCGTGCTGCCCTCCTGGTCGCCAAGAACGGCCACGAACTCGTCCTCGCCCCCTCCGAACTCAAGCTGCTCCTCTTCCTCTCCGACTCCCCCGGACAGGTCTTCAGCCGCCAGCAGCTCCTCGAACAGGTCTGGGAACACAGCTTCTACGGGGACGTACGGCTGGTGGACGCGTGCGTGATGCGGCTGCGCTCCAAGATCGAGGACGATTCGCGCGCGCCTGTGTACGTCCAGACGGTACGGGGGTTCGGCTACCGGTTCGGGCCGCTGTGAGCACCCCGTCGCCCCGCCGGCCGGCGGCCGCGCCGACACGGGGCCGCGAGTGGCTGACCGCCGCGTACACCAGGCTGCGCGGGCTGCGCACCCGCCTCGTCGTCGGCTTCCTCGTCGTCTCCGCGCTCAGTGCGCTGATCACCGCCGCGCTCACCTTCCGGCAGGCCCGTACGGCCATACTGGCCCGCACCCAGAACACCGCCGTGCACGACCTGCGCGCCCAGATGCAGTCCCTCGGCCCCGACCTGCCCTTCCCGCCGCAACGCGCGGACCTGCAGAACCTCGTCGTCCAGCTCGACCGGGCCGGCGGCTCCCGCAACTGGCACACCTACGCGCAGTACGGGGACGGGCCGGTGGCGCCGGGGCCGTGGGGGGCGGGGGGCGCGGATGGCGGTGGTGCGGGGGGTGCGGGCGGCCGTGCGCCGGGGCGCGCGCCCGGGAGCGCGGTCAGCGACGGCCTGCGTGCCGCCGTACGGGAGCACCACGCGCCCATCTTCCAGCGCGTCGACCGGGGCGGGGTGCCGTGGCTGGCGATCGGCGTGCCGGTGGACTTCACCGACGAGACCCCCAGGGCACCGCACGGGGAAGCCTCCGCCGCCGGAACGCCGTCAGCCGCCCCCGGCCCGGGCGCCCGCAACGGCAAGCCCTCCGGCCTCGTCGTCTACGCGGAGTTCGCCCTGGACGACGAGCAGGCCGACATCTCCGCCCTGGTCACCGCCGCCCAGGCAGGCGCCCTGCCCGCGCTCGCGCTGGCCGTCGTCCCCGCGCTGTTCGCCGCGCGCCGCGTCCTGCTGCCCGTACGCCGCCTGCGCGAGGCCGCCGAACGCATCACCTCCGGCGAACTGGACACCCGCTCCCCGGTGACCGGCCGCGACGAACTCGCCGACCTCACCGTCACCTTCAACGAAATGGCCCGCGCCCTGGAGAAGGACGACGCCGAACTGCGCCGCATGGAGGCCAACGCCCGGCGGTTCGCCGCCGACGTCTCCCACGAACTGCGCACCCCACTGGCCGCCATGGCCGCCGTCACCGAGGTCCTCGACGAGGACGCGGCCCGGCTGGACCCGGACACCGCCGACGCCGTACGGCTGATCAGCGACGAGACCACCAAACTCACCCGCATGGTGGAGGACCTGATCGAGGTCTCGCGGTTCGACGCGGGCGCCGCCGACCTGCTCCTCGACGAGATCGACGTCGCCGTCGCCCTGCGCAAGACGCTCCAGCTGCGCGGCTGGCAGGACCAGGTCGAGACCCGCCTCCCCGAGGGCCTGCGGTCCCGCCTCGACCCGCGCCGTATCGACGTGGTCGTGGCCAACCTGGTCGGCAACGCACTGCGGCACGGCGGCTCCCCCGTACGGCTGACGGCGTACGCGACGACGGGACGGCTCCGTATCGACGTGGCCGACCACGGCCCCGGCATCGACCCGGAAGCCCTCCCGCACGTCTTCGACCGCTTCTACAAGGCCGACGCCGCCCGTGCCCGCTCCAGCGGCAGCGGACTGGGCCTGGCCATCGCGACGGAGAACGTCCGGCTGCACGGGGGCACCCTGCGCGTGGCCAACGCTCCGGGCGGGGGAGCGGTCTTCACGGTGGACCTGCCGCTGGACCCCCCACCGGAACCCGCACCTGCCCCGGCCCCCGCGCCCGCTCCCGCTCCCGCTCCCGCCCCCGAGGACCGCCCATGAGGAGCCCGACCCGACCGGCGCCGGCCACGCCCCCGTACCTTCCCCACCTTCCTCGCCTCGGCACCGCCTTCTTCACCACAACCCTCCTGACCACAGCCCTTCTCACCGTGGCCCTCCTCCTCACCGGCTGCGGCATCGCCCCCACCGGTTACGTGCAGGCAGGCGCCCCCGCCCAAGGCATCCGGCAGCCGGGCACCGACACCTACACCGCCCGGATCTTCTTCCTCTCCCCCCTCGGCGTACACGCCGCCGCCCGGCCGGCCGACGGCCCGGTCGGCCCCCAGGAAGCGCTGGACCTGCTGGTGAAGGGCCCTACCGCCGCTGAACAGGCGCGTGGGCTGGTCAGTGTGGTGCCGCCGATGCCCGGCCGGCTCACCGCCGTCGCCTCGACCGGCGCGGTCAGCGTCCACCTCCCCCTTCCGGTGGCCCGGATGGAGGCGGCGGCGGTCCACCAGATCGCGTGCACCGCCGCGCACGCCGCCATCCCCGGCGGCCGCCCCGCCACTGAGGTGGACGTCCGGATGTATGAGCCGGCGAGCGGGGAGCGGCCCTGGACGGTGCGCTGTTCCAGCAACGGGATCGCTCTGCCGACCGCCGGCCCGGACACCGGGCAGAGCCCGGCCCCGAAGGCCTCCCAGGCCCCCGCCCCCACCCCCTCCCCGCCCCTCCCAAGCACTCCCTGACCAGGCGGCTTTGTCAGTGGTCGGCACTAAAATTGGCAGCAGAAAGGAAGCAGTCCAGGCAGTCCAGGACTGCTTGTCCGCTGTCCCAGGAGGTTGCCGATGGCCGTAGCCACACCGTCCACGAACACCGCGATCCCGAAGCAGACCACGACGACCGACACGGCCGCGACGACCGCCAAGTCCACGACGGCCACCAAGGCCACGACGGCCGCCAAGTCCACCCGGACCGCGCAGTCCGCGTACCGGAAGACCGCCGCGCGCCGGGTGGTCCGCCACACGCCGATGGTCAAGAAGCCGCTGCCCGCCGGTCTCCCGCGCGAGTGGTACGAGGACCACAACCGCCGTCTGAAGGCCATGCGCCTGGCGATAGCCCTGCTCGACGGCGGTGTCTACACCCCGGAGCGGGCCCGCAACCGCACCATCCGCACCACCGCGGCCCGGATCGGAGTGCACCCGCCCTCCAACACGACCTGCCGCCTCGTCCGCTCCCTGATCACCGAGAACGCCCGCTGACCGCGCAGGCGACGCGCCGCCGCCTGCGCGCGAACACGAGCGACGACTCCCACCGACCCTGACCGCGGCCCAGCAGCTGCCGCACTCCTGACCTGAACCGGCCCCTCCCGGCCTGACGGGAGGGGCCATCAGTCATGTCCGAGGGCCGACCACTCATGCTCGCGGGGCGACCACTCATGCCCGCCGGGCGACCCTTCATGCCCGCGGGACGACCACTCATGCTGGCGGGGCGACCCTTCACGCCCGCGGGGCGACCACCCGGGCCGCCGCCGTCCCCACCCCACTGGGCCGGCCGACGAACCTGCGTCCCGGCGCCGGCCCGGTAACCGCTCCCCGCCCCTTGTGCCGGACCAGATCCTCTTCCCGGTACCGCCGGCACCCCTGATGCCAGGTGAGAATCCCCGCCATCCAGTTCTCCAGCTCCTTCACATACCCGTCCAGCAGCGACCGGACCTCCTCCGGCAGGCCGAAATCGTCGTACAGTACCGGCAGTTCATGCGCCGCCACATGCTGGAACTCCCGCATACGCGACGTCATGAGGTCATGGACGATCGCGAGTGCCGTCGGATAGTCGCAGTCGAAGAAGTTCTGCACGACCAGAACCCCGTTGTGCACCTCGCCCTCGTACTCGATCTCCTTCTGGTACGAGAACACGTCGTTCAGCAGCGTCGCGTAATCGGCGGCCGCGTTCTCCAGGGAACGCAGCGGGCCGCTCCGGTAGACCTCCTCCGGAACCCGCCGCCCGTGCCCGATACGGCTCAGACTCATCGTCAGGTCGGAGCCGAACGTCGCCCGCCGCATCTCGATGTAGTCCACCGGGTCGGGAATGCGGTGCAGTGCCTGGTTCTCCAGCTCCCAGATCCACCCGGCCGTCATCATCTCGACGGATTCCCGGAACACGTGGCGCGCCGCGGCATCCATCGGCTCCGTCGTACGGCGCCACAGATCCGCCAGCCCGCGCTCCATCGCATCACCCGGCTCGGGCATCGCCTCCCCGTCCGCCACGGGCATGAACGCGGAAAGCCGTGCGTTGCACGCTTTCGCCCCGGCGATGTCCCGCACCGTCCCGAACACCGCCGGGTAGTAATCGTCCCCGTACGTGCCCCAGGTCAGCCACTGCGACCCCAGGTCCAGTTCCGCCGGCGTCGCCTCGGGATGCAGCCCGGCGGCGCACAACGGAAAGTCGTAGTCCGCCACCTTCTCGTCACTCCAGACGTCCGACAGCGGCACCCCCTCCTGCGCCCGCAGCATCCCCATCCGCCGCGCCCACTCCACCGCGTTCACCCGCGCCCCGTCCAGATGCGGACTCAGCGTCGTCGTGAACGGCATGGAGAAGTCCGGCAACTGCGACGGCCCCACCCTCTGGAACGGCACGTGTGAGAAATTCCGCACCCGCTTGGCCCCGGTGACCGCCACCGCCCGCCGCACATCCACCCCGGAAGTACCCAGCCCCCCGAACGCGAACGGCAACCAGCCCCGCGCCGAACCCGCCGCCTCCCCACCCCCGTTCATGTACCGGCTCGACCGCATGTGCCACGCGTGCCCGCCCGACTGCCAGTCCTGCAACCCCTTGGCATGAGCCAGCACATCCGCACACTCCCGCGGACTCAGGCCCTGCTCCGCGAACAGCACCGGCAGCTCCGTCACCACCGTGTGCTCGAACTGCTGCATCCGCGAGGTGATCAGGTCATTGACCGCATCCGCCGCCTCCTGAGTCGTGCATCCGAGGAAGTGCTCCAGCACCAGCACCCCATTACTGAGTTCCCCTTCCTCCTCGGTCTCCCGCTGGTACGAGAACAGGTCGTTCCGCAGATGCACCGCATCCGAGAACGCGTCCTTCAACACCCGCAACGGACGCGCCCCGGCAACCGAAGCCGGCACCTCCGCCCCCACCGCGAACTCCACCAGCCCGGCCGACCAGGGCGCACCTCCCACCTTCCGCCGCATCTCGACATACTCCACGGGATTCGGCAGCCGCCCCGCGCTGATGTTCGACAACTCCCACAGCGACTCGTTGAGCAAATGCTCCGTACTCTCCCGGAAACGCGCCCGCCACCCCTCCGACATCGAAGGCACCGTCCGCGCCCACAGATCCGCCAGCCCCGCCTCCACCGGATTGACCGGCTCCGGCACCGGCGCCCCCAACTCCATCGGCATGAACAACGGCAGCCGGTCCAGATACGCCTTCCCACCCACCCGGTCCTGCGTCCGCTTGAACGCCTCCAGAAAGTGATCGTCGAAAAAGAACACCCACACATACCAGTCCGTCACCAGCGACAGCACATCCGCCGAGCAGTCCGGATGCGTATACGCGCACAGCAACGCGTAATCATGAGCATCCAGATCCCCCTCCCCCCAAATCCCCGACCCCTCAAGCATCCCCATCCCACGGGCCCACTCCTTCGAATGCCCACGCGCCTTCTCCAAATGCGCATTCAACCGCGCCGGATACGGCAGGTAGAACCCCGGCAATTCAAACGGCTGCCCCACCGAAACCCACCCTCTCCTAGTCCCTCACACCTGCCCACCGAAGCCCCTCCCCGCCCCAGCGGCCACAGCACTACCCAGCCCACCCGCCACTTATCCACCGACTTGACACAACCAACGTCACCGATGGCCATACACAGAGCGGCGGGGCCGGCGCCCCGGCGGGGGGGCGG